>NZ_LSFI01000099.1 GCF_001642325.1 Thermodesulfatator autotrophicus | reverse complement strand
TTTTTAGCTCTTCCCGAATTTCAATGGCTGTTTCTTTTTTTTCAATATTATCAAGGATGGGCTTATCGTATTCGTCCACCAGGACTACTACTTTCTGGTTGTATTTCAGGCAAAGAGCTTTGATTAACTCCCCGGCTTTGTCTGGAATAATGCTTTTTTTTAAGTCAACCTGGTAATCCTGAGCATGGTCTTCTAAGATGTAATGAATTTTTTGCTGAAGAATATTTTTTTCTTTAATAACCCCGCTGCCAAATGAGATGTAAATCACCGGGTACTTGATAGACCAGTCCCAGTTATTCTCCAGATATAGCCCTTGAAAAAGCTCTCGCCTGGCCAGAAAGGCCTGCCGCAGAGTATCAAGAAAAAGAGACTTGCCAAAACGCCTTGGCCGGGAAAGAAAGTAATACTTACCTTCGTCAACAAGTTTCTTAACGAAGGGGGTTTTATCTACGTAATAGTAATTTTCTGTGCGTATGACTTCAAAACTCTGGATACCAACAGGAAGTTTCTTTTTCATAAAAGTATTATAACAAGTTTTTTCATGAATTAGCCAGCGTCACTTTTGGGGTTCATTAGCCTTTGCTCAATAAAGGCAGTTTTTGTTAACCGAAAATCTTTAAAAAGTGTTGACACGCAAGAGATTTTTTACTAAGGCAAATTCAAAGAATAGACAAGGGGATGGAGGGTATTTATTTTAAACTCCCTCAATAAAGAAGCCGACAAAATTTTTATCTGCCTGGTTTTTGGTAAGAAGTTCAGAGGGGTTTTCTATGGCTGAAACTCTATTGCCAGAAAGCTTTAAAATTTCTTTAGCAGCTCTTTTCCACGATATTGGTAAGATAGCTCAGGGTGTGCTTGAGTTACCCTCTCAAGACTATCGCGATCGGAATACCGACCTTTATCAACCATTTAATAAAAAGCAGGGGCGTCATACCCATGAACATGCCCTTTACACCGCAGCTTTTATAGAAAAATTTGCTAATTATTTTCCCGAAGAACTCAACTCTTCTGAATGGATAGAAGGCGAACGGGAAGATTCTTTTATCAACCTTGCGGCCAAGCACCATAAGCCTGAGACTCCTCTGCAGTGGATTATTACCCAGGCAGATCGCCTTAGCAGCGGCTTTGATCAGAGGTGGTTTTAACATGCTTTTTGAACAGGTAAAAGAAGTTACTATTGCTGCTCTGTTACATGATATCGGTAAAGTAGTGCAACGTGCTCGGGAAAAACCCCGAGATATGACTCATTCTGAATGGGGGGCAAAGTGGTTAGCTGGACGCTTCCCCGAAGGGTCCAAAATAATTCTGGCCGCAGCATATCATCATGCGGGAACAGAGTTATGGGACAAAAGTAATTTTACTTTACTAATTTATCAGGCTGATAATTGGGCTTCGTCTGAAAGAGATAAGAAAAAAGATGCTGTTTTTGTGTGGGATGCTGAAACTCCTTTAGCTACACCTTTTTCGCGTCTTTCTTTGAAAGAGAAAAGGGCAGCAAGCTATCCGGCCTTCTGGCCAGCGCAGGAGCTTAACCCTCTTCCACCAATAGCCACTAATGTGCCAGAGAAAGTCACTCGTGAAGATTACAAACGTTTGCTTTCTGCCTTTGAAGAAAATTTTTCTAAATTTTCTAAGAACAACTTGTCCCCGGATACTCTCCTGATGCTTCTTGAGAAATATTTTTCGTTTGTGCCTTCGGAGACTCTTGTTCCGAAAGAGGGCTTTGAAAAATGGCCCGATATTTCTCTTTTCGACCACTTAAAACTCACCGCCGCCATAGCTTCTTCCTATTATTTATGGCTAACCGAAAAATATGGTGCAGAATTTACTGAAAATAAAAGGCTTTTCAAGAAAGAAATTCTCGAACCTCCTTACAGCGAAAGGCCTTTTCTATTAGTTGGTGGAGACATTTCGGGAGTTCAAAAATTTATATATACCATAAGTTCAAAAGGAGCTCTTAAATCTCTTAAAGGCAGGTCATTTTTTCTTGAACTTCTTACCGAACATACGGCAAAGAGGATTCTCGATGCCGTTGGTCTTTACCGGTGTAATTTGATCTTTGCTGGTGGTGGTCATTTCTATTTGTTGTTGCCTAATACAGAAGAAACGCTTTCTCAGATAAAAACAATCAGGTCTGAATTAAATAGTTGGCTTGTGGAACAATTTAGCGGAACACTTGAAGTCCACATATGTTACGAAAGTTTTCATCCAAATGTTTTTACTGAGAGGGCGGGGCAGCTTTTTCAAAAGCTCTCTCAAAAATTTGAAGACTCAAAGAAAAAACCTTTTGCTGACAATCTTGATAAATTACTTTCAAAACCTTTGCCTATTCATGAAAGTTGTCTTGCAGAAGAAGGGGCACCTGGCTCCTGTATCGTCTGTTTTCGGGATGATGTAGAAATTAATTATTATGAAAATATTGGAGAACTTTGTGAAGGTTGTAAAGAGCAATATGACCTGGGAGCAAACATTCAAAAATACGCGAAGGATAAAGGTCAGCTTTTTAAACATTTTTTGCTAAGTAAAGATAGACCTCCTTGTATAAAAATTGAAAATACCTGGTATGAACTAAATGCCCATCCTGATGGGCGGGCAAATTACCTCTGGTCAGTAAACAATTTTTGGTAGTATTTCAGTAATTGTGTCC
>NZ_LSFI01000098.1 GCF_001642325.1 Thermodesulfatator autotrophicus | reverse complement strand
TACCAATCATGCGGTATTGACGCAAAAAAACTTCTAAATACATCTACTAACTTTTCTATATCACCGCTTATTAAAATTCTGTAAGTATTTATCAGGTGTTTGTCTTTACGTGATATTGACCCCAAAAGCTTAGTTAAAATTCGTTTGTGTAGAGAACTTTTTACCTCTAAATTGGGATAGCTCAAATGATATACCCTTGTCCCTCCTATTTCTTCCAGATGTTTTATGGTCAGATATCCTGTCTGAAAAAGCAGGGTTTCAAGCTCTATTTCATCAATATCAAAGCTATTAAGAAGCTCTTCTCCTGCTTCCAGATCTTCAAGGGAAGGAAGATAAAAATTCT
>NZ_LSFI01000097.1 GCF_001642325.1 Thermodesulfatator autotrophicus | reverse complement strand
AGGACGAATATAATTGATATCAAAAGCTTCAATAAGCTCTTCACCCACTTCTAAATTTTCAAGCTCAGGAATGAAATACTTCTTCTCAATAAGTAGCTTGATTAGAAAAGTGGGCGTGCCGGTTTCAAACCAGAAGGGCCGAAATTCTCGCAAATCAAGGAATAGCAAGATGTCAAAAGGATTATAGACAGGTTCACCGAGCCAGGAATAGCCGTTATACCAGAGGCGCACTTCCTCGAGGTCAAGGCCCGTTAGACGATCAGCAAAAACTTTTTTAAATTCCTCCTGAGTGTAGCCGCAAATAGTAGCATATTCAGGATGTATAGTGATGTCTTTAAGATTATTAAGGCCAGAGAATAAAGAAACTTTAGAAAATTTAGTAACACCAGTTATAAAGCAAAACTTAAGATACGGGTCGGCGTCTTTTAAAACAGAGTAGAAGTTCTTTAAGTTTTCCCGAATTTCAATGGCCACTTCAGGACGTTCAATGTTGTCAAGAATGGGTTTATCGTATTCGTCAATTAAAACAACTGCCTTTTGGCCAGTTTTTTCAACTACTTTCTGAATAGCTTCAAAAAATTGGTTGTTATAGCCTGTCTTTTCGTAGGATATGTGGAAGAGATTTTTCCAGTCTATTAATAAAGCCTGAATATTATTCCTGAGATCTTCCAGAGAACGGACAACACCAGCTCCAAAAGATATATAAAACACAGGAAAAGAAGTATCCCAGTCCCAGTTATTTTCAAGAAAAAGGCCTTGAAAAAGTTCTTTTTTACCAAGAAAGGCCTGGCGTAGAGTATCCAGGAAGAGACTTTTCCCGAAACGCCTGGGGCGGGAGAGAAAGTAATACTCCCCTTCATCAACCAGTTTCTTAACAAAAGGAGTTTTATCTACATAGTAGTAGTTTTCCGTACGTATCTTTTCAAAACTCTGGATGCCAACGGGAAGTTTCTTTTTCATGTGGGAATTATAACAGGAACAGGGTCTTTTGAGAATTAGCCAGAAATTACTTCGTCGCACTTTGTGCTCCTCGTATGACCCGTTGGGTCACTTCGTGGGCCCTGCGGGCCTCCTTGTAGTGACAAATAGGAAATGTCATTGTGAGCGAAGCGAAGCAATCTCAGGGACTGCTTCGCCTGTCCCGAGCGAAGTGAGGGATCTCCTCGCAGTGACAAAGTGGGCCAGTCATTGCGTCTCCTTTATCACACCGTCATTGCGAGCCCTTTACTACACCGTCATTGCGAGGCCTCGTAAGAGGCCGAAGGAATCTCAAGCAAAGCGAAGCAATCCTTGTCCTGAACGGCAGCGAAGGGATCTGAGATCGCCACGGCGACTACGTCGCCTCGCGATGACGCTCTTTAATGTAAAAAATGCTCCCATTATTAAAACACTTTTTTGAGGATACTTGAGCCTTGAAGCTGGACGGAGTTGCAATCACCAATGTTGGCGATAGCACTTCAGAAAAATTTTAAAAGAAATTAGGCCATCGGGATTTAGCGATGGCCTAATTTAAATAATCAAAACACATCTAACTAACTCTTAATTAAGAAGGTTGCCTAAATTCCCGGATAAGGGGAAAGCGGAGGTGAGAAATAACGAATCCATACTAAAGGCCTTCCGGTTTCAGACTTTGAGAAGGGAAATTTCCTATACTTTAGACATTAGTGACCAAAAAGAAGGTATCGGGAGTGTCCACCCTCCTTAAAGTGATCTTATCATTTTACAATTTTCACAGTTGGGTGGACACTTTATATACCATATAATGTTACATTAGTGCTAATAAGAATCCCGCTTAAGCGGGATTCTTAAAGAATACTTTTATTGAGGAGTACATTCAACTGTATTATTAGTAATGGAACAGGTAAGAGCAATGCCTTTAACTGATGGATTACAGGAACCTGTAATATCTCCCGTTGCTGGATCTAAAGTCAAGCCACAAGTATTACCATCTACATCACAATTCCATGTAGTTACAGTAGAGTCATCAGCATAAGCAGCTGCTAATTCACTCATACAAGATGCTATCTGGCCGGTAGCAGCGCTTGCAGCCGCTTTTCTTTTATATTTAGTATACTGAGGAATAGCTACAGCCGATAGAATGGCAATAATAGCCACGACAATTAGTAGTTCCACCAAGGTAAAACCTTTTTTCCTGTTTTCTTTTCTTCTGTCCTTCATTTTTAAACCTCCTATTGTTTATTGATTTTTTTGAGATTACTTCGTCGGCCCTGCGGGCCTCCTCGTAATGACTCTGCTGTGAGTCACTTCGTCGGTGCTTACGCACCTCCTCGTAATGACCCCGAGAAGGCTACTTCGTCGCCCCCAACCACGCCACCAACCAATAGAACCAATAGAGGGACATTTCACCGCCTCGTATGACAACCTGACTGGTCATTGCAAGGCCTTCACCCTCTTTGTCATTGCGAATCTCACTCGGTCATTGCGAGCGAAGCGAAGCAATCTCCGGGACTGCTTCGTCGGCCTTCGGCCTACTCGCAGTGACAACTCTTCTCTCTTCTCTCTTTTCACTTTTCACTTCTCACTTTTCACTTCTCACTTTTCACTTTTCACTTCTCACTTCTCACTATCCCTGAGGTGGCCACCTCGTTTTCTCGTTAAACTTAATGATGCAACCTGCGTGCCAGCCTTAAACTTATTTTTCCTTCTAAAAACTTTTATCGTTTATTAAGATGAAGACCTTTAATTCAAAAAAATAATGAGAGCGTAAAACAGATGACAATTTTGGGTTGTCATTGAGAGCCTCCCTACTGCGTCATCGCGAGCAAAGCGAAGCAATCTCAGATCCCTTCGCTACCGCTCGGGACAAGGATTACTTCGTCGCACTTCGCGCTCCTCGTAATAACCCGGCAGGTCACTTCGTCGCTAACCCAATAGAAGGACACTTCGCCGCCTCGTATAACAACCTGAACTAATCATTGCGAATCTCTTTAGGTCATTGCGAGCGCGAGCAATCTCCACCTGGTAATCTCAGAGACTGCTTCGTCGCACTTACGCTCCTCGCGGCGACAAAGGAGTGTGTTCCTCGCGGCGACAGCCGGGAAGTTTATGGCGAGTCCTTCACAGCAGTGGAGGTGACAAAAATTGGCAGTTTAGTGAAAATTTTTGTCAAATCAGGCTCCCATGACCTTGTCTTCCAGACGCTGAATCCTTAGTAAAACGTCCCTGTAAAAATCCTGCTGTTTTCTAAACTTTTCCACTTCCTGAGCCACTTTGCCCATCTGAAAGGTAAGCTGGTCTATACGATGATTGGTGTTGTCTATTCTCCCCGTAAGGTCCGCGTGAAATTCATCAATTTTAACCGTAAGCTCCGAACGCACTTCGTCTATGCGCTTGTTGGTCTCATCAATTCTCTTGTTTGTCTCATCAATGCGCTTATTAGTCTCATCTATGCGCTTATTTGTCTCGTCTATCCTGGCCGTTAATTCCGTGCGGACTTCGTCTATGCGCTTGTTGGTCTCATCAATTCTCTTGTTTGTCTCATCAATGCGCTTATTAGTCTCATCTATGCGCTTATTTGTCTCGTCTATCCTGGCCGTTAATTCCGTGCGGACTTCGTCTATGCGCTTTGTCAAATCTTCTCGCACTTCATCTATACGCTTATTGGTCTCGTCTATGCGGCGGCTCT
>NZ_LSFI01000096.1 GCF_001642325.1 Thermodesulfatator autotrophicus | reverse complement strand
CCTCCCGTAGATTTTTATATTCGGCAAATCCTGAAAGGTTCATAATGGCTGCTTGCCTCAATTAGTTTTAAGATTTGAATTTTTGTTTGCTTTTGATTGTATCTTGAATAGCCACGGAAAATGTTTAATATCGCAGGTGAGCAGCCCTGATAAAAGCTTTTAGGGGGAAAGGTGATGGAAGCGGCTATTTCCAAGGTAAGAGAGATGCGGCCTCTGGCGGTAGCGCTTCATGGACGTCCTTTCAGTTCTTTTCCTATACATCCAGACCTTATAAAAGTTCTTGAAGAGAGAGGTTTCACTAAAACTACCATCATTCAAGACCTTGTTCTCCCTCAAGCTTTAAAAGGGCATGATGTAATTGTCAAAGCTAAGCGAGGGAGTGGAAAGGCCCTGACCTACATCATCGCCATACTAGACCGCTTTTTACATAAAACACCCCAGAAAAACGAGGCCATTGTTTTGGTGACCAATCCTGAAAGGGCAGCTGAACTTTCTTCTTTTACTAGAGAATTAGGCCGCACTTTTTCTTTTACTCTTACGCCTTTTGCCGCCAAAGAGAAAATACCAGAGGAACAACTGAAAGCCGTTGAGCGTGAAGCCCATCTGATATTTACCACTCCTTATTGGTTTAATCGCCTTCTTAAATGGAGACTTATTTCTCCGCAGAACGTTAAAATTTTAGTTCTTGATGAATTTGACCAGATGGTTCTTGAAAATCGTATGTTACTTGAATCTATGCTTTCAAAGTTACCTTTGCCAGGTGAAAGGCAAGGGCTTGTTTTTATGGAAAATCTTCGTTACGAAGCTTTAGAACTCGCTTATAAATTCTTAAAAGAACCTGATGAGATTTACATTGAAATTGGCCGAGATGACTTTTCTAATCTTAAACTTTCCCTGTTTCACGTATCTAGTGAAGAAAAATTTATGCTCCTTTTGGGGGTTTTAGATAAATACCATTGGCCCAAGGCTATAATTTTTGTGAACAATAAGCTTGAGGCCCAAAAGCTATGTGATGAGCTAAAAAGGCTTGGTCTTAAGGCCGTTTTTTTAAAGCCAGATCTTGGTCCAGAATATCGTTTACGTTTTCTAAAACAATTTGCAGGCAAAGAAGCTGATATTTTAATAGCTACTGATGCAGGTTGTCGTTTTATTCAGCAAGACGGAGTTCCTCTTTTAATAAACTATGACCTCCCTGAAACTGCTGAGGAATTTCGTCAGCGGGCCCTTAAAGTAAAAGATGGCGGTGCTATTATCTCTTTTTGCGATGAAGAAGGGGCTTTTTTCTTAGAATTTCTTGAAAAAGAGCTTGGTTTTAAAATACCTGTCCTCTGGCCAGAGCCAGAGGAAGAATGGTTCCTTTCCCCTGTGGTAACCAGGGAAAAAATTTCTTCAAGGGCTAAAGCTTTGCCCAAAAAGCCTGTTACAAGAAGGGCTAAGCATTCCCGTCGTCCTGTAAGGTTTAAAAAGACTGGCCGTTAAAATAAGCTTGTGCTAAATAAAAGACATGCGTTTAGGAAGAGTTCTTTTCCAAGGTAAAGCCTTGTCCGTTATTTTTTCTGGGGAGAAAGTTTTGCCTTTAGCTGGGCCTATTTTTGAAGAACCAGAATTAAAAGGTGAAGAGTTGTCTCTTGATGAAGTTAAAATTCTTCCTCCAGTCTGGCCCAGTAAGATTATTGCTTTAGGACTTAACTATAGAGACCACGCTCGTGAATTAAACCTCCCTTTACCTGCTGAGCCTTTAATCTTTTTAAAGCCTTCTTCAGCTGTGATTGGCCCTGAAGATACTATTCTTTTGCCCCCTGAAAGCCAGAGAGTAGATTATGAGGCCGAACTGGCTATAGTGATAGGTAAAAGCGCCAGGCGTATTTCAATAGAAGAGGCAATGAATGTAGTGCTTGGTTTTACCTGTTTCAATGATGTAACGGCTAGAGACCTTCAACAAAAAGATGCTCAGTGGACCAGGGCCAAAAGTTTTGACACCTTTGCCCCTCTAGGGCCCTGGGTGGAAACAGAACTTGATTTAGAAAAAGTGCGAGTCCGTTCTTATCTAAACGGAGAATGCAGACAGGATTCTTCGCTCAAGGAATTGGTTTTCTCTGTTCCTGAAATCGTAAGTTTTGTTTCACAGGTTATGACCCTTTATCCAGGAGATGTTATTGCTACTGGGACTCCGCCAAGTATTGGTTCCCTTTCTCCTGGAGATGTAATTGAAGTGGAAGTAACTGGTGTAGGAAGGCTTAAAAACTATGTAGCTAGAGAAAGATAAAGGAGGCTTTATGGACGTAAAAGAACTTGTTACCGAGGTGGGGCGTAAGGCCAAAGAAGCTTCAAGAAAATTAACCTATCTTTCCACGGATATTAAAAATAAAGTTCTCAAAGACGTAGCTGCTCGCCTGCGGGAGGAGCGAGTCTTTTTACAGGAAGAAAATCGTAAGGACCTAGAAGCCGCCAGAGAAAAGGGCCTATCTGCTGCTTTGATTGATCGTCTTACTCTATCTGACAAAGTTATAGAAGGTATGGCTCAGGGCCTTGAGGAAGTAGCAGCTCTTCCTGACCCGGTAGGTGAAGTAGTTAAGATGTGGCGCCGGCCTAATGGCCTCTGGGTAGGGCGCATGCGCATCCCTCTCGGGGTTATTGGCATGATTTATGAGAGTCGACCCAATGTTACCATTGATGCGGCAGGGCTTTGTTTTAAAAGTGGGAATGCTGTAATACTTAGAGGCGGTTCAGAGGCCATTAACTCCAATATTGCTTTGGCTCGTATTTTCCAGGATGCCCTTAAGGCCGCAGGAGCTCCAGAAGCAAGTGTCCAGGTTATTCCTATAACTGACCGAGCCGCAGTCAACGAGCTTTTAAGGCTTGAAGAATACGTGGATCTTATTATCCCCCGAGGGGGTGAGGGGCTCATCCGTTTTGTTACTGAAAATTCGCGCATTCCCGTTCTCAAACACTATAAAGGTGTTTGCCACGTTTACGTGGATCGCTTTGCTAACCTGGAAATGGCCCGCCGTATTTGCTTTAACGCCAAGGTGCAGCGCCCTGGGGTTTGTAACGCCATGGAAACCATGCTGGTACATAAAGCTATAGCCCAAGAATTCCTGCCTGATATGTGCGAAGATTTTCGGGCGGCCGGGGTGGAAATAAGAGGTTGTCCCAAAACGAAAGAGATAGTTCCCTGGGTTAAAGAAGCTACCGAAAATGATTGGGGAGAAGAATTCCTAGACCTTATCCTTGCGGTAAAAGTGGTTGATACTATGGATGAAGCCCTTTCTCATATTGCTCGTTATGGTTCCAATCATACTGAAAGTATTGTAACTGAAGATTATCACCGCGGTTTGCGTTTTCTGCGAGAAGTTGATGCCTCGGTGGTGATGGTAAATGCTTCCACTCGTTTTAACGATGGTGGGCAGCTTGGTCTCGGAGCAGAAATTGGTATTTCTACTACTAAACTTCATGCTTATGGTCCCATGGCCTTGGAAGAGCTTACTACCTTAAAGTTTATTGTTTTTGGTGAAGGGCAAATAAGGGAATAATGGAAAAGATAGGTCTCCTGGGGGGGACTTTTGATCCTATTCACCTGGGGCATTTGCGTGTAGGAGTTGAGGTTTACGAAAGACTCGCTTTAAGCAAAGTGTTATTCATTCCAGCAGGAGAGCCTCCCCATAAAAAGGGGAGGCCGTTGAGCCCCTTTCCCTTTCGCTACGAGATGACCAGGCTGGCCATAAAGAACGTGCCTTATTTTGAGGTATGTGATATTGAGGGAAAGCGTCAGGGGCCATCTTATTCAGTTAAAACCCTTGAAGAACTTACGGCTAAAATAAAGGCTGAATTCTTTTTTATCTTGGGCCTTGATGCCTATCTTGAGTTTGATATCTGGTATCAATATCAACGTATTCCAAGGCTTGCTCATTTGGTGGTAGTAACCCGTGGGCCAGGCGGGCAGGAAGAATTTTTGTTAAAAACGAGAGAAATTTTCCCTCAAGCCGTAGAGGAAAACGGGATTTTCTTATTGCCTCAAGGAAAAAGCCTGAGGTTTCTTCCTGTAACAAGACTTGATATCTCTTCCACTATGATACGCAAAGCAGTCAAAGCCAGACAGTCCATTCAATTTTTAGTGCCAGAGGAAGTAAGAGAATTTATCGCCCTGCATAAGCTTTATTTAAATTGAGCCTTATAAATATATTGGCCTGTCCTTAGGAATAGAAAAAGCATTTTTTCAATAAAAAGATTTATGTTGGTAGTATTTCAGTAATTGTGTCCGAA
>NZ_LSFI01000095.1 GCF_001642325.1 Thermodesulfatator autotrophicus | reverse complement strand
AGGGAATTAGGGGCAAATTATCTGAAGCAGACAGTTGGGTGGACATTCTCGTGCTCGTCGCAAAAGGTGTCCAGTAGTATACAAACTAATAATTGTGGCATTTAGTACATATTTTTCCACCAGTAACATCTTCTATTAGTAAATGTTTATAAATTGAACCGTGGGGATTATGACAACTGGTACAGCTTAACATCCTTCCTTTTCTTAAAGGATCTTTTGGTCCTAATAAAGGATGACTTTTTAGTGGATGTCCTCTTTTTAATCCTTTGAATTGCTGGTGACAAGTAGTGCACCACTTGTTTATAGGACCATCTTTTAGCTGATAACGATAATTTGTAGCGTGAGGATCATGACAAGCAACACATCCCAATGCAGATAAAACTGCATGTACATTTAAACCCGGTGTCGAATCTATGTAAATTTCTTTATCTTTATGACACAAAATACATAATGCTACTTTTTTATTTTTTTCCAGTTGAAATCTGTATGGTCCAGCATGGGGATCATGGCAGGCTGTACAATCTCCAGAGCCAACAGGGCCGTGCACATAGGCCATGTCGTGATATTTTTGGGCGCTTAAATGGCATCTTATACAAAGCTCTTCTGGTTTTCCGGTAAAAAGACGAATTTTTTCTTTCCCATGGCAATAACCACATAACCAATTCCCCGCGGGAGCATGTATATAATATTCTTGTGGTAACATATTTTTATGACATGAAATGCATCGCGGATCAAAAGGACCATAAATAGCTTTATTTATTTTTATTCCTTTTGGAACTTTTTTGGTATGACATCTTTGGCAAGATGGAGGGATTATGTATTCTTTATGAAAGATATATATGTCAGGATCATTAATATTTAGAGTTAAAAGAGTTCTAATGGGTATGTATTTTATTTTCAATAAGTGTTCCTCAGGATTAATGACAAATTTATTTTCTCCTTTTTTCAGTTTTATTCTGAAATGGAAAAAATTTGTTTTTTGTATTTTCCAGTTTCCTATAGGTAAAACAATATTTCCTTCACTTTTTAAGTGTATTTTTTGATATTGATTTGTTTTTATTACTATTGTTATTTCAGGTTTCCTTTTTAAGATTATTGATTCATTCTTAGGGGTAAGAATTGTAATATCAGCTATGCTCGTAGAGTATTTTATTATTGATAATAATAGTGTAATAGTTATTACTATTGCTTTATTAAAATATATTTTCATTTGATTGTTTTTTTATTTTTTCGTATGCTTTTCTATAGTATGTGGCTGCCTTTGCAATTTCTCCTTTTTTTTCGTAGATATTGCCAAGTAAAAATAGAACGTCTGGATTATTGGTTATTGATATTCTTTTTAGTTCGGTAATTGCTTCTTCTAGCTTTCCCTGTTCTGCCTTTATTTTTGCCAGACAGATAACCCCTTTTGTTGATTTTTCATGTTTTAAGCTTTCTTCTAGTTCTTTTGTTGCTAGTTCTAGTTTGCCTTTTTTGTAGTATAAACATCCCAAAATAATACGGGCTTTATAATAATTTGGATATATTTTTAAGGCTTTTTTGATTTCTGTAATTGCTCTTTCTTCTAGGCCTCTCTTTATTAATGTTATAGCAAAATTTAAATGTCTTTCAGCTTTTCTTTGATTTTCTGGTTTTTGCTTTTTGGGCTTTTGGGTATGTTTCTTATCGCCTGTCAATGCCAATAAGACTATGTTTGTTTTTTGAGCTAAATTTTTTGTATATCCAATTCCATCAATAATTTTACTATTTTTATCAAGGATAAGTACACTTGGTAGTATATAAATTCCTAGCTTTTGATATGCATCTTGATCTTTATCTATGAAAACAGGGAATTCTAGCTCATTTTCCTTTATTATTTTTTTTATCTTGTCTATTGGGTCTTTTTGCGTGTTAATAGCTACTAACTTGATTTTCTTTTGTTCCCAGTCTTTATAATAATTTTTAAATGATTGTAGTACTTTTATTGATCTTTTTTCTTTTATATCTGAGTCAGCTCCCCAAAAGAGAATTACAGATATGTAGCCTTTTAAACTTTCAATACAAAACTTGTTATCTTCTAAAGTATATACACAAAAATTTGGTATTGTGGTATCTTTTTTAATGTTTCTATAAGGAAATGACCAACTTTTATTGGAAGGAAATCCTTTAAATATTATTAATAGTATTAAGCCAAGTTTAAATAGTCTACTCATAGCTTATCCTAAATTTTATTATATTATTTTATTTATTTTCCTGTTTCTTTTTCAAAATTTCAATGTCAAATATCAATAGTTTACTTCCCCTCTCTTTCTTAAGGTTTAAAATTTTTGAAGTTATATTTAAAAATCGCTTTTATCTGTTATTTTTAACTACTATCTAATAAAAAGAAAATTTTTTCACATGCTATTGAATTAGGATTTCCTGCTATGGAATCATGTCCATTTGAAAATAAAAAATAAATATTTCTGTTTTCTATGAGTTTTTTTATCTTTTAATCAGTTTTGAATTTCACCAGGTGGTACTATATGGAATTATAATAAGTATCATATATTCTTAAATAGATCGTGGGGGGAGATCATGATCGCTCATTTTTTTAATTTATTCTTTTTATGTTCTCTTTTTTTTATTTTATCTATGGGCGTAGTTTTAGCAAAATTAAATATAGTTTCTCCGCCTGATAAGGTCTGGGTTACAGAAGAAAAAATTTTTTTGGCTGGTTTTGTTGAAGATAACCAAAACATTAAAAAAATCTCCTTTAAAGGTGCAAAAGTTATCTTACCTAAAGATGGCAAGCTTCTATTTGATGGTCAAACTTTTGGGGCCATTCTTTCTTTGAAGGAGGGGTTAAATAAAATTGAGGTTTCTTCAGGGAAAGATAAAATAGTTTTGGATATTTTTTTCCTCTCGGAGAAATACCAAAAAAGAGGCAAAAAGGTTCCTGAAGGGTTTAAAAGATTTTATGTTCACAAAGATCCATCTTTAATATCTTGTAAGGAATGCCATGTTACTAGGAGAGGAAAATTAGACTTAGCGTATGTTAGTTCTACTCCAGCCAACTGCACAACCGGAAAGTGTCATTCTGATAAAGGAAAGGAAAAATATGTTCACGGTCCTGTGGGAGCTAAAGTTTGTATTACTTGTCATTCACCTCATGGTTCTTTTTATCGTTTATCACTTGAAAGACAAGGGCAGGAATTATGTTTTGCCTGTCACGAAATTAAAAGAGAGGAATTTAATAAAAAGATAATACACTCACCAGTTGAGGAAGGTTGTATAGATTGCCATGATCCACACGAATCCGCTATGCGTTTTCAGCTTAAAGGGGACGGCCAAACCTTAAGTAGCTTATGTTTTAACTGTCACGAAAAAGAGCTCTTTACTAAAAAACATGTTCATGGACCAATAGGAACGGGGGATTGTATAGCTTGCCATAATCCTCATTCTTCTAACTTCCAATCCTTATTAATGGCTCCTCCCGAAAAAGGTGAGGTTTGTTTTTTATGCCATACAGATAGAAAAGAAGATTTTTCTATGGAATTTGTACATGAGCCAGCCGTAGAAGACTGTAGCCAGTGCCATGATCCTCATAGTTCTGATAATCGTTTCCAGCTTATTATGCCAGGTGCATCGTTATGTAAAACATGTCATGAAGAAATTTCTCCTGAAGTTTTTAGCGCTATGAATGAAAAATATTTTCATAAACCGGTTAAAGATGGCAATTGTACAGCCTGTCATAAACCGCATTCAGCAAATTATTCTTCTCTTTTAATTAGTGCTCAAGAAGTTTTATGCTTTTCATGTCACGTGGATTTAGGAGATTATATTAAAAGTTCTCGCTATAAGCATGGGCCTGTAGAAACAGGAGATTGCGTTGCTTGTCATAACGTTCACGGTTCAAAATATGTTTCTTTATTGATTAGATATTTCCCTCCGGCATTTTATACAGATTATAAGCCCGAATATTATGATTTATGTTTTGGCTGTCATAATAGAGAAATCGCTAAGACAAAATTTACCAGTATATTGACAAATTTTAGAGATGGAGAATGGAACTTACATTACTTGCATGTACATCGCAAAAAAGGACGAACTTGTATTGCCTGTCATGATCCTCATGCTAGTGACCAGGCCAAACATATTAGACCAGAAGTTCCTTTTGGTATGTGGTCTTATCCCATCAAGTTCACCTTGAACCCTAATGGAGGAACCTGTGTGGTTGGTTGTCATGCTCCTAAAAGTTATAACCGTTTAAAGCCAGTAAATTGGAATCCTGATATATAATTTCTTAATGTGAGAAAAAACAAATGATATTATGGGGGCAAATAATATTATGGGGGCTGTCATGGCAGCCCCTTCTCTGTCATTGTGAACGGAGCGAAGCATTTTTCCCAAGTCTAGCAAAGGACCTGAGATACGTCGCCTCTCGATAGCGCTCTATCTTATAATAAATAAGTTGGTTAAAATATTATCTCTCTGGACACTTCTAGGCTTATAGTTCCTTTCATAGATAATCATCATGTTACTGTGTGTTAGCGTGAAGGGATTCCTATTTCTAGTGTGTACAAAGAGGTCTGTAAAAATTATCTCTTTTAAATTTATATTTATTAATTAAATCAATAATAAACTAATCAACAATACGACTATTCAAGCTATATCACAGATAGCAAGTCCATAGTGTTTCGTCAACTGTGTCCGCAGG
>NZ_LSFI01000094.1 GCF_001642325.1 Thermodesulfatator autotrophicus | reverse complement strand
TGACTGTCAGATAAAGTCTAAACTTTTACATTTTATTTTATATCTTCTCCATCGTGATAATCAAATAAGGATGGCATATCATAGTGTTTTTGAAGTTTTAGTTTTATCTCTTCTTTCTCTAGTTCTTTTGGATTAGATGGAATTATAAATGCCTTCTTTAGTTTTTCCCAATCCTTATCTCTAAGTGTAACTATTTTTCCAAGATATATACTTACATAACAATCATTAATTTTAGTAGGCTGAGTAGATTCCAATTTCTTTTTTGTTATTTCTACATACTTGGGATCTATGTCAATAGCAATGTATTTTCTTCCTAATCTCTTTGCAGCTATCGCTGTTGTTCCAGTTCCAACAAATGGATCAAAGATTATATCTTCTTCATCAGTAGTCATTAGAATCAATCTTTCCAATAATGGAATTGGCAACTGGCAAGGATGTTCATCCCTCCTTTTTTTATGTCTTATCCTATGAATATCTGTCCAAACATCCGAAATTAGTGGGCCATATGGATGCATTTGGTTCTTTTTCCCACCATAGTCCTGTAAAACAATGCCACATTTTCTACATCTGTGATGGCGCCCCCGGATATCATAGAACTTGAAGCCTTTTGGCTGTTTGGTGTACCACAAAATACCATAATGGTTTGGCAATAACGTTTTTCCCAACGGCGCACCCATCGCATTCCATGCTATCCAATGTCTGAAATAAGCAATTTCGTTAAGATATGACGCAAAATACGTGAGCCATCTTGGAATGTTGTGGACAAATATTGAACCTGTTGGTTTGGTAATTCTAACCATTTCCTTTAACCACAACTTACACCATTCAATATATTCATCTATATCCTTTTTATCATAATAACTATTATACTTCTTCCCTAAATTAAACGGCGGATCAGCGAAAGTCATATCAACAGAATTATCTGGAATTTGTCGCAGTATTTCTATTACATCTCCTTGTATTACTTTGTTGATAAATTTGTTTAAATTTTTAAATTCCATATTTCCACCGCCTTCTTTGCAAATTCTTTTTGACGTTCTTCTATTTTAGAAGGACTCCAGACATCATAATCTGCAATATTTTTAGTTATTATCAATTCAGACTCTTTGTAAATAGCTTTTTTCCCTTCAAACGGGCCATTTCCTATATCACTGTTCATTTTTTTGTCTAAGAGGGTAAGGTTTCCAATTCTACGGTAATAAGTTTTGTGCAGACTTTCATCAAAATCCGGCCAATCTGTATGTAAATCTATTGGACTTTCTGGAAGTATATGTTCAAGATTCACTTTTTCTGGATTCTTAATAGGCGCCAACTCCAGAGTAGTTCTATATTCTTGTTCTATTTTCCTTAAATAATAACGAGCAATATAAGATTTAGAAACTGTAGCTATTTCGAAAGCTTTTTGAAATTGTTCATCTGGAGGTATTAGATCTATTGCCGAATTTAATAGTTCTTTTGCATTGCTTATTCTTCCCTCATTAATAAGTTTAGCCTGTTTTGAAAATTCCCTCTCAATGGTACCTGAACCAATCATACCAGTTATGAGATTTCTAACCGACCAGGATACTATAAGCTTTAAAGCTTTTTTCACCTCTTCAGGTCTTTCTTTCCATATTTCAAGTATTGCAATTAAGAAAGGCCTATTTTGAGTTAACCTTAATTCTAATAATTCTTCTATATATTCCGAGCATTCTGGAGGAAAATTACTCCAAAAGGGATGATTTGGATTTAAGATTGCTAGATAAATTTCGGAAGTTTTCTCCAAATTACTAAGAAATGTAATAACATGATTTTTATTTCTCATTTTTTCTTTTATATTTTTATAAAGTTCTTTTTCACGAGTTAGACCATATTTTGAAGACCAGTAGTACCTCATGTAATTTAAAATTTCTTCTTCATTTATTCCTGACTCAATAGCACCAGTAAACCTGGTCCATTTATCCTGAGCTTCAGATATTCTATCAGAAGCCTTGTTGAATAAATAATTTTTGATTAAGTCAGTTTGTGATAAAACTAACCCCCTATCATTTAGTGTTTCAAAGACTGTAAAGGCATTTACATCATCAGAGACAGTAACAATTATTACCAAAAGCTTATCTTTTATGAAATCAACAAGGTCTAAAATTCCATTCAAACCTTCACTATTGTACCTATTCTCAATAAAACTTCTCAAAAACCTATATGCTTCTATTAACCTTTCATGAGAAGCTCTAATAGGTTCAATCTTTTCACTTTCTATCAAGGCTCTACTATAGAAGTCGTTATCTATATTATTCAACATTAACCTTTGTTTTCTTTCTTCTTCTCTATAACTTTCTTTTACAAGAAATTCATTTTCGATAGCATCAGCTTTTTTAGTTTCTCCTATTTCCTTAAGAAAATCCCGAATAGTAATAAAAAATAAACTTATTGTAACTAACCTTTGCTGTCCATCTACAATTTCTAAATAGTCTCTTTTGTCTGTTACTACTATTGTTCCTATAAAGTATTCATTAGGATAGAAATTAGTAATGTCATCAAACAATTCCTTAACATTTTCCTTTTGCCAAGCGAATGACCTTTGATAAAGAGGAACCTTCAAAAATTTATCGGATAAGAAATGACCTATCCCGTCACGGTTAAAATCTATTTTCGGCATCTTCTTTCGCCCCCATTATATGCATTGACAATTTCTTAAACCGTTCTATTTCTTCTTCATGGAAAGTAAATACATCATCATAGGAGGAAACCATTCTTTTTAAATCTTTCTTTCGAACATACCATCCTATACCATCAACGAATCCAATAAATAGGGCATTGGGATAATATTTCTTTATTAAGTCATTTACAGACACCTCTGTCTTTGATTTATCTCCTTGTCCGGAAGACGTTGTAACTAAGTAAGAACATTCGATAATAAGTAGTGGCTCGTCTTTTGATGGGATTATAAAATCCATAGTTCTTTTTCTAATTTCTTCCTCTTCAACGAGTTTTGGGAGATCTCCTTTTTCAAAAGGTATTTTCATTTCTTTGAGTAATTTTGCTAGGTATGTTTCGGGATTCCTTTCAGTTTTCCCACTATAAGAGCCCTTTTCCTTATACCTTATAAGTGTGTCAATCATTGCTTCAATCTTAAAACTCAACTTTTCAATGCTAAGCTTTTTGAGTTCAAACAAGGGTAAAGCTCTTGATATTATTGGAACACTTGCTCCCTCAAAAAACAAGTTAACGATCCCTCTTGCAAAATATTCGTTTTGCTTGATAAGTTTTGCAATTCGTGAATCTCCCCATTCTGATATTTCGCCTTCCATTTCACCTTCCATAGGTTTTGCCCACTTATCCTTAAATATTAATTTATTCAGCTCAGGATCATCAATCACACGAATAAATGTAATTAACCGTTTGAAGTATTCATTAGAAAAACCGGTTAGAGCTAACAAAGCTCTCAATCCATTTTCTTTATTACGGATTATATCTACCAAAATTTCCTTTTTTAATCCTTCAGTCTCAATTCTATTTTTTAATATAAGCAAAACTTCTTTAAGTGAATTAAGATACCCTTCATAAGCCTCTTCAAAATCTCTGTCATAAAAGTAAAAGGTATTCTTCTCAATTACGGTGCGATATTTTTCTTCGAGCGATGGAAAAGTCATTTTTATCCCTCCTTCCTGAATATCAACACAAATTCTTCATGCATGGTGTTTCTTATTCCTTTTATCGGTTTTCTTATTTCTCTGACCAAATTTAGTCCATGCGAGTTGCCAAATTCTTTAATTTTATTTTCAAGTCTTATCCCTCCTGTTTGTATATCGTTTGAACCAATTATTATCACAGCATACTTTCCTACCTTCAGAACTCTTGAAATCTCTGACATAACCCTGTTCATGTCCTTAAAATATTTTTGTAATTTTTCTTTCCTACCTCTACCGCTTAGCCCAATCATCTCATTTTTTAATTTATCAACATCAAACCCCAAATATTCTAATTGTGGTCTATCATTTTCAGCATAATCTATTGCGAAAGAATAAGGTGGAGATGTTATTACACCGTCCACAGAGCCATCCTTTATTATCGATAAATCCCGTGCATCTCCAAATTCTATTTTCCCTTTGCCTAATTTAAGATCTAGTTCCTTGAAAATAGAAATAAGACTTTTAACCTGTTTAATATACCTACTTAACACTTGAGGAAATAGTTGCTCTATACTTTTTGTAGTTCTACGTGCATATCCCATGGCATCTAAAAAAGCTAATAAAGATAGTCTCTTTATTTTATTTTCTTCGTCCTCAGCAAAAAGCAATTCATTTTTAACCTGTTTTGTTGTTAAAAACTCATTCAGTATTTCTTTTGGATCTCTTAATAATTCATCCAACAAGTCTAATCTTAAACTTAACGATTCTAGTTTTACTTTCGCCATAAAACATGCAAATGGATTTTTATCTACACCTATGGAGTTAATCCCGATTAACGCTGCTTCAACATTCAATGTACCACTTCCACACATTGGGTCTAATACAATGTCCCCCTCTTTAATGCCTAATATATTCATCAAAGCCTTAATCATTTGAGGATGAAACTTTCCTCTGTATGGAAATAATCTGTGAGTGGCATATCCAGTTGAATATACTCCATTCATAAAATAGGATATCGTGGATTTTGAGCGATTCTCAAACAGTGCTTTACTTGTTCCCCTACATATCTTAGAATGAATTGTCTCTCTTCCATCTATAGACTTAAAATAAGCACCTCTCTTTATTAATTCTCTTTTTGAGAGTATTTTTGATTCGTAATAAGCAAATTCCAATTCAAAAATTTCTGTGACACTGGGTAATAACTCAAAACCACTAGGGAACAATATCTCGGATATACTCGGCAGATTTAGAGCTAAAAGGTCATTAATATTCCTCAGCATTTTTACTTCTTTTAGATTAATCTTTAAACTTTTGGTATCCATCTTTCTTTACTTCCTTCATAAAATATTTTTCTAACCACTCTTCAATGAGTTCT
>NZ_LSFI01000093.1 GCF_001642325.1 Thermodesulfatator autotrophicus | reverse complement strand
TCCTGCGGACACAGTTGACGAAACACTATGCCTTTTCCATAGACTGATAAGAATTATGTTAGCACTTTATTATCCAGGAACTTACCAAAAGATAGAATATCTTGAGAAGGAAAAAAAACAAAAAATCAAGAAGAAACTGTTTAGTTTGGCCCGTTTTGTGGGGCAAAAATGGTCTCTACCAGGGCTTTTAATCTCAACTTTTGAAGGCTCTCCGGCGGCTAAAGAGGAAAATCACCCGGCTAAATACGCTGAAATCATAAATGGCGCCGTAAGGCTTTGTTCTTTCGGGCAAAAAGAACATGCCATTGAAGTGCTTGAACGAAACTTTCAAATGGAAGGAGAAGAAATAAGAGGCCATCTTGCCAAGGCTTTTGATATTACCCGCGAGCTTTATGGCCCACTGCTCAAGGATTTTAAAGAATCTTTCCCTTCAAAAGCGAGTCCAGAAAGGCAGGAGATTTCCAACGAAGGCTTATTCCAGAAGGCTATCCAGGAAATTACTTCTAACCTGGTCTCCCAGGCGGATTTTAAGTACATCCTTTCTATGGTTTGTGAAACTTTAATAAGAGTGTTTCACTGTGAAACCGTCCTTTTCGGCCTTTGTAACCAGGACCAAAAAGCCGTTGTTATACGTTATGCCTTAGGAAAAAACAGAAAAGCCTGGAAAAACTTCACTTTTCCCTTAAATGGAACCATAAAAAAGCTTTTTCACAAACAAGTTGAATGGACTTGCTCTGGAAAAAATATTCCCGAGCTATGGGCCAGTCCAAGGGAAGCGGAAAAGGATGTTCTAATATCCCCTCTGGTTCTTTCTTCCTGCCCAATAGGGCTTATTTTTGCTATCAGGGAACACTCTTTTTCAGGAGAAGAACTGGCAAAAATAGAAATCCTTAAAAATTTGCTGTTGCTTTCTTTAAAGAGGTAATAAGATTTGGCGATAGTGCCTGTTATGAAACTACTTCAGCTGAGGTTACTTTGAGGCGCTTATTGCTATACCTCCTTGCAGTGATAAATAGGAGGGTCTTTGCGGGCCACGAAGTGGTGAAGCAATCTTTATCCCGAGAGGGGAGGAATCTGAAATTGCCCGGTAACTATGTCGCCTCGTGATGACGCCCTGTAATGAGGAATGTGCTCCATTTAGCAGTTAAACGTCTCAGCCAGCACCCTGCCCAGGTCTTCAATAGAAAATGGCTTAGTTAAAACCTTAATAGCTCCAGCTCTTTCAAGAGATTTTTTTAACTCTTGGCTTCTTTCTTCGGTAATTATTAAAACTTTTGCCCTGGGATGAAGTTCTTTTAAAGTTACTAAAAATTCCAGACCATTCACTTGGGGTAGATGGTAATCAGAAATAACCAGGTCAAAAGGGTTGTTTTTAGCTAAAGCTTCTTTATAAGACCTAAAAGCCTCATCGGGGGTTTTTACCCAGATTACCTTGTAATTCATAAATTCCAGGGATTCTTTCAAAAAAGACCCTATCTCTGGCTCATCTTCTAGCAATAAAATACGTTTTTTAGCCGCCACATAAATGCTAATTTCAGGCCCCTTTTCTCTTTCTCCGGGAAAGGATTCAATGGCGTTTTCTTTTAGTGTGGCTGGTAAAAAAACTTCAACTTTAGTCCCCTCCTGGGGCTTACTTTCAAGGTAGATGTCTCCACCATTAGACCACACTATTGCCCTTACCATAGATAGACCTAAACCTCTGATTTTGTCTTTTGAGGAAAAATAAGGGATAAAAACCAGAGGAAGTTCAGAAGGTCCAATTCCTTTCCCATTGTCAATGAGAACAAATTTGACATAAGGGCCCGGATTCAATTTTCCTTTTTTAGTAGATAAATAGATGTTTTCCGCTTCAAGAACTATTTGGCCTCCAGCAGGCATAGCTTCTAAAGAGTTTTTGACCAAATTAATAAAAATTTGGACCAAATGTATTTTATCTATCTTGGGCATCCAGACATTTTCGGGGATATATAAAGTCCATTTAATATTTTTGTTAGCCAAAAGAGACTCTAAGACTTCCTGTAAGGTCTCATGTAAATCAAATTTTTGTTGATGAACGTCTTTCATTATATTTTCAGCAAACTCTCTGGCTCGTGATAAGGCTTTAAAGGCCTTTGCCAAATGATTATTCTTTTCTTGCGGACTTTTAGCCATATGGGCCAGTTCAAGTTGGCCCTGGACAGCAAAAAGAAAATTTCGAAAATCGTGAGCTAGACCTTTTAAAATAAAATTTATAATTTCAGATTTATCTTTTTGAATGAGGGGGAAGGCTTTTTCTGTCTCTTTTAGGAAGGAAAAAAAGAAAATTCCGCCTTTTAAAACATTGTTTTGAACAAAGGGAGAATAATTAACCTGGACCTCATAGCCTTCTAAATTGGCAAAAAACTGGGAAGCTTTCTTGATATCCCAGGAAGGAAAAATATTCTTTAAATTTTTTTCTCCTTCAAAAACTTTTCCCAAAATATTGGTAAGGGTTTGACTGGCAATTTCTATCTCGCCTTTTTCATTGCAAAAGATTATGGGAGCAGGAATATTTTTAAGCAAATCTAGACAACCCCTTTCCATTTTTTGACCTCTCATACTTCCTTTAAAAAGATGTATCTTGAGAAGCCTTATTTTTAGTTCGTCACTTTTAATGCATAACTTAAATACATCAAAAAATAAAGGATTAAATGGATACATTTTTCACCTCGGCTAAAAAGAAAAAACTTCCCGTCTCTATGAGAGAAAGAAAAACCAACAAAGCCCTCTCTGAGATTCTTTCTCTTACAATCTCCTTCTTTTTGTCACTGCGAGGAGCACGGAAGCGCGA
>NZ_LSFI01000092.1 GCF_001642325.1 Thermodesulfatator autotrophicus | reverse complement strand
TCCACTCCACTCGTAAAAACCATACAATGACGGGTAAGGGAAAAGGTCCAGCAATGTTAAAGGCATTTTATTTTTGACCGAAAATATACCTAAAACAGTTTTAATCTGCGGGAGGGCATTATGAGAAGGTTTTTAGCGGCCAAGTTTTTGGTCCCAGGTAGTGTTTTTTTGGTGTTTAGCGTATTTTTGTTAGCCAGTCTTGCCAGTTTTTATCTTTTATTCCATCAAAAAAACGATGCTCATTACGTAAACATCAGTGGCAAGCTTCGTATGCTTTCGCAAAAAATTAGTAAAGAAAGTTTTTTATTTGCTAATACCAAAAATCCCGAATGGCTAAATTCTTTAGAAAAAAGTGTTAAAACCTATGATGAAATAATTGAAGAACTTAAAAGGGCATGTACCAGCTCTTCTGGTGAAGTAAAAGAGGAATATGAAAAACTGGTTTCCCTGTGGCAGCCTTTCAAAGAAAAAGTTCTATTACTAGCTGACGAATCTCACAGAGATGACGCCCTCAGTTATATTGCTGATAATAACCTTATTCTGTTATCCCAGGCCAATTCCCTCACTAAAAGCCTTGAGAAAAAATCAGAAAGAAAGATCGCAATTTTCAAAAAGGTCATTTTCTTTCTCCTGGGACTTGGTTTTGCCGTTTTTGTTTTTAGCTTGATTATTACCAATAAGTTTTTGATTAAACCTTTAAAAGAAATAGCCCTGGCTTTACAAGAACTTAAAAATGGAAATTTTGAAAAGGGGGTTTCCCAGCATAAAGTCTTGCTGAAAGAACTTGAAGAAATAGCTTCAGCCACTAACGCGGCGGTGGCTTATGTTTCCAGCCAGCTTTCTACCTTTAATGACCAGAACCGAAGCCTTGCTATCGCGGCTGAGTTTGTGGAGTCCTCTGGCGACTCTATTAGACAATTTGGTTATGACAGTGAACGCCTAGCCCAGGAATTAAAAGAAGCTTCAAGGTTGGCCACTGAGAATATAGCCACTATAGCCCACGCCATGGAGGACCTTAACACCGCAGCCCGCGAAATCGCCCAGAGTATTCAGGAAACAGCTATAAAAGCAGGCGAAGCCAATGAGCATGTTACTTTTGCCAAAGAAACTATAAAAACGCTGGCCAAGAGCTCCCAAGAAATAGAAGAAGTAACCCACCTGATTAATGATATCGCTGAACAGACCAATCTCCTGGCCCTTAACGCTACCATTGAAGCGGCCCGGGCCGGAGAAGCCGGCAAAGGCTTTGCCGTTGTAGCAGGTGAAATAAAAGAGCTCTCCAGGCAAACAGCTAAGGCTACCGAAAAGATAGGCAAAATTATAAATACCATACGCCAGGATATGGAAAAAGCAGTGGCCGGGGTGGAGTCTATTTCTGAAACAGTGGCAGGAGTAAATGACCTGGCTAATACCATTGCCAGCGCCAGCGAAGAACAGACTGTTACTATTGCAGACTTAAACAATAATATTCAAGAAGCTGTAACCACGGTAGAAAGAGTAAACCATCATGCTGACCAATTATTAGCCCATGCCGAAAGTTTTGAAAAAATAAGGCAAAATCTAGATGTTATAGACGCCTGTATCTCTGGAATAGTAGAAGAAGGCACCGTTCTCCTTTCGTTGGTAAAAACTAATCCAGAGCTTGAAAAAAAACTTTTTGAGAGCATACCTGTTGAAACAAAAATAAAGCTCTCTTTCTTGGTCCTTTTGAGATTTAGAGAAAAAATTATTCAGGCTATCCTTGAGGGGCAGATACCAGAAATAGAAACAGATGCTTGCCGCTGCATATTAGGTAATCTTCTGGCTCATTACCAGCCACAATCTCCTGAAGAAAGAGAGCTTATTCAACAGATTGGACCCATTCACGAACAATTACACCGAGAATCTCAGAGGTTCCAGGAAAAGATTCAAAAAATCCACGAAAAAAATGAGCTTCTGAACTTTTATAAAAGGAATATAGAACCTCTATTTGAAAAAGCAATTTTCCTTATGGGCAGATGGTTGGCCCTAAAACAGATATCTGACCAAGATTTACATTCATACAAAGCTGATTTAATCAAGTGGGGTCCTTCATTTGAAATAGGTATAAAAGTTATAGACGAACAACACCACCGATTGGTGGAAATGATTAATGAACTGCATAGGGGATTACGAAGCGGAGCCACCCAGAGTACCCTGCAAAAAGTTTTGGCAGAGCTGATTGATTATACTGCCAAACACTTTAAGACTGAAGAAGAATTTTTTGATAGATACGGCTACCCAGAAGCTAAAATACATAAAGAAATACACGCTAAACTGGTGCAAAAGGTCATTGATTATCAGCAAAAAATAAAATCTGGAGACGAAAAAGTTGCCTACGATCTTTTAACTTTCCTTAAAGACTGGTTAAGCACGCATATTTGCGTAACTGACAAAAAGTACGGGCCTTTCTTAAAAGAAAAGGGCTTAAGATAGGAAATAATCCCGGAAGGTTTATCCCTTTCGGGATTATTTTTGGCAAGTTTTTTGATATTAAAGAGACCTTTGCAAAATATCTTCTTGAGAC
>NZ_LSFI01000091.1 GCF_001642325.1 Thermodesulfatator autotrophicus | reverse complement strand
AGGGCCGTGCGGGAGATGATGTGATAAGCGGCGTTTGGGTCATCCATGAAAAACCTGGGGATTCGTGGCATAGCACAGCCTCCTTTTAAAAAGTTTGCCTGTCCCTTTTATCGGCTAAACTTGAGCTGAACTAAAAAAATTTACTCAATAAGTTTGCCTGTCCCCTAAAAAGTCACTATCAAAGCCAGGGAAAGAAGGGAAGAAGGGAGGAAGGAGGAAGAAAGAAACCTTTGAAGACTTAAAGCTTTTAAAGAGAATTTATGACAGTTTGAAACACTAGAGAGTTATTTCTTAAGTTCTTCCCAGACGGCATCCATTTCTTTAAGTGATACTTCTTTTAAACGCTTCCCCTTTTCTTTAAAATGGGACTCCATGGACCGAAAACGCGTTTCAAACTTTTCATTAGAATGGCGCAAAGCTTCTTCAGGATTTATTCCCAGTTTACGTGAAAGATTGGCCACGGTGAAAAGCAAGTCCCCTATTTCTTCTTTGAGAGATTTTTCGTCTTTCTGAGCTATGGCTTCTTTTATTTCTCTTATTTCTTCTTCAAGTTTAGGAAAGAGTTCTTCTGGTTTTTCCCAATCAAACCCCACCCGGCTAGCTCGCTCTCCCAAACGAAAAGCTCTCTGAAGGGCTGGCAGGGCTTTAGGTAGGTCTCCCAGTACAGAAGATTTCTTCCCCTTATCTTTAGCTTCTTTTTCTTTTATTTTTTGCCACTGCGCCACTACCTCTTCGGGGTTAGATAAAGCATTTTCTCCAAACACGTGAGGATGGCGGCGGATCATCTTTTCTGCACAAAGCTTCAACACGTGCGCCAGCTCAAACTCGCCTTTCTCTTCGTAAAGATAGGCAATAAAAATGAGCAGAAAGAGAAGATCTCCTATCTCTTCACAAACAGCCAGAGGAGGTTCTTCACCTATGGCTTCAAAGACTTCGTAGGCTTCCTCAAGAACATATTTTTTGAGAGTCTCTGGAGTTTGTTTCTGATCCCAGGGGCAACCACCTGGCCCCCTGAGACGGGCTACTATTTCTACCAGCTTTACAAAAAGAGGACCAAGTTCATCAAACTTATCTTCTTTCATCAGTTAAAATCCTACGTAAATTATAATTAAAGCGGGCCTTAAGTTCTGAGGGTAGTAAATCAACAATGAAACGGGCACCTTTCATTATGTAAGGGTAAGTGTAAGAATTGCTGAAAAATTTGTGCCCCTGGGGCACAAAGGTGGTTACCAGAATAAAGATAGCAGCCAGCAATAAAAAGCCTTTAACTGCCCCAAGAAGGGCTCCAAGGGAACGGTCAACCCAGGAAAGCCTGGTTTTCTTGAAAAAGTAGGTTAAAAGCTCTGCGAGAATAAATACTGCTAAAAAACCTATTAAAAAGGCTATTACGTAAGAAAGGGTTTTAACCCACTGGCTGGCAAGCCAGGGACGAATAATGCCTTCTATCAATCCATAATATTTCAGGGCTATTATGTAACCCGCTATAATGCCTGCGAAAGAGGAAAGCCCTCTAAAAAATCCCGTCCAGGCGTTTCGCAAAATCAAAACGCCCATAATAACTAAAACGGCAATGTCCACCCAGTTAACTTGAAGGTTCATATTCCACTTTCCAGAAAGTTCCCCACGGGGTATCCCTTAAGATAATACCCTTTTTAGCCAGATCGTCACGAATAGCATCGGCCTTTTCAAAGTCTTTAGCCTTGCGGGCTTCTTCCCTTTCTTTAATGAGTTTTTCTACCTCATCGCGGTTAAGAGCCCTATTTGAAAGTCCCTTGGCTCGTTTGTTTTCTATAAAACTTTCTGGAGACTCTTCAAGAATACCTAAAAGTTCTCCTGCTAATTTAACGGCCAGGCTTTTTCCTTTTTGGGCCAAAATAACATGGTCTCTAGAAGCCTTACGCGCACAAAGTTTTAAGAGATTGTTAAGCCCTTTTTCCAGGGTAAATAAGGCCGCGATGGCTTTGGCAGTATTTAAGTCGTCAGCCAGGGCTGAAAGAAAATTGTTTTCAAAATTTTCAACAAGCTCCTGAATTTTAGCCAGGTTTTTCTTCTGGCCTTCAGGGGCCTTTTCCTCAGTAGCCTCTAGTTTCTCAATTAAGAAAAGGGTTTCATAAAAGCCTTCAAGCGCTTTCTCATGGTCCCCTACTACTTTTTCTGTATAATCAAGGGGGCTGCGATAATGCATGGAAAGCAGAAATAGTCTTAAAGCTTCAGGGTGGTGGCGGGAAAGCATTTGCTTTATGGTAACGAAGTTTCCGAGGCTTTTTGACATCTTTTCCCGGCCTACCGTTACCATGCCGTTGTGAAGCCAATAACGCACAAAGGGTTTACCAGTAGCCGCTTCACTCTGGGCAATTTCGTTTTCATGATGCGGAAAAATTAAATCAAGGCCACCACCGTGAATGTCTATGGTTTCTCCGAGATAATGCATGGCCATAGCCGAGCACTCAATATGCCAGCCTGGGCGTCCCCGTCCCCAAGGGCTCTCCCAGGAAGGCTCTCCGGGCTTTTCAACCTTCCAGAGGGCAAAATCAAGAGGGTGGCGTTTTTTATCAGAAACGGCAATCCTTGCCCCGGCCTTCAATTCTTCAAGGTTTCGGCCAGAAAGCTTGCCATATTCAGGAAATTTTTCTACGGAAAAATAGACGTCTCCGTCCACCACGTAGGCAAACCCTTTTTCAATGAGCCTTTCAATAAGGGCTATAATCTGGGGGATATGTTCCGTAGCCCTGGGTTCATAGGTGGGCTTTAAAACCTTTAAAGCCCGCATATCTTCGTCATAAGATTTGATATAGCGTTCGGCCAGTTCCTTGGGGCTCACCCCAACCTCATGGGCTCGTTTGATAATCTTATCGTCTATATCCGTATAATTGCGAACATAAACCACTTCAAAGCCCACATAACGCAAAAACCGAAAGAGCACGTCAAAAACTACCGCTGCTCGAGCATGCCCCAGGTGAGACTCATCATAGGCGGTAACCCCGCAGGCATACATGGTTACCTTTGGCGGTGAAAGGGGCTTAAAAAGCTCTTTTTTTCTGGTAAGCGTGTTCTGAAATTTTATTTCCATCTCTCTCATAGCTGGAGTTATACCAAGCCTCAAATAGTGTGACAAGAATTGTTTTTTTGAACCATAGCGCCTGCGAGAAGGATTGCTTCTCCACTTCTCCACTTCTCCACTTCGCGGCTCCCACTTTGCGACTCGCAAGGCCTGGCTCATTTTATCACCGCGAGGAGCGCGTAAGCGCGACGAAGCAGTCTCAGATCTCAGGGACAGGCGAAACAGTCACAGGGATAAATGAAATTCCTGAAAAATTTTCTTGACACTTTGATGCTAAATAATTTAAAATTAAACTAAATTAGGATTTACTACTAATAAATACTTTGGAGGTTTTGTATGAAAAGAAGGAAAAGATGGATTACAGATTGGTGGCCTAACAGGTTGAACCTGAAAATCTTGCGGCAGAACTGCCCGCAACAAAATCCTTACGGGCCGGACTATAACTATGTAAAAGAAGTGGAAACCCTTGATGTTGAAGCTGTAAAAGAGGACCTCAAAAAGCTCATGAAAACCCAGCAGGACTGGTGGCCAGCTGATTTTGGGCATTACGGGCCGTTATTTGTAAGGCTTTCCTGGCATAGTGCCGGAAGCTACAGAATTTACGATGGCCGTGGTGGAGCACGGGACGGAAGTCTTCGCTTCCCACCCAGGCTGAACTGGCCTGACAATATCGGCCTTGACAAGGCTATTCGCCTGCTATGGCCTATCAAGAAAAAGTACGGGAAAAAGCTTTCCTGGGCTGACCTTTTAATCCTGGCAGGAACCGTAGCCATGGAAGACATGGGTGTTAAGCTCATAGGCTTTTCTCTTGGGCGAGAGGACATCCATGAACCTGACGAAAGCCCGGACTGGGGGCCAGAAGAAGCCATGTTAACCAATAAAGAAAGATACAAAGGCGGAAAGCTTGAAAGGCCCTATGCCGCTACAGAAATGGGATTAATTTATGTTAATCCTGAAGGCCCTGGCGGAAATCCAGATCCTGTTGAATCCGCTAAAGAAATAAGGCTTGCTTTTGCCAGAATGGGCATGAATGATGAAGAAACCGTGGCTTTAATTGCAGGAGGACACGCCTTTGGAAAGTGCCACGGAGCTGCCTCTGACAAATACTTAGGGCCAGATCCTAGCTCATCTCCTTTAGAACAGCAGGGCCTGGGCTGGAAGTTCCATTACAAAACAGGCAAAGGCCCGGATGCCTTCACCTCAGGCTTTGAGCTCACTTGGTCTCCCAACCCCACCAAGTTTGGAATTCAATACCTTCATCTCCTTTTCAATCATGATTGGGAACTTGAAAAAAGCCCAGCAGGGAAACACCAGTGGGTAGCCAAAGATGCTCCTGACATAATCCCTGACGCCCACGACCCTAACAAAAAACACAAGCCTCGTATGCTCACCGCTGACCTGGCCCTAAAGTTTGACCCAAGCTACGCCAAAATAGCCAAGCGATTCCTTGAAAACCCCGAAGAGTTTGAAAAAGCCTTTGCCACCGCCTGGTTTAAACTTACCCACCGGGATATGGGGCCAAAAAGCTGCTATGTAGGACCATACGTCCCCAAAGAAGAATTCATCTGGCAGGACCCACTCCCTGAAAGGGACTATGAAGTAATTAATGAAGAAGACATTTCGCAGTTAAAAAAGCGTATTCTGGACTCAGGCCTTGATACAACCAAACTGGTATATACCGCCTGGTCTTCAGCGGCCAGCTATCGTGATTCTGACCGCAAAGGAGGTGCCAATGGAGCTAGAATCAGATTACTTCCCATGAATGAGTGGGAGGTAAATCACCCTCAAGACCTAAAACAGATTCTCGCTATTTATGAAAAAATCCAGCAAGAATTCAACGAAGAACAGAAAAAAAGCGGCTCCAAAAGACGGGTATCAATAGCGGATCTGATTATATTAGGTGGTTGCGCTGCCATAGAAGACGCGGCAAAGAAAGCAGGCTTTGATATTCAGGCACCATTTACTCCAGGTAGAGTTGACGCCAGACAGGAAGAGGTAGATGTAGAATTTTACAGATATATTGAACCCTTTGCCGATGGTTTCAGGAATTACTTTAAGTACTTAAACAGCATTGACGAAGAAGACGTTTACACTACACCTGAGTACTTCCTGATAGATAAGGCCCAACTTCTAAAGCTTAGCGTCCCGGAAATGGTAGTTCTCATCGGCGGATTACGAGTTTTAGGAGCGGTATATGAATACCAAAACCACGGCGTACTGACAGAAACACCCGGCGTTTTAACTAATGCTTACTTCGTAAATCTATTAGATATGGGAATAGAATGGATGCAAGCTGACGATTACCGCTATCTTTTCAAAGGAATTGACCGTAAGAGTGGAGAGCCCAAGTGGATGGCCACCAGAGTAGATTTGATTCTGGGGCACCATGATGAACTAAGAAATGTGGCTGAAATTTATGCCAGTGACGATGCCCAAGAAAAATTTATAAAAGATTTCATCGCCGCCTGGCACAAAGTTATGAACCTTGACAGATTCGACCTGAAGTAAAACTTAGCAACAAAAAGGGCAGGGGAAACCTGCCCTTTTATTTTTCATTCAAAGAAAAAATTGGCTCCGCTCGTGTGAGGCTTTGCGAACCT
>NZ_LSFI01000090.1 GCF_001642325.1 Thermodesulfatator autotrophicus | reverse complement strand
GGACACAATTACTGAAATACTACCTTTTTCTGGACCAGGAGCTGCCAACCTCTAAATAAATTTTTGCCTGTCCCCCGCTCGCCAAATCAAATAAAAAATGCTAAGTTAGCGAGCTATGGAAATAGTAAAACCGTATCTTAAAAAAGGTCTACAACCCAAGTTTAATGACCCCATAGAGTTTTTACAGGAACAGGCCACTTCATTAGGTATCTCAAAAGATCCTCAAAAACTAAGGGAAAATGAAAATTTGTTATCTTTAGCCAGCCTGGTACTTGAGGTGCGCCTTGATAGTGAAAGCCCTTTTTATAAATTTTTGGAGCAGCAGCCCTGCCGCGTAAATATAGATAAGCTAGAAAAAAAACATTATCTCCTTTCAGGAACAATTAAAGACTTAAGGCTCCTTTATCAAGAGCTTAAAGAACAAAAAGTAGCCAAAGCCTTACTTATTTTTCTTTGTAATTATTTCCCTTGGCTTTTTGAAGATTTGTGGCCTAAAAGAGGTTTAGTCCAGCCCTTAGGGATAGAATTTGGCCTTTTTACAAAAAAAGATTTTGAAAACCTTGATATAGCTATAAAACTGAGACATGCGTATTTCCTATCCGTTTTTCAAATAGGCTTTGCTGACCTTCCTTATTTTTATGAGCTAGATATTAAACCCATAATCTTAGAAAAGATGACAGAAATTTATGTCCTGGACAGAGAAGAGCCAACAGTTAAAGCTCTCAGTGAAAAATTGTTTAATCTTTTACGGGAATTCCCCGAAGAAGTTTCCTCCCATTTCTATCCCGTTTCTTACGGGGTGAAGGGTTTTCTTTATCAACCCCTTATTCAATACATGGCCTTTCTGACCCGCTTTTTAGCAGAGGAGAATCATCCTTTAAAAGACGCATCTCTTGAGCTTTTAGCTGAACTCAAAGAAATTTATCCTGAACCTTTTGGACTTATACCTGTATAGGAGGTTTTTATGGGGCTTACGGTAGCTGAAAAACTTATTGAAACTCACTTGGTTTCTGGGGCTTTAAAAAAAGGAGAACCTATCGCTATAAAAATAGACCAGACTTTGACTCAGGATGCTACCGGTACTATGGCCTACCTTGAATTTGAGGCCATAGGTATTCCGCGGGTAAAAACCGAGCTTTCTGTCTCTTATGTAGACCACAACCTTTTACAAACCGATTTTCGTAACGCCGATGACCATCGCTTTTTACAGAGCGTAGCGGCTAAATATGGCCTTTGGTTTTCAAGGCCTGGAAACGGTATCTGCCACCAGGTTCACTTGGAACGTTTTGCCCGTCCTGGAAAGACTTTGCTTGGTTCTGACTCACATACCCCTACGGCCGGTGGTTGTGCCATGCTGGCCATAGGGGCAGGCGGGCTTGATGTAGCCATGGCCATGGCTGGGAAGCCATTTCACCTAATAATGCCCCGTATTATAGGGGTTCATCTTACTGGTAGTCTTCCTCCCTGGGTTTCTGCCAGGGATGTTGCTCTCTGGATGCTTCGCAAACTTACGGTAAAAGGTGGGCTTGGAAAAATTATAGAATATTTCGGCGAGGGCCTTGCTTCTCTTTCCGTGCCTGACAGGGCTACTATTGCCAACCTTGGTACGGAGATGGGGGCCACCACTTCGGTCTTTCCCTCTGACGAAGTAACCCTGGCCTGGCTTAAGGCCCAGGGGCGTGATGAAGAATGGCAGGAGCTTTTAGCTGACCCTGATGCCCAATATGACGAAATTATTGAACTTGACCTATCTTCTCTTGAACCGCTGGCAGCCTGTCCTTCCTCCCCTGATAATGTAAAACCAGTTGCTGAGCTTGAAGGTTTCCCGGTAGCCCAGGTAATAGTTGGCTCCTGTGCCAATTCTTCTTTGCGGGATTTGCTGGTGGTAGCTAAAGCCTTAAAAGGTAAAAAAGTCCATCCTTCGGTTTCCTTTGAGATTAACCCTGGTTCACTCCAGGTGCTTGAAAACCTTGATGTTTTAGGGGCCTTGCAGGACTTAATTCATGCCGGAGCAAGGATTCATCAAAGCGGCTGTCTCGGTTGCATTGGCATGGGGCAGGCCCCGGCTACAGGTACCATCTCTTTGCGCACCTTTACGCGTAACTTCCCCGGCCGTTCAGGCACTAAAAATGACCAGGTCTATCTGGTAAGTCCAGAAGTAGCAGTGGCCGCGGCTTTAACTGGTGAATTTACAGATCCACGCAAACTTGGGGCCTATCCTGAGATAGAGCTGCCTGAACGTTTTATTATTAATGATGCCCTTCTTCTGCCACCACTTCCTGAAGAACAGGCGGCTAAGGTTGAAATTATAAGAGGGCCCAACATTGTGCCTTTGCCTCAGTTTGAGCCCATGCCAGAAGAGTTGCGCTGCCAGGTGTTATTAAAAGTGGGAGACAATATCACTACTGACCATATTATGCCTGCGGGAGCAAAGATCCTTCCCTTGCGCAGCAATTTGCCGGCTATAAGTGAATACGTATTTTCAAATATTGATCCTGAATTTGCTAAAAAGGCGCTGGCCTTAAAAGAGCAGGGCAAGTGGATTGCGGTAGTTGGCGGGGAAAATTATGGCCAAGGCTCTTCGCGGGAGCACGCTGCCCTTGCTCCGAGATATCTTGGCGTTAGAGCTAAGCTTGCCAAAAGTTTTGCGAGAATTCACAAGGCCAACCTCATAAATTTTGGCATTCTTCCTGTTATTTTTGCGGATCCCAATGATTATGAAAAAATTTCTCAAGGAGATGAGCTAATTTTCAAAAACGTGAGACAGGTGCTTTCTGAAGGAAGAGATAGCCTTGAAATTGAAATAGTTGGTAAGGGAACCATTTACGGAAAAATTGACCTTACCGAAAGAGACAGACAAATAATTTTGGCAGGTTCTTTATTAAATCTGGCTAAAGAAGACTAAATAAATGCGCATTCTAAATAAGCTTATAATTTTATTTTTTGCCCTATTTGGGCTTTTCATTGTGCTGGGAAAGCCCTTTGTATATTACTATACAGATTACCTGTGGTTTCATGATCTGGGTTTTGAACGGGTATTTTTCCTTAAGTTCTGGCTCCAGAGTCTACTTTTTCTAGTAATTGGTGGTTTAACTGGGGTTCTTTTTTATTTAAACGGCTATCTGGTCCATAAAACAGCAGTTAAAACCGGGGCCTTTGCTGATTTTTTTGACCCCAGATTTCGTGTTTGGTTAAGTGAGAAATATCGTTTAGTTTTAAAAATTGTTTCCCTGAGTCTAGCTATTCTCCTGGGCCTTTCAGCGGCACCTTTCTGGGAAGAGGCTATCCTTTTTCTAAAGGCTACTAGTTTTGGTAAAGTTGATCCGCTTTTAGGGCTAGATATCTCTTTTTATGTATTTAAGCTTCCATTCTGGCGCTATCTTGCCAATTTTGCCTTTGTCCTTTGGGTATTATGTGCCAGTACTGGTTTTTTCCTTTTTCTGGCGCTTGGTCATATAAGGTCTTCTTATAGCAGTAAGCTAGTTCTTACCACGCCCTTCAGGCGTTACTTGGCTTTAATGCTTGCCCTTTTCTTTTTGCGACTGGCCTTTGACCTGTGGCTTGATAGAGCCGACCTGCTATTTGATGAAAGGGGAGTTGTTTTCGGGGCAGGTTTTACCGAAGCCAAGGTAGTGCTTCCGGTATTAAATGCCCTGGTGATTGTGTCTTTGGTTTCAGCCGTGTTGGCGGCTATTTTTGTTTTTAAGCCCCGCAAAGAAATTTTGATTGGCTTGGTTCTGGCTTATGCTGGTCTTTATTTTGTAGGGCTTAAGTTTTTACCTGGCATAGTTCACAAGTATGTGGTTCAACCCAATGAGCTTGAGCGAGAGAAGAAATACCTGGCTTATGAAATAAAAGCTACGCGAGAAGCTTTTGGCCTGGATAAAGTAGATGAACAGGAATTTAAATTTGGACCTCCCCTTACCAAAGAAGTTCTTGCCCTCAACCAGGATACTATTAAAAACATAAGACTTTGGGACCATGAGCCCCTTCTTGAAACTTTTAGTCAGATTCAAGAAATTCGTACCTATTATAAATTTGTTTCCGTAGATAATGACCGCTACAGAATCAATAATGAATTACGTCAGGTAATGTTATCAGCACGGGAACTTTCTTATGAAGATTTACCAAGCCGTTCCTGGATTAACGAACATTTAGTTTATACCCACGGTTATGGTTTAACTTTAGGTGTTGTTAATGAAGTGACAGAAGAAGGTTTGCCAAAACTATTGATTAAAGACATTCCTCCAGTTTCTGAGTGTAATTTGCAGGTTAAACAGCCTGCTATTTATTTTGGAGAAATTGCCAATGAATATGTTATCGTGCGTACGAAAGCCAGAGAGTTTGATTACCCTGCAGGAGAAAAAAATGTATATACAACTTATAATGGAACGACTGGGGTAAATATAGGTTCAATTTCTAGAAGGCTTCTATTTGCCATTCGTTTTGGTTCAAGTAAGATTCTGCTTTCTGGCGATATAACTTCAGAAAGTAAAATTCTTTATCATCGTTCAGTTTCTGAACGTGTTCGTAAAGCAGCTCCTTTTATTTTCTTTGATGCCGATCCCTATCTCGTGATCAGTAGTGACGGAAGACTTTTCTGGTTTGTAGATGGATATACGGTTTCCAATCGTTATCCCTATTCTCGTAGAGTCAAAGGCGTGGGTAATTACGTAAGAAATTCGGTCTTAGCGATAGTTGATGCCTATAACGGTAATATTTCTTTTTATTTAAAGGATTCAACTGACCCTATCATACGGACTTATGCCAAGATTTTTCCAGGCATGTTCAAGCCTATTTCGGATTTAAGAGAGGACTTACGTCATCATATAAGGTATCCACACAAGTTATTCATGCTTCAGGCCAAGCTTTTTGGTGCCTACCATATGGAAGACCCTCGAGTTTTCTATAACCAGGAGGACCTCTGGGAGATTCCTAAAAGTCTTCGCGATGAACGCCGTTATATGAAACCTTATTACACCATCATGAAACTTCCTGGGGAAAAGCAGGCTGAATTTATTTTGATGATACCTTTTAACCCGGCTAAAAAGCATAATCTGGCGGCCTGGATGTGTGTACGTTGTGATCCTGACAATTATGGTCAGATGCTGGTCTATCGTTTCCCTAAGCAGAAGTTAGTTTATGGGCCGCAGCAGATTGAGAGCCGTATTAATCAGGATCCTGAGATTTCTCGCCAGCTTTCGCTGTGGGATCAGCGGGGTAGCCGTGTAATTCTTGGAACTCTTCTCATCATTCCCATTGAAGGCAATTTATTGTACGTGCAGCCGTTATATTTGAAGGCAGAATCGGGTCAGATCCCAGAGCTTAAGCGGGTAATAGTGGCCTATGAAAATGAAATCAAAATGGCGCCTACCCTTGAAGGAGCTTTAAACGCCATATTTGGAGAGATTGAAAAGAAGCCTAAAACTTCAGCTCAGATGCAAAAAATTCGCCAGGAAATACTTCCATCTTTAAAACCTATTTTTGATATTTACCTTCAGGCTGAAGAGGCCTTAAAACAGGGTGACCTTGAAAAGTTCGGAAGACTCTGGCGCAAACTGGGAGAGTTATTAAAAAACAAACCTTAATGGAATGACAAAATGTTATTAACATCATAAGCGTCGTTTACAACGAAAACATTAAATAGTCTTAAATTCCCGCTTAACCCCCATGCCCCTAAAGATAGATGTTTCAGACAGCCGCTGGCTA
>NZ_LSFI01000009.1 GCF_001642325.1 Thermodesulfatator autotrophicus | reverse complement strand
AGCCTAACTAAAAGGAATGGAAACCGACGGAGACGGTGACGCCTCGAGCGGTCTGGTTCGGTTTGAAGCCTAACTAAAAGGAATGGAAACTTTCAAAACCTCTGATTCCATTTTATATATTTTTTCTTGTTTGAAGCCTAACTAAAAGGAATGGAAACTTTTATTTGAGTATAAATCAAGAACACTTATGATGCGTTTGAAGCCTAACTAAAAGGAATGGAAACAATAGAATCTCCAGCTGTTCCCCAGGCTTGTGTAGTATCGTTTGAAGCCTAACTAAAAGGAATGGAAACCCAGGAGCTGGACTTTTTATATAAAAGCTAAAGATAGTTTGAAGCCTAACTAAAAGGAATGGAAACATGATGACATTATAGAAGGTTCATTTTCTTATTCAATCCGTTTGAAGCCTAACTAAAAGGAATGGAAACTGACAAGATAACTGATATATTTAGAAGGGCTACTGCACAAGTTTGAAGCCTAACTAAAAGGAATGGAAACAGAGCTTAAACGTATAGTCGACCGAGAGGTATTGAAGTTTGAAGCCTAACTAAAAGGAATGGAAACAAATATTAAAGCTAGCGGACGATGCAGGCTGGACGGGTTTGAAGCCTAACTAAAAGGAATGGAAACGGAAGATCGGTCGGCTTGCAGAAAGAATGATTTTTAGTTTGAAGCCTAACTAAAAGGAATGGAAACAGTAGCCCTGGCGTCGGGCTGCTTGCTTGGCGGCTTCTAGTTTGAAGCCTAACTAAAAGGAATGGAAACTGGAAAAAGTTGTGTGGATTCACTTTCTGGAAACCTTAGTTTGAAGCCTAACTAAAAGGAATGGAAACGTGGCTCGTCAAGCATTTCGTTCTCCCGTGCTCCGCAGGTTTGAAGCCTAACTAAAAGGAATGGAAACTATTATCAGTGTGATATTTATACATCTTGCAGTGCTGCACGTTTGAAGCCTAACTAAAAGGAATGGAAACAGTGCCAGGCAGCCTGTATTCAGACAGCTCAATGTGGTTTGAAGCCTAACTAAAAGGAATGGAAACGACTGACGGTGGCACGGGAGCAAGAGTGTTTGGGACGTGTTTGAAGCCTAACTAAAAGGAATGGAAACTACCTTGTCTCCGTTTGTTAATGCGTCAGTAACGGCTTGTTTGAAGCCTAACTAAAAGGAATGGAAACAGCTCTTTTAAACAAGCATTAATAAGAGGATCCCGAAAAGTTTGAAGCCTAACTAAAAGGAATGGAAACAGTTATTTGTGAAAGGAAATCTGGAAGTTTAAGCCCACGTTTGAAGCCTAACTAAAAGGAATGGAAACTAGTCGTTTTGCGTCCAGGCTCTGAGAGCTTGCTAAGGTTTGAAGCCTAACTAAAAGGAATGGAAACTCCTCCGTAACCACGATAGGGACCATTAGACCTTTCGTGTTTGAAGCCTAACTAAAAGGAATGGAAACCGGGGGAGTAGTGCTTGAATATAAGTTCCGCTTCCCCGTTTGAAGCCTAACTAAAAGGAATGGAAACGGTGTACAGGAAATGAAGCCGTTTGCGCAGACTCCAGGTTTGAAGCCTAACTAAAAGGAATGGAAACGTGATAAACTGGGACATTGCATTCCATCATTAGGAAGGGTTTGAAGCCTAACTAAAAGGAATGGAAACAAAATTAGAGAAGTTATTGAAGCTGCCTGGATAAGAGTTTGAAGCCTAACTAAAAGGAATGGAAACTGATCTTCCTGAATTTCTTCTTTTTTCTCAAGTTCTGTTTGAAGCCTAACTAAAAGGAATGGAAACCGGCCGCCACCAGGTAAGGATTGCCCTATTTTTACCAGTTTGAAGCCTAACTAAAAGGAATGGAAACCCAATTGTTGATATGACAGACATAAAAAACTTGCAGAGTTTGAAGCCTAACTAAAAGGAATGGAAACTTCATATAGATGTGGTGTTTTAAGTGCGTAATTTCCGAGTTTGAAGCCTAACTAAAAGGAATGGAAACACCTTTCGAGATCAGTTAGGTCCACAAAGCTGTTAAACACGTTTGAAGCCTAACTAAAAGGAATGGAAATCTCGGAAAAGTGGTAACTGTTAAAGTATCAACAGTAGGGTTTTGAAGCCTAACTATTAATGAGATCGTAAAACAGATGACAATTTTTGGTTGTCATTGCGAGCGAAGCGAAGCAGTCTCATAAGAAGTTACTCCACTTCACTCGTTAACAAGGACCTATGCCGTGCCCGTGCTGTCACTGCGAGGAAATCCCTCGCTCGGGACAGGCGAAGCAGTCTAAAAATCAGCCAATTTAAAAATCTCCTACCTATTAAGAAAGGGTAAATATTTCTACTCCTCGGGCTTTTCTCCGATCATTTTTAGGAATTCATCTTCATTTATAATTTTTAACCCTAGGCGTTGGGCACGGGTAAATTTAGAACCGGGCTTTTCTCCCACCACCACGTAATCAACATTTCGGGAAACATCAGAGGCCACCCGCCCTCCCAGGGCCTGGACCTTCTTTTTGGCCTCATCGCGGGTCATGCTTTTCAAAGCCCCGGTAAAGACAAAAGTCAGGCCTTTTAACGGCTTTTCTTCAGGTTTTTCTTCTTTTAAGTCTTCAAACTCAATACCGGCCTTAAGAAGCTTTTCTATAACTTTGCGATTATGCGGGTTGCGGAAATACTCCACGATGCTTCTTGCCATCTCCGGCCCTACTCCCGGAATGGCCATAAGATCTGCCATGGAGGCATTCATTAGCTTATCAAGGCTTTTGAAATGCTCGGCCAGAGTTTGGGCCGCCACCTCACCCACATGCCGAATGCCAAGGGCATAAAGAAAACGGGGAAGCGTAGTCTTTTTACTCTTCTGGATAGCGTTATAAAGATTTTGAGCCTTTTTCAGGGCAAAACCTGGAAGCTGAAGAAAGTCCTCTACGGTAAGGTAATAGAGATCACCCACGTCTCTTACCAGGCCCATATCTACCAGAGCCTTAGCCACCTGTTCTCCCAGGCCTTCTATGTCCATGGCATTCCGGCTGGCAAAGTGTTGGAGATGCCTTACTAACTGGGCATAACAATTTTTGTTAGGGCAACGCCAGACGGCTTCACCAGGCTTGCGCACCAGCTTACTTCCACACACCGGGCAGGTTTTGGGCATTTCAAAGGGTTTTTCCTTGCCAGTGCGGCGCTCTTTTATGGGCATAACCACTTCTGGGATAACATCCCCTGCCCTCTGCACTAGCACCCAGTCCCCAACGCGAATATCTTTACGCTTGATTTCGTCTTCGTTGTGAAGAGTGGCCCTTGAAACAATAACACCGCCCACTTTTACTGGTTTAAGAATAGCCACCGGGGTAACCGCCCCGGTACGCCCCACCTGCACAACAATGTCAAGCACCTGGGTGGTTACCTGAGTGGGTTCAAACTTGTAAGCCAGGGCGTAGCGCGGGCTTCTGGCTTTGGTGCCAAGCTTTTCCCAGAGGGAAAGGTCGTTCACTTTTATAACTATGCCGTCTATCTCGTAAGGCAGTTCTTCGCGCTTTTTTTCAAGCTCGTGATGATAGACAATAGCCTCTTTAATTCCCTTTACCAAACGGCACAAAGGATTGGTTTTAAGCCCCCATTTGGGAAGGGTGGTTAGCACCTCCCACTGGGTCTTAAATTTATAGCCTTCTACTTTCCCCACCCCGTAAAAATATATGTCAAGAGGCCTTTGGGCGGTGATATTAGGATCTAGCTGGCGCAAAGACCCCGCTGCAGCGTTTCTGGGGTTTGCAAAAGGCGGCTCCCCTTTTCTGATACGCTCTTCGTTTAGCTGTTTAAACTTTTCTTTTTCCATGAAGACCTCTCCGCGTGCATCAAGACGTTTGGGCACAGGGGGAGCGTCGTCAGTAAGAGGCCTCAGGAGTAAGGGAATAGACTTTATGGTCTTCAAGTTATTTGTTACATCTTCGCCCACATAGCCATCACCCCGGGTAGAACCCACGGTAAAAACCCCTTCTTCGTAAACAAGCTCTACCGCCAGGCCGTCAAGCTTGGGCTCAACGGTGTATTCAATCTGGGTCTCTTCTGGCAGGTTAAGGAGCCTTTTAATGCGCTTATCAAATTCATAGACTTCTTCTTCGGTCATAGCGTCATCAAGGGAGAGCATGGGCTCAGCATGGGGCACCTGTTTAAACTCTTTAGCCGGAGGATAACCAACCCTCTGGGTGGGAGAATCCGGAGTTACAAGCTCAGGATACTTCGCCTCAAGTTCTTTTAGCTCTCGCATTAAGGCGTCATATTCGGCATCAGAAATAACTGGAGAATCAAGGACATAGTAGCGGTAGTTGTGATACTCTATCTCTTCGCGCAGCTTTTTAACCCTTTCTATAACCTCAGGAGGGATTTCTCGCTTTTTTTCCTGTTTAGCCTTTTTTTGTTCTTCGGCCATGGCTTCCTCCTATTTTTGAGACGAAGTATCCTCTTTTGTTCCATTACCAGAAGTTCCATTATTTGATTTAAGCACTTTTTCTTCAGGCTCAAGGGATTTTTGAGGCTTTTTGGTTGATTTCAAGTCTTTTGGCCTTATTCCTCGTTGATAGATATCAACGGCTCGTTCGTGTTCTCTTAGGGTACGCGAAAAATGGTGGGTGCCATCACCCTTAGAAACAAAATAGAGATAGTCCGTCTTAGCGGGATAGAGCACAGCCTTTATGGAATCACGGCCTGGGTTACAAATAGGGCCTGGTGGAAGACCTGGATATATATAGGTGTTATAAGGATGCCGATAGCGCAAATCGCGGTAACGGAGCCGACTATAAAAACGCTTTACCGCGTATCGCACCGTAGGGTCAGCCTGAAGGCGCATACCTCGTTTCAAGCGATTCCAGAAAACACTGGCTATGATGGGCCTTTCATGAGGGACAACTGCCTCTTTCTCCACAATGGAGGCTAGAGTTACAACCTCTTTTACTGAAAGCCCAAGCTCTTCTGCCCGGCTGGCAAATTCCTGATTCCAGACTTCCCAGAAGTGTTTTATCATAGTGGCCACTATAAGACGGCAGCTTATACCTCGCCAAAAGGCATAAGTGTCAGGAAAAAGAAAGCCTTCGGCGGTTTCGCCTGGCACGTGAAGTTCTTTCAAGAGTTCTTTATCTTTAACCACCTTGAGGAACTCTTCTCGCGGGCAAAGGCCGGCTTTATCAAGCAGGCGAGCAATCTCGTAAATGTTATAACCCTCGGGAATGGTAACATAATGGGTTACCACACGACCTTTAACTAACGTTTCAAGTATTTTCCGGGGAGGGTTTCGCGGGTCAAGCTCGTATTCACCTGCCTTAATTTTTTCGGTAAGCCCTCGTAAATAGGCCTCAAATATGAAAATCCATTTGTTTTTTATTAGCCCTTCACGTTCAAGTAGAGTGGCAACTTCCTTTAAGGGTGTGCCAGGCTCTATGAAAATTATTTTGGTAGAAGCCTTTTGGCCTTCGGCCGCAGGCAAGGAAAGGTCGTAATACCAGGCCCCAGCATAAAAAATTAACAAGAGAAAAAATAAAAATGACAAAGTTTTTGACATAGCGCTATTTTAGCCCTTTAACTTTTAGTTGCATATAAAACTCTTAATGCTAGATTTTAGCAACACAAGGAGGCAGGAATGATAGACGAAAAGAAATTAGCTATTCTTGAAAAAGAGGCCAAAGAAAACCCCAAGTCAATTTTTGCCCATCATCGTCTGGCCATAGCTTACTGGCAAGCCGGTAAAACCGAAGAGGCCCTCAAAACCTTTAACTATCTTCTTGAGCTAGACCCACCTAACTTTGAAGTTCGGGTTAATTTGGGCACCCTTTTGGCCCAGCTCGGCAAACTTGAAGAGGCTAAAAAACATTTTGAAGTGGCTCTTAAGGCCTATCCAAAATCAGCTGAGGCTCTGGTTAATCTGGGGCTGGTAAACTTTCACCTGGGAAACCTTGAAGAAGCCGAAAATTGCTACCTTAAGGCCCTTGAAGCCAGGCCTGACTGGCCACCTGCTCTTGTAAATCTTTCTACGGTTTATATTGAACAGGAAAAATACAAAGAGGCAGCTGAGTGTTGTGAAAAAGCCATTTCTTCTGACGCTAAATTTTCCATGGCTTATAATAACCTAGCCGTGGCCTATTATCATCTCGGAAAGATTAAAGAAGCTCGTGAAGCCCTGGAAAAAGCCAAAAAATTGGGTTATCCAGTGCTTGAATCTCTAGAACAAATGATTACGGAAGCGGAAAATGCTAAAGGCTAAACCGGCCCTTTGCCCTTTTTGTGGGAGACCTGTTGCTCCCCCTCAAAATCTCGGGTTTCAGTTTTCTGATTTTGACGCTGGCTTTTGTGATTGTGGAGCAATTTATGTAAGTGATGTCACCGGTCATAACCGGGGAGCAGCTTTTGTAGAGGCTTTGCTTCTTGCCTGTGGCGGCAATTGGGACCTGGCCTGGGAGCTTGACCCTGAAGAAGACTACCAGGAATACGTAGTTGAACATTACGACCAAAAAAGCCACCAGGTCTTTGGTGACCCCTCTGAACGTGTAAATGTAAGGGGAGTCCTCATTTTTTTACGCCTTTCTGACGAGCTAAGAGAGCTTTCGGCGGAAAAGATAGCAAAGCTCAAAGCAGAAAGGCGTTTAAAAGAAATACCACCTCCTGGCTTTAAACCAAAAAGGCTACGCCGACAAGAAATAGAAAATCTCTTACGAGAAAATAAAGAAAAAGAAATAGTGTTTCACTGCCGTTTTATGCCGGTAAACCTTAGCATCCTGCGCAAAGTTCTTTATAGTGCGGACCCTCTCCTGCGCTGGAAAGCGGTGTTAACCTTAGGTGAAGCGGCTCAGGCTGTGCTCAAAACCCGCCCTGATATAACCGCTGACTTGATAAAAAGGCTCATTTATTCCAGTGCAGACTCGGCGGCTTCAGCCTGGGGGGCGTTAGAAACCGTGGGTGAAATAATCAGGCGTGAACCTGACCGATTTGGCCTTTTTGTCAAAAATCTTCTTGCTTTCCTGAAGTATCCAGAGTTCAGGCCAGGTGCCCTTTGGGCCCTTTATCGTATTGCTCAAGGGAAACCGACTTTGATAAAAAATGAGCGCTATTGGATGATTTTAGAGCTTTTAGAAGACAAAGACCCTTTAGTAAAGGCACTGGCAACGCTTGTGTGCCAGCATGCCGGCTTAATAGACGCCCTGCCAAAGCTTGAAGAACTCTTAGGAGACCAGAGTACGATAGAAATATTTGACCCAGAAGAAAAAATCTTTAAAAACGTAACTGTAGCCACCCTGGCGAGGGAGGCCATAAAGACCCTTGAAAGGATTTAGATATGAATGAAAAAGAAAAAGTTCTAGAAATTATTGAGAAGAAATTTGGTAAGTTTAAGCCCTCTGAGGCCGAAAAGCAATCTGAAGAAATAGACGATGTGACTAAAGCTCGGAAATGGTATGAAGAAGCCCAGATAATGTGGGGGCAGGGGAGAAGCCTTGATGCTTTAGAACGCTTTGAAGAGGCCCTCAAAATCTTTTTGGAAAATAAACTCTGGCGAGAAGCAGCCAACACTGCTGAAAAGATAGGAGACATTAAATTCTGGCGAGAAAGGTACGAAGAAGCTTTAAAACCTTATAAAATGGCCATGGATATTTGTGAAGAATTTAACGATGAAATAAGTGCTTCCCTGGTGGCAGAAAAGATTATCTACACTTATCAAAAGCTTAATCAGCCTGAAAAGACTCTTCCTTATTTTTACCGCACCTTAGAAATAGCCGAAAAGTTTGGCGATGCCCACCGAGCCGCCCGTGCTATGGTAGGTATTGGTGATGTACAAAAACATCAAGGTAACCTTCAGGCAGCCCTTGAGGCTTACGAAATAGCTTTAAAAATATATAAAGGCCTTGGTTCTTTGGAACAAACGAAACTAGTAGAAGAAGCTATAAAATCACTACGCAAGGAATTGGACTCCGGGGAAACGTCCTCTTAAGGCTGCAGGGAGCGGCACTCGCACTTTGCTACCATCAGGGGCAATTTTATCAGAAAGGGCTGCCAGGCGCTCAAGGACTTTATCAAAATACACTGTGGGGTAGCTCTTTCCTGGCTCAAAACCAGAATAGCCACAGACAAAGGTCTCACCAGCAATGAGAACAGGAATTCCATAAAGGCGGCAGGTGGCAGGCCTGGCTTCGTAAAGTTCGCAACGTTTTTTATCGTTCAGTAAGGGGCAGCGGATTTTTATAGCTGAGATGACAAAGGGATTTAAAACTGTTGGCTTTTTGCGGAGCCATTCTTTTTCGTATTTTTCCACTCGGCGCATGATTTCACGCCTGACTCCGCGTGGCTTACGCGAAAAATCCCGGTAAAGTAAAGCTGCCTCAGCCAGGGATAAATCAAAAAGGGCATAACAGCAATCTACACAGCCGGGTTTACAGCGCACTTCTTTAGGATAGCGCTTTTTAGTTTCCAGAAAAGCGACTTCTATGTCATTAAAAATTTCTTCTAGTCCCTGCCAAATGGCTTGCATAAGCCAAATTTAACGGGAATAACCAGGTAAATTCAAATGGGCACAGGTGCCAGATTCACATTTCTGAGTGCTAACCGTGGGTTTAGAAGAACTTGAGCTTCCAGTAATCACCGCACCAGTTACACTCATAAGGCGTTTTATTCTAGGGCTATTACAATTCTCACAACGTACAGATTCAATCTCATCTCGGCTTTTTAAAAGTACTTCAAATTCCTTGCCGCAATCTTCACAGATGAATTCATATATCGGCATAAACTCCTCCTATCCAAAATACGTAATTAGGTTAGAACGATAAGATAAAAAGTCAACAATTCAGAGACGGTAAACTTATTCATTCCTCTGAAAATCTTTTCTGTGAAAATAACCCCTCCCTATCGGAGGGAACTTTCCCCCTTCTTATTAGGAGGGGTTAACCATTTTCATGTTCACGTTGTGTCTCTTAGAGAGATGAACAATTAATGTCTTGAAAAACACAGGAGTAATCTTCAAAGTGGGAAAATTTTTCTTGAAAATAAAGATATGTTGCCTTATCATACTTTTCGCTCTAGGTGCCTTGCACCCAGTTTCGGGCAAAAAGGAAAGCTTGTAAGGCTAACGAAAGTAAAAGCTAACCGGCCAAGCTTAACCAGGCCCCTTGAAACTGGGTGTGGGGTTAAACGGGAAGTCCGGTGAAAGTCCGGCGCTGGCCCGCAACCGTAACCGGGGACGAAAGCCGCTAGGCCCACAAGGGTGACAGGCCACTGGGGTTTAAGGCCATAAGGCCAAAAGTCCTGGGAAGGCGCGGCGAGTAGGATGATCCGGAAGCCGGGATACCGGCCTAGAGCAAAATTAGGACGGGGCTTCGAGGCTTCCTGCCCCGTTCGGGAGAAGTCTTCCCGACGGCCCGCCTCGTAGCCCTCCAAAAATAATTTAAAAGGAGGGTTCTATGTTACACAAAATCTTAGTTTCAATGCTTTTTTTATTAGTCCTTTGTTGGGGGATCTCTAGTTCAGCCCAAATTTTCAAAATGAAACATCCTCCCCTAAAAGAAAAGCCGGCCATTGTTATCGCTGCTTTTGGCACCTCCACTAAAGCCCAGGTTACTTTTGATCTCTTTGACCAACAGTTAAGAAAAGAGCTTCCTGGATATGAAATTCGTTGGGCTTTTACTTCTGATATTATAAGGGCCAAAATGAACAAAATTTACGCCCAAAAGCGCATTCACAAACGTCTTCACAGCCTTCAGGAAGTCCTGGCCAAACTTGAAGCTGAAGGTTATCGTAAAGTGGTTGTCCAGCCACTTCATATCTTTCCCGGAATTGAATACAAAGAGGTCCTTAATATTTGTAAGAATTTTCCAGGGCTTCGTATTGTTGTGGGGGAACCTCTTTTTACCCGCTGGGAAACCATTCATGAAGTACTTGATATCCTCTCAAAAGAGTTTTTAAAACCAAAAGAAGGCATCAATATTCTGGCGGCCCATGGAACAGACGTTACTTGCGATACGGGTAACATTACTTATTTAGGCCTTGATTGGCTACTCAATCGTCATTTTCCCAACGTAATGGTGGCCACGGTAGAAGGGATCCCTGACGCCGAAGGTGTTCTAAAAAAGGCCATTTCTTACCGAGGGAAAAAGGTTAAGTTCATTCCAATTATGTATGTAGCCGGCGACCATGTAATGAACGATATCTTCGGTGAAGAAGAGTCCTGGCGAGCTGAAGTAGAAAAAGCCGGTAAAAAGGCTGAATGTGTATCTACCGTTATAAATGGCAAAACTTATTATAAAGGCCTTGGTATGTATCCCGAAATCAATGAAATTTTCATTAAAAGTTTAAAGAGATATCTTGAAATCATAGAAAAGTTCTAGTTATGCCAAAGCTTTACGGTATAGGAGTAGGTCCGGGGGACCCGGACCTACTCACCTTAAAAGCCATAAAAATACTTCGCCAGGTAGAAAACATTTTTGTGGCTGCTTCCAGTAAAAATGCCTACTCTCTGGCAGCAATAGTGGTAAAACCCCATTTACCTGAAGAGAAAGAACTGAAGCCACTTAATTTCCCCATGACTTACGATAAAGAAGCTCTTACCAGCGCCTGGCAAGAAAATGCCAAAATAATTGCCAAAGCACTTGGCCGAGGAGAGGTGGCCTTTCTCACCATGGGAGACCCGTGTTTTTATTCTACTTTTATCTATCTTGCCCGTGAAGTGCGAAAGATTTTACCCGAAATAGAAATAGAGCTGGTACCCGGGATTACCGCTGCTCAAGCGGCAGCAGCAAGGCTTAACCTTAGCCTGGCAGAAGGAGACGAAACCGTCCTTTTTGCCTCTGGAGCCCGTGGGGGGCAGGTGGTGCGAGAGTTCGGGAGACAAGTGAGTACCATTGTTCTTTATAAAGTTTACCGGGCCTCAGCAGACATTTATGAAGCCATTAAAGAAAAAGGACTTCTCACGAAAGTTAAGGGAGTTTCCTTTTGTTCTATGGAGAACGAAGAGATTTATCAGGATGCTTCAGCTCTAAAAGACAAAAATCTCCCTTATTTCAGTCTTTTTATTATTGGCGGAAAAAAATTTTGATTGTAGTATTTTTTTTCTATTGAATAGCATAAAATTAAATTTTTTATAAGGAGGGTGTTATGAAAAAGACTTTATTTACGTTTTTTGTGTCGATGTTTTTAGTTTTTAGCTCTAAGTCCTGGGCCGCAGATGACTTGTCAGAGTTAAAGGCCATGGTGCAGGAACTTGTGAAACAAAATCAGGCCCTTTCGGCCAAAGTCAAAGAACTTGAGGAAAAGCTTAAGGCCTACGAGGCTTCTGCTCCTGCCGTTGCCCCTGAGTCTGAAGAAACCGCTCTTCCTAAGTTCAGCATTGAAGGCTCCATGCGTGCTGGGGTGGTAGCTGACTCAAACGAAAAGGGAAGCGACTTTGGCATGCCTACGGTAGAGCTTGCCGTCTCTGGAAGTGTTAACGACTGGGTTTCAGGTTCGGCTCTTATCCTCTACGAAAACCCTCCCTTTGCTGATGATGACAACGTCTTCATTGACGAAGCCTTTATCCAGCTTGGAAACCCCGAAAAATATCCTGTTTACGCCAAGGCCGGTGAGTTTTACGTGCCTTTTGGTGCACTTCTTACCCATTTCCCTGATGATCCACTGGTAGATATCCCCATCACTCTTTCTTTTGGAGAAATAAGGGAAAAGGCCCTGCTCCTTGGTTACGAAAAGGCAGGTCTTAGTGCATCTTTTTACGTATTTAACGGTGACGTGGAAGAAGAAGACGATAGTGACAACCACGTAGAAGATTTTGGTTTTGACCTCAACTACACCTATGAAGACGAAGCAAGGGGGCTTACCGCCCTGTTTGGCCTTTCTTATCTTTCCAACCTGGCTGACACTGACGGCCTTTCTGATGCTGTAGGAGAAGTGATTAAAGACAAAGAAGGTGGTCTGGCCCTTTATGGGGAGATAACTTTTGGAAGGTTTTTCATGCTTGGTGAATACATGACGGCACTTGATGACCTGGAGACAGGTGATTACAAAGGAGAGCCTGCGGTATGGAACGTGGAGGCAGGGGTCAATTGTGATAGGTTCATAAGGCCGGTGGAAGTAGTGTTAAAGTATGCCGGGAGCAACAACGATGCCCAGAAGCTTGAGTTTGCTGAGAGTCGGTATGGTATAGCCTTTAATGTTGAGCTTTTTGAAAACGTAGGGGCAAGTGTAGGATATTTTCACGACGACTTTGACCGTAAGCTTGTTGACGATGATACCCGAGATGTTTTCTTAGGGCAGGTTGAGATAAGCTTTGGCCTTTAAGGCAGAACTAAGATCTACCTCCTCCTTAAGCGGGGCATTCGCCCCGCTTTTTTGCTTTAAATGCTTCTTTGTATTAAAATCTGCTGTCATGAAATGCCCTTCCTGTGAACACATGGAAACAAAAGTAGTTGATAGTCGCATGAGCAAAGATGGAGCCACCATCAGGCGGCGCAGGGAATGCCTGGCCTGTGGCTATCGGTTCACCACTTATGAACGGGTTGAAATGCAGCTTCCCATGATAATTAAACGCGATGGCCGCAGAGAACCCTTTATTAGAGAAAAAGTTATTGAAGGTATTAAAAAAGCCTGCCAAAAAAGGCCTATTAGCATGGAAGAAATTGAGGCCTTTGTTAACGCACTTGAAAGAGAACTATTGGAGTCTGGAGAAAAAGAAGTACCCTCCACCTTTATTGGCGAAAAGGTAATGGATAAGTTACATGAGTGGGACGAAGTAGCCTATGTGCGCTTCGCTTCGGTTTATCGCCAGTTCCAGGACGTTAATGAATTTATTGAACAAATCCAGCAACTTTTAAAGAATAAAAAATCTTGATGTTGGAACTTTCCCTCAGGCCCTGATTGAGATTTTACATCAGCCTTGCGGGCCTCCTCGCAGTATTATTGCAGCCCTTTTTCTGTCATTGCGAGCGGAGCAATCTCAGGGGATTACTTCGTCGGTGCTCACGCACCTCCTCGTAACGACCCTGGTAGGGTCGCTTCGCCGCACTTCGTGCTCCTAGTAATGACCCGTTGGGTCACTTCGCCACGGCGACTACGTCGCCTCGCGATGACGCTCTGTAAGGTAAAAATGTTCCCATTAACAACTGTAAAGCTTCAATATCTTTTAGTTGTGTTTTTACTTCCACGTTACTAAAATATCGGTATCTTCAAAGTTTGGGGGCAAAATGAAGATATACCGGTATCCACTGGCTCGGCTGGGTATTCTCGGTGGGGGCCAGCTTGGTAAGATGATGGCCCAGAAGGCCAAAAAAATGGGATTTTATGTTACGGTTTTAGACCCAACTCCAGAAGCCCCGGCCGCCCAGGTTTCTGATAAACAGATCATCGGTGATTTTCACGATGCTGAAAAAATAAGAGAACTGGTTGAACAAAGTGATGTCACCACTTATGACCTTGAACACGTGAACACTAAGGCCTTAAAAAGGCTATTAAAAGAAGGCCACCGTATTTATCCTTCCCCTGATCTCCTTGAAACCATTCAAGACAAGTTTAAACAAAAAGAAATGCTTGCTCGCCTCGGTGCCCCGCTTCCTAAATTCAGGAAAGTAAAAACCACAGAAGAACTTTCTTCCTTTGGTTTTCCGGTGGTGCAAAAGGCCTGCAAAGGCGGCTATGACGGAAGAGGGGTGGTGGTTCTCAAAAGCCAGGAAGATGTGGAAAAAGCCCTGCCGGGTGAAACGTATATTGAAGAGTTTGTAGAATTTGAAAAAGAACTGGCGGTAATAGTAGCCCGAGGAATTAATGGTGAACGTAAAGTGTACCCCGTGGTGGAAATGGTCTTTGACGAAAGGGCCAACATCTGTGACCTGGTAATTGCTCCTGCTCGTATTGATAAAAACCTTGCTGAGGAAGCCCAGAAAATAGCCATAAATATCGCCGAAAAACTAGAGATAGTCGGCGTGTTGGCAGTGGAAATGTTTTTGACTAAAGACAAACGCGTCCTGGTAAACGAACTTGCTCCACGGCCCCACAACTCTGGCCATTACACCATAGAAGCCTGTGCTACCTGCCAGTTTGAACAACACGTTCGGGCAATTGCGGGCTTACCTCTTGGCTCTACCAAACTTTTATCTCCAGCGGTGATGATAAATCTCCTAGGAGAAGAGGGCTTTGAAGGCCCACCCCTTATTGAAGGACTAGAAGAAGCACTATCAATCTCTGGCCTTTCCTTTCATTTTTACGGCAAAAAAATCACTAAACCATTCCGAAAAATGGGGCACGTAACTATCGTTGACGACGACCTTGAAAAGGCCATTGAAACCGTAGAAAAAGTCAAAAAGTTTTTAAAAATTAAAGCGGAGGGGAAAGCATGAAAAAGGCGCTCGTAGGCATAATAATGGGAAGCGATTCAGACCTTCCAGTGATGAATCAGGCAGCCGAGATGCTGGAAACTTTTGAAATTCCTTATGAAATTACTATAGTTTCTGCCCATCGCACCCCTGAAAGGATGTTTAATTACGCCAGAGAAGCTGAGGCCCGCGGACTTGAAGTAATTATTGCTGGTGCAGGAGGAGCTGCCCATTTACCCGGCATGGTGGCTTCTATCACTGCTTTACCGGTAATCGGTGTACCAGTTAAAACTTCCTCGCTAAATGGCCTTGACTCTTTACTTTCCATTGTGCAAATGCCTGCCGGCGTGCCGGTAGCTACAGTGGCCATAAATAACGCCAAAAACGCAGGGCTTTTAGCCGCCGAAATACTTGGAGTTAAATATCCAGAGATACGCCAAAAAATAAAAGAATACAAAGCCAGCTTGCGCCAAATGGTAGAAGAAAAAGCGAAAAACCTTGAAGAAGTAGGACCTGATAGCTATTTAAAAAGCTTTATGAAAAGCTAGCCAGCCAATCTGTCAAGAAATTCTTTAATTTTATACAGGCTTATTAATTGAAGTCCCTGGGCTTTAATAGCTTCAAAGCCGCCTTCTTCACGGTCAACCAGGGCTACTACTGCCAGCACTTCAAGACCTGCGTCTTTTGCCTTGGTAACTGCTTTTAAGCTTGAACCGCCAGTGGTAACAACATCTTCCAGGATAACCGTCTTCATACCTTCTTTGACAGCGCCTTCAATGTAATTTTGGGTGCCGTGGCCTTTAGCTTCTTTGCGGACAATAAAACCTTCAAGAGGCGTTCCTTCAAGCCCTGCCTGAAAGCAAACAGCGGTAACCAGAGGATCTGCCCCTAGAGTTAAGCCTCCCACGGCATCTGGTAAGAATTTTTTAACTTCCTCCCACATGAGCTTGCCAATTAAGGGAAGGGCCTTAGCGCACAAGGTGGTCTTTTTACAATCTAGATAATAGGGGCTGATTTTCCCTGAAGCCAGACGAAAACCCTCTGGGCGATAGAGGAAAGACCTCTCAAAAAGGAGTTCAAAGAGCCTTTGTCTTGCGTCGGTCATAAGATACTCCTCATATCATTTGAGTTTCTGTGCCTTGGATACCAGGTGCCCCAAAATCAGGAACAATTTCTGTGCCTACGCCCTGGTCCGTAAAAATTTCAAGGAGAATGGCGTGTGGCACCCGCCCGTCAATGATATGGGCCTTTTGGGCACCTGCTCTCAGGGCCTTTCTGGCACTTTTTAGTTTGGGAATCATGCCACTTTTGGCCACGCCTTTTTCAATAAGCTCTCCTACCTGGGAGATGGAAACAGTGGAAATAAGTTGGCCTTTTTCGTCTTTTACCCCTTCAACGTCTGTGAGATAAATTACTTTTTCGGCCTTAAGGGCCCCGGCAATGGCTCCAGCCACCAGGTCAGCGTTGATATTGTAGGCCTCGCCGTCAGGCCCTACCCCTACCGGAGCAATTACGGGAAGAAACCCCTTTTCCATGAGGGTTTCTATTACTTCAGGATTTATTTTTTTGACCTTTCCTACCCGGCCAATATCTATGATTTCTGGCGGACGATCCTCCCCGGAGTAGCGATAAATTTTCATCTTTTCAGCTACAACCATTTCACCGTCTCTTCCAGAAAGCCCAACTGCTCGGCCTCCATGACGATTAAGGAGCCCCACGATACTTTTATTGACTGTACCCACCAGCACCATTTCCACCACACTCATGGTGGCTTCGTCTGTTACTCTCTGGCCTTCTACAAAAACGGGCTTTATGCCCATCTTGGCCATAACTTCGCTTATCTGCGGGCCCCCTCCGTGGACGATGACCGGGCGTAAGCCCACATATTTCATAAGGACTACGTCCTGGGCAAAGGCTTCTTTTAGTTCTTCGCTTACCATGGCGTGCCCGCCGTATTTAATCACTATAGTCTTGCCGTAAAAACGCTTGAGATAAGGGAGGGCCTCAATGAGAACTTTCGCTCTTATTTCGTTGGTAACTTCCACTTTCATCTAGCTCCTTCCTGCCTGGAATCTAGCTCCGTTATCCTACCAGATCTGGCCAAAGCAGCCAAATCATCAAATTAGTCAAATTAGGGACAGGCAAATTTTCAAGCTTTACTAAAGCCCGAGTTTGACAGCTGATAGAGACAGCTGATAGATACACAAAAAGGCGCTACCTCTTTATACACAAGCATTACGAGATATTGCCAAAAATTAGGTGTGAGAGGCCTTCTTTAAAGGAAAGTATCTGGCACAAAAACTAACGCCTGTTCTCCTCATCAGGAAAAATCTCAGGGAGTACGCCAAAAATCTTAATCATTAAAAGACCACCCTCCGTCCACTTGAGAATCCGATTCTTATGACCTTCCTTCTCGTATTCAATCCCTACCACTCATGAACCGCCTGTTCCCTTACCTCGTTGTTAGAAAACTTTTTTGTTTTACCATGTCTAATCATCCCGCAAATTTTTCTATTCGGCAAACCTGGGGCGGCTCATTCTATAAAAGGCCTAAAGATGAGAGATTGATTCGTCTTTTTCGGGATAGAGATCACTTTGCCACGGCAACTACATCGCCTTGATAACACTTTGTAATATAAAAAAGCCCCCAAAAAACTATTTCCAATCTTCAAAAGCTTTGTTAGCCTAAAACAAATTAACTAAAAAGGAGTTTTTAAAAATGAAAAAATTTTTAGTTGTTTTTTTGTTGTTTTTTGCCGTAAGTAGTACTTGGGCTTTTCCCCCTGGGACCTTCAAAGGTGATAATTCCCCTAATCAATGTATTAACTTGGTCAAAAAATTACCTAAACAACCCCTTAGCCCTGCAGAAAAAGAAGGCCTTTTTAAAATGATAGAAGAAGAAAAATTAGCCCATGATGTTTATTATGTTTTATTCCAGCGCTGGCAGCTTCGGGTTTTTAATAATATTTCTCGAAGCGAACAACGTCATATAGATATGGTAAAAACTTTGATAGAAAAATATGGCTTAAAAAATCCTGTTGAAGGTTTAGATGTTGGCCAGTTTAAAACTGAAGAAATGCAGAAGCTTTATAAAAAGCTTGTGCGCCAAGGGATGGCATCTTTAGGGGAAGCGGTAAAGGTAGGTGCGTTAATTGAAGAGATGGATATATACGATCTCCAGCAAGAATTGAAAAAGACTGATAACGAAGATATTCGCATGGTTTATCAAAACCTTATGAAAGGCTCTCGTAATCATCTACGCGTTTTTGGCAACTGGATTGAAAAAATGGGCCTATCTTACACACCACAATATCTCTCAAAACAAGAATTTGCCAAAATCGTATCTTCTCCTAAAGAAATGGGGCCAGTAGATGCCCAAGGTAAACCAATGAAAATCAATACGAAATAGTCAATGTTCAACTCTAAGGGTGAGCAAATTTAGCTCACCCTTTATTCTTTATGGCGCGCTATCTCCTTTTGGGGCATTTAACCCTGGTTATTTTCTTTACGGCGGAGCAGTTCTTTATGGTGGGCTTTTAGTCAGGAGATTCGGTTTTGAGATCCTTTCAGGAAGACGTAAGTATATGCCAGGGCAAGCTATCCTTTTAAAAAAAAATTCCCAAGACATTGCGTCAGGCTGAAATTGTGCAAGTGGCCCCTGTCCTTACGAACTGCGCTTTACCGTCCAGGATGGCTCTGGCAAAGCTTCGGTTTGGTTAGGAACCGGTTTATGCAAGCTTCCCTTCTAATCTTTATCATACAATGGGAAAAATTAGTTTTAAAAATTTGTTAGCCCTAAAACCCGAAGATTTCATGGAGCGCTCTGCCTTCTGGCACTCTGAATATTTTTACGGGATAGGCTTAAAAATGTGGTTTTAAGCTGTCCAAATTATAAAATGAAATTAAAATGTTAACTAAAAGATAACGAGGATTTTCTTATGCCAGGAAATAGTTTTGGTCAGGCCTTAAGAATTACCACTTTTGGTGAATCACACGGCAAGGCTCTGGGAGTGGTAATAGATGGCTGTCCTCCTGGCCTTGAGCTTGACGAAGCCTACATTCAGGAAGAGCTTGACAGGCGCCGTCCTGGTAAAGCTCCTGGAGAGACACCACGTAAAGAAAAAGACCGTGTTCACCTGCTTTCTGGTGTTTTTGAAGGCCGGACTACCGGTACCCCCATTGCTCTTCTGATTTATAACGAAGACGCCCGTCCTGGAGCTTATGAAGCCATAAAAGATATTTTCAGGCCTGGCCACGGAGATTGTACTTACTTCTGGAAATATGGTTTAAGGGACTGGCGAGGCGGAGGACGCTCAAGTGGACGGGAAACCGCGGCCAGAGTTGCCGCAGGAGCCGTAGCTAAAAGATTGCTAGAAACCTGGAACATAGAGGTTCACGCCTATACCGTGGCTTTGGGTGGCGCCAAGATTAGCAAAAAAGACCTTTCTTTTATCTATAAAAATCGCCTCTTCTGTCCAGACCCTGAGGCCCTTCCCAAAATGGAAGAAAGGGTTAAAGAAATCAGGGCCAGAGGTGACTCAATAGGCGGGGTGGTAGAAATCGTGGCCTTAGGGGTGCCTGCTGGGCTTGGTGAGCCTGTTTTTGATAAGCTTGATGCCGATTTAGCTAAGGCCCTTATGAGTATTGGGGCGGTAAAAGGGATAGAAATTGGTGCAGGCTTTGCTGCCGCTGAGCTTTTGGGTTCAGAAAATAATGACGAAATCACTCCCACGGGCTTTAAAAGCAATAACGCCGGGGGAATCCTTGCTGGTATATCAAACGGAGACGAAATTGTCTGCCGCGTAGCGGTAAAACCAATACCCAGCATAAGCAAGGAACAGGAAACCGTAGATGAAAACTTAAACCCCAGAAAAATAAGAATTGGTGGACGCCATGATGCTTCAGCTATTCCTCGCATCGTACCTGTATGCCAGGCTATGGTGCGTTTGGTGTTGGCTGACCACTTGCTACGGCAATTGAGTCTGGCTCCTTTCACCAGATGGACCAAGTACCCATTTGCTAAAGATAAAGAATAAGAACTTTCCTGCCGAAAAAATTAAAGGAAGAGATTGCTTAGACTTCGTGGTTCGCAATGACGTAGTGGAAACCGTGGCTCGCAATTATAGATCCATTTTGTCACTGCGGAACGCTCGAACGAAGTATCCTCTTAATAAAACATTTTAAAGAGATTTTTTAAAAATATCCTGCGAGCAAAGCAACACTGTTGCAAGGTTAGAAAAATTAAAATTAAAGGTCTCTGAGATGAAAAAGCATTATCTCTACATAGCCATCTTAATCACCACATTGATTTTAGGTGGGCTTCTGGTATTCGGCCCCACTAAAATAATTTTTAGAGGCAAAACTCCGTCTTCAGAAAAAGAAATCCCCTCTATGCTAAAGGCCCTTCCTTTTGAAAATAAAAAACCAAGGCCAAAACACTACGAAAAACTTTTGGCTAATCTTAAAGACAACGAAATATTTCTGGAAAAAATTGTTTTTTCTCCTAAAGATGCTCCTAAAGGGACTTATGTATATTTTGACCTGGTAATTAGTTTTAAGGAGAAAAAGACGGCCAAAAATTTTAAAGAGGCTAAAGATGTTTTGGAACATGATTTGGTCTCAAGATTAACTCAATGGGACTGGCTTGATTTTCAAAATGCTGACGGACTTCAGTTGATTAAAAGTGACCTTTTACGTTATCTCCAGCAAAAATATGGCTCTCAGGTAGCAAACATTTATTTTATCCGTTTTAAAATTGGTAAACAAAAGGGGTTGTAACTGGCAATTCGTTAAAGTGTCATCACGCCACAGCAAACTCCAGAGATTACTTCGCCACTTCGTGGCTCACAATGATGAGGTAGGGAGCGTGGCTTGCAATGCTCTTTGGCCTTTAGGGCAGAACTGAGATCTACCTCCTCCTTAAGCGGGGCATTCACCCCGCTTTTTTTGCTTTAAATGGGCATTGAATTTTTAGGTTTTTTGGAAAATGTTTTCGCAAGAAACTTAGTTGCCTAAGCGTTCTTTCGTTCGCAATATCAAAATTCACATGATGTTTTGTTTGTCATTATTGATTGTCACCGCGAGAAGGCCGTAAATCCATAAAGTTTCAGAGGCAGTTGAACAGTAATCAATTTTGCCATAGTGTTCTGTATAAAAAGAGGCAAGTTTAAAACCTGAAATAAGAGGTTATTTCACCACAAAATTTATGAGCTTATTCGGCACGAAGATAACTTTTTTTATCTCTTTTCCTTCCACGTGGCGTTTGACTTTGGGACTGGCTAGAGCCTTTTCCTGCACCTCCTCTTTAGAAGCTCCGGCTGGCACCTGTATCTGGTCCCTTAACTTTCCGTTAATCTGAATAGCAATGGTAACCTCTTCGGCCTTTAAGGCGTCTTTATCAGCTTCAGGCCAGGAGGCATTGGCTATGAGGCCTTCTTTTCCTAAGGCTTCCCAGAGTTCTTCACAAATATGCGGAGCCACTGGTGAGAGTAAAAGCAAAATGGCCTCTATGGCCTCTCTCATAACCGGCCAGAAGAGTTTTTCCTCATAGCTTTTATTAAGCACGTCGTAGCAGGTGTTGACCAGTTCCATCACCGCGGCAATGGCGGTATTGAATTGGTAGCGTTTTTCAATGTCTTCTGTAACCTTGGCGATAGTCTGGTGGGTTTTACGCCTTAAGTCCCGCAAAGCCTTGGGAAGTTCTTCCTGTTTACCGGAAAAGGTTTTGGCCTTTTTAAGTTCCTCTAAGTTTTCAGTAACAAGCCTGAAGACGCGCTGTAAAAAGCGGTGGGCGCCTTCAATGCCAGCGTCACTCCACTCAAGGTCTCTTTCTGGCGGAGCGGCAAAGAGCATGAAAAGGCGCACGGTGTCAGCGCCGTAGCGCTCAATCATGGCGTTTGGGTCAACCACGTTACACTTGCTTTTAGACATCTTTTCATAACGGCCGATGATTACCTTTTCACCGCAGTCTTCTTTTAAGCAGTGGCCGTCTTCAGAGACTTCTTCCGGGTAAAGCCAGCCGTGCTTGGGGCAGCGGTAAGTTTCTTTAATTACCATGCCCTGGGTGAGAAGCCGCTCAAATGGTTCGTCTATTTCAAGGTAGCCCAGGTCGCGCAAAACCTTGGTAAAAAAGCGGGCGTAAAGAAGATGCAAAATAGCGTGTTCTATACCGCCGATGTATTGGTCCACCGGGAGCCAGTAAGAGACCTTTTCCTTATCAAGGGGTTCCTCGGCCTGGGGGCAGGCAAAACGGGCAAAGTACCAGGAAGACTCAACAAAGGTGTCAAAAGTGTCTGTCTCACGGCGGGCTTCACGTCCGCACTTAGGGCAGGTGGTTTTCACAAAGGACTCAAGCCTGGGAAGGGGTGAGCGGCCGTGTTCGTCAAGCTCGGCATCAAGGGGAAGTTTTACCGGGAGATTTTCAAGCTTTTCAGGCACAATGCCGCATTCATCGCAATAAATAACGGGAATAGGGCAGCCCCAATAACGCTGGCGCGAAACTCCCCAGTCCCTCAAGCGATAGGTAACTTTCCTGCGGCCAAGGCCTTTTTCTTCAAGATAGGCCACCACTTTCTTTTTGCCCTCTTCGCTGGGAAGTCCGGAAAAGGGCCCGGAGTTTACCATAACCCCTGGGCCTTCGTAGGCCTCTTCCATGGTTTCAGGAGAAAGCTCTTCGCTTTCTGGCTGGATAACCACTTTTATGGGTAGGCCATATTTTCTGGCAAACTCAAAGTCACGCTGGTCATGGGCTGGCACAGCCATTACCGCTCCGGTGCCGTATTCCATGAGTACGAAGTTGGCGGCAAAAATGGGAACTTTTTCTCCAGTTAAAGGGTGTAGGGCGTAGGCTTTTAAGAAAAGCCCTTTCTTTTCAAAAGTGCCTTCTTCTATTTTTCTGCGCTCGCGCCTTGTTTCCTGTAAAAAGGCTTCAAACTCAGCGTAAAGCTCGGGATCTTTTTCCGCGAGTTTTTTGGCCAGTGGGTGCTCTGGAGAAAGGCTCATAAAAGTTACCCCGTAAAGGGTGTCAGGCCGGGTGGTGAAGACGGTGATTTTTTCGTCAAGCCCTTCTACGGGAAAGTCTATCTCTGCCCCTTCGCTTTTTCCAATCCAGTTTATCTGCATGGCAAGGACCTTTTCAGGCCACTTGCCCCGTAATTTTTCTATGTCTTGTAGGAGTTCTTCAGCGTAAGCGGTGATGCGGAAAAACCAGCCGTCCATTTCTTTGAGCACGACTTCTTCACCGCAGCGCCAGCAGCAGCCATCTTCTACCTGCTCGTTGGCAAGCACGGTTTGGCAGCTTTCGCACCAGTTAACCGTGGTTTTTTTGCGGTAGGCGAGCCCACGCTCAAGCATTTCAATAAAGAAACGCTGCTCGTGGCGGTAATACTCCGGGTCACAGGTGGCAAACTCGCGGCTCCAGTCATAAGAAAGGCCAAGACGCTTCAGTTGCTTGCGCATGTAGGCGATGTTTTCGTAGGTCCACTTGGCCGGGTGAATGCCATGCTTAATGGCAGCGTTTTCTGCTGGAAGGCCAAAGGCGTCCCAGCCCATGGGATGAAGCACATTGGCTCCACGCATTTTGCGATAACGGGCCAGGACATCGCCTATGGCGTAATTGCGCACGTGGCCCATGTGGATACGCCCGGAAGGGTAGGGGAACATCTCAAGCACATAATACTTCGGGCGGGATTTATCTCCATCAACGGCGGCAAACACTCCTTTTTCTTCCCATTTCTTCTGCCACTTGGTTTCAATATTCGCAAAGTCATACTTTGGGCGAGCCATGGGCCAGGGCTCCTCCTTAAAGCTCTTTTATTTTTTCTACCACGTATTGGCCAAACTCTGAGCACTTGACTTCTTTGGCGCCTTCAATCTGGCGGGCAAGATCATAAGTAACGACTTTTTCCTGAACCGCCCGTGAGATGCCTTCCCAGATGAGGTCTTTCACTTCACGCCAGCCGAGGTATTCAAACATCATGGCTCCAGAGAGGATAACAGAGCTTGGGTTTACCTTGTCAAGCCCAGCGTACTTAGGAGCAGAGCCGTGGGTAGCTTCAAACACGGCGTAGCCATCGCCAATATTTGCTCCTGGAGCCATGCCAAGGCCTCCTACCTGGGCGGCCAGGGCGTCTGACATATAGTCGCCGTTCAGGTTGGGCATGGCCAGGACATCATATTCCGCAGGTCTGAGTAAGGCCCACTGAAACATAGCGTCAGCAATGCGGTCGTTTATAAGGATTTTTCCTTCAGGAAGTTTTCCGTCATACTTTTCCCAGAGTTCGTCTTCGGTGATGGTGACCTCGGGGAATTCTTCTCTGGCAAGCTCATAGCCCCAGTTGCGAAAGGCGCCTTCGGTGTACTTCATAATGTTTCCTTTGTGTACCAGGGTGACGCTTTTTCGGCCGTAATTAAGGGCGTACTGAATGGCCTTGCGTACGTGGCGTCTGGTGCCAAAACGGCTTATGGGCTTTATACCGATGCCAGAGTCCTCTCTAATTTCTTTGCCGAGTTCGTCTCTGATAAAGGCGATGATCTTTTGGGCCTCAGGTGAGCCTGCTTCCCACTCAATACCGGCATAAACATCTTCGGTGTTTTCCCGGAAGACAACCATATCTACCAGTTCAGGCCTTTTAACCGGGCTTGGCACGCCAGGGACCCACTTAACCGGGCGCACGCAGGAATAAAGGTCTAGCACCTGGCGAATGGTAACGTTTAGGCTGCGGAAACCACCGCCTACCGGAGTGGTAAGAGGACCTTTTATGGAGACTACGTGCTCCCGCATGGCCTGGATAGTTTCTTCAGGTAGATAGCTTCCGGTTTCCTGGTAGGCCTTTTCTCCCGCAAGGATTTCTTTCCAGTGGACTTTGCGCTTACCGCCGTAGGCCTTTTCAACGGCGGCGTTCCACACAGGTATGGCCGCGCGCATAATGTCAGGCCCAATGCCATCTCCTTCAATGTAAGGGATGATGGGTTCATCCGGAACGATGAGCTCATAGTTTTCAGTAAGTTTTATCTTTTCAGCCGGCATAATTTCCTCCTTTTATAAAAAATCACGGTCATTTTAAAACATGTTTTTAACATGGTATCAACTGGATTTTGGGTGGTCAGGGGCAAATAGGGATAAAACGAGCAAGCGAGCCAGATGAAAATTTAATAAATACCTTGTCCTGGCACGAGGGGATTCCTCTCCACGATGACAGTTCTTTAAATTCGTCTTCGTTTTTGGCTTTTAAGAGAGCAATATTGGCTCCTGGAACAAAGAAAATAGAAGGATTAGGTAATTTTTTAACTTCGTCAAAAAGATTAGAAGAAAGCCTTTGGCCTGTATAGAGAAGCTCAGCATAAACCAGGCCGCCTTTGGTGTTTTTATACATAACAATAGTTTTACCTCCTGGGCCAAAACGGGTGAGAAATACCAGTAATCCATTACGCCAGTAAAAAAGGCTTCCTGGCCTTCCAGCTACATTCACCTTGCTTTTGTCTATGTTTTCTAGCTGGCGGCGCAGGCCTTCGCTAGCTTTGATGAAAATCGAAAAGTGTTTTCCTTCCTGGAGATAGAGAAAATCCCGGGCTACCTTCCCAAAAGCCTGGTATAGCAGAAGAAGCAAAAGTGTTCCTAAAAAGATAGTTACTAGCAGTTCAAGAAGGGTAAAGGCCTTTTGGTTTATTTTATCCCTCCAGACAGTTTATTTTGCAAATTTAAATAAATATATTTAATCGTTGCTATTCTTAAGGACTGTTTCTCTTGTCCCAAGCGAAGTGAGGGATATCCTCTCAGTGACAACGCGAATATGTCATTGTAAGCGAAACCAAACAATCTCTCATTTCATTTTAAATTTTAACGGCCTTTGCTATTCTGTTCCTCAAGGCGCTTTTTTAGGTTTTCTATTTTTTGCTTGAAACTAAACATTACGGTTTCAGCCTCCTGGTAATTGCGCACCACCCTAGGGGTAATAGCTATAAGAAGCTCCGTTCTGTCCCTGGTTTTTTTCTGCCACTTAAAGAGATGGCCCAGAAAAGGCAGGTCTTTAAAAACAGGAATACCGGTTTCAGCCACTTCCTGGCGATTATCAATGAGGCCACCTAAAATTACCGTCTGGTTGTTTTTCACCACCAGAGAGGTTTCAATCTTGCGTTTGCTAATTAAAGGAGTGTTTTCAAGGCCAAGGTAGTTTTTCTGAGCAGAACTTATCTCCTGGACGATGTCAAGTTTAACCAGGCCACTTGAATTAATGGTTGGTTTTACAGAAAGAATGATACCGGTGTCCCTATACTGAACGGTGGAAGTTATGTTGGGTTCGGTAGCCGAGGTATTGGTTATCTGCTGGGTAATGATGGGCACTTCCTGGCCAATCTGAATACGGGCTTCTTTGTTATCTGTGGCGAGAATTACCGGATTGGAAAGAATATTTATCTGCGAAACTGATTGCAAAATATTAAAAAGCGCCCCTAAATCATTAGCCCGGTAAATAGATATAGCAAGGCCTGGTAAATTCACTTTTTCAATGTTTTCCAATACACCTTCTTCAATAACAGATCTTGAAAACTTGCTTCCAAGATTATAGGTATCTCCTCTATAAGTTGTACGGTTTTTTAAAAACCACTCTACTCCGTGTTCCAGTTCCCTATTTAGGGTTATTTCCATAATGAGCATCTCTATGACTACCTGCCTGGGGAGCACGTCTATCTTTTCAAGCAGACGCTTGATGGTCAGATAATCCTGGCGGGTGGCCTTTATAATAAGCAGGTTATTGGTTTTATCAGGGATAATACGAATGTCTCCTATAAGCTCAGGAGAAACTTTCTTTTTCTGGGCCTTCATTATGGTCTTGCGTGAAGAATAACTACCTGTGCCAGAAAAGGTGTCCTGAAGAATCTGGGCTATTTCTTCGGCGTTTCCGTTTTCTACCTGGTAGACATATACTTCCTGTTCAGCTAGCTCCCCTTTGTCAAGCTCTTTTATCCAGCGGTAAACCCTTTTTATGGTTTCAGGATCTTTCGCTATTATCAGGAGTGAATTTATTTCTTTCATAGGGATAAAATCAACAAAGGAAGAGGGATTTATTCCCTTCCAGGGCCCGGCCTTAAAAATGGCCTTGAGGTAATTGGCAAGGGTTTCAGCGTTAAGGACCTGGGGGCGGTAAAGGGCAAGGTTCATTTCGGCCAGGACGTCTTCGTCAAGGAGGTTAACCAGGTGGGTTATCTTGGCAAGGTTTTCCGGGTTGTCTATAACTATAAGGGTGTTTGCCGTTTTTCCGGCCAGTACCCTTGCGTTTGGCGTAAGAAGAGATTGGATAAGCCTGGTTACTTCGTTTATGGGAAGAAAACGGGGTCTCAAAACCGCAAAGGAAATATTGCCTGAAACCCGGCTTAGTTCTGAAGCTGGTACTATACGGTAAAGTTTTGGCGAAGGGACGAGTGATAAGCCGTTTAGCTCCAGAACCTGAGAAGTAATCTCCATCAACTCCTGGTGCGAAAATGTTCCGTGAATGTGGGCGGTAATTCTGGCCCGGGCCTGAGGAGAAATAGTGTAATTAACTTTAAGGGTTTGCTTGAAAAGCAAATCAAGAAAGTCCATAAGGCTTGCGCCTTCAAGGTCAAGGGTTAGTTCAAAACCGCCTTTCTGAGAGGTTTTAATTTTTGGGGTTTCTTCTTTGGTTTCGGGCCTTTTTCCACTTTGAAGTATTACGAAAACAGGGCTTTTTGTCTTTTCTTCTTGAGGTTTGCGGAAAGCGATGTCTTTATCCGGAAGTTTTTCTAATGAATTACTTTTAAGCTCAGAGGTTTGGTTGGCTACCGGCGGGGGAGGAAAGGTGGCAGTCATACTTTCAGGTAAGGTTTTGCCCGCCTGACAGCCGCAAAGGCCCAAAATTAAGCCCAAAAGTACCAGTAGATAGCTAATTTTCATGTTTTCTCCCTTACCACGCACGAGAAAAAAGGACATGCCTTTCTCCTTTAACATAACGGAAGATTTCCAGGTATTGATAAGTTTTTTTACCCTGTTTTAAGGATAATTCCAGACGATAAACTTCGTTTTCGTGAAGTTTTATCAGGTCATCTCCTGTGCTTTTAAAATCTTCTCTAAACTCTTTAGTGCCACCGTAGATGGTTACCCGGCGATATAGTCCGGGCTTAAACCAGAAAATATATGGCTCAAAGCCTTTTATCAGGGTTATTTCTGAAAAGTCTTCCAGGTTTCCGTTGCGGGGTTTATAACCAAGTGGCAGGTAATAATCTTTTTCAGCTCCGTTTAAACGGTGGAAATCGTCAGGGTCACGCCAGTCAAAAAGGCAATCAACCATCTCACGGGCCTTTTCTGGAGGAAAATCAAGAGCCACAAGAAGGGCGTAGATGTCTTTTTCTTCGGCTTCATTCAGGTTTAGGCGATACTTTTCTTCGCTGAGGATAAAGGTGGCCTTTATAGATGGAGTGTCTTTTATCTCCAGATTTAAGTTTTTTGGAAAAAAGCCGCTTTCTTTCAGTTGAGAAAGCCCTTCTTCCCAGAAGATGTTAAGCAAGGAAGCTCTGGTGAGCTCAATGTTGGCGTTGTTTAAAGACGCCTGAATAAGGGCCTGGCTGGCTTTCCCCTGCCAGAAAAGAAACCCCACCATAAAAGAAAGGGCCATTATCAAGACCAGCGTTAAAGCCAGGATGTAGCCGTGGTTATTCAGGGCGCACCTCCGCCAGAAACTGGCTCCGTGCCAGGCGGCAAATAAGCCTTTTGCCGTTTAAGCGATTTATTATCTCCACTTCTCCACCGCTAGAGGCACCGTCTGGCCAGAACATGATACCCCAATTCCCTTCTGGAAGGGGCATAAGCCCCCGTTCTTTTATCTCTATCTCTTCAGGGACTTTTAGTTTTTGGGGAAGGGTCTTTTCCTCATTATTGTTAAAAGCCTGTAGATAAATAAAACGGTTTTTTTGGTCAAAGATAAGGACAATTAGCCGCTTTTCTACAAGGGCCTTTGCCCTGGCTCCTTCTATGAAGTTTGCGGTTTCTACCAGAAAAGTGGTTTCTCGGGGAATGAAACTAGCCACCCTGGGAAAGATAAGACCGGCTAAAAGGCTTATCAGAAAAAGCACTACCAATAGCTCTAAAAGTGTAACCCCTTGTTTCATTCCTCCTCCGACAAATAAATAGGCAAGAAAAGCCTGGCTCCTGTTTTTTCATCTGTGAAAATTATTTGCCATTCTTTTAGCAGATATTCTTTTTGAAAATCAGACCAGGCCTTTTTTTCATATTCCTTTAGATTTAAGCTTATTTTCCGATTAGTTATGATATAATTGGCTAAACTTTCTTCGTCTTTAGCAAAGTCTTTTAGTTCATCAGGCCTTAAAGAGCCTTTATTAAGGCTTGTTAGGAGATGTTTCCTGAAAGGCGTGGTATAGTCAAAGAGGTGTAAACGTTCAATCATCTTGGAGGTGGTGGCGTAATTATGCGAAAGTACATAGAAAAACCAGGCAATAGAGATTGTAGCGACGACAAAGGCTACCAGCACTTCAAGAATAGTAAAGCCTTTAGAAGCTTTATTTTTCATAGTGTTTTTATTTTAGCAAGTTTTATATTGGTTACGAGCGCCAGGGCTTTATCTAATTTTGAAAATATTGTAACAAAAAATATCTTTTCGCCTTCCCGCCATTATGTTCCTTATCTTCAAGACAAGAAACCCAAAAACGTAAAGAAAGAATTAGTTAAACGTTATGTCATTTTAAAGGGAACCTTAATTAAAGGAGAAGAGCGAGTGGCGGTGCTTGAGGTGCTTCCAGCAGGCAAAAGAGAACTCGGTCTGGAAGATGTAAACCAAAAAAGACTGCTTGTTTCTCAGGGAGATGATTTAGGCAATTGCCAGGTGCTTGAAGTTAAAGCCGGTCAGGTGGTCCTTGGAGGGCAATGCCAGGGAGTTGTTTTGAGCTTGAAAGATTCACCTGAAAGAAAAAAGATCCCGGCCTTAAATAAAAAGCCCGCTAATAAAGTCCTATCTTTGGCACCAAGGCCAGCTCTCGGGCCACCTGAGAAAAAGACAAAAACATTTAAAAAGCCACCAAAGTTTCCCCGTCCTCCATCTAGATGAGTATGACCATGAAATTTTCATTATCCAGGATTTTTAAGCGAGATAACCTGAGTTTATCCAGATTTTTATGGTGGGCTGGCCCCATTTTGCTGGCTTTATTGGTTTTATCCCTGTTTACCTGGCCAGCCTGGGAAAATTATCGTCTCAAAAAAGAACTTTACCAGGAGAAGCTTGAACTTTTAGTCCGTTATCAGAAAAAAATCTCCAGGGATAAGCCTCGCCTTGAAAAAGAGCTTGCCAAAACTAAAGACCTTGAAAATAAAATTTTTATTGGCCTTGACCCTTACGTCATTGTTTCAGAACTTGAAAAGGAAATAGGCCAAATTTCAGGCTTAAAGCTAAGGACTTTTCGTATTATAAAACGAGAGAACATTTCTGAGCAGATACAAAAGGTCAAGGTTCTTCTAACTTTAGACGGCGATATAAAAGGTATGGTAGAATTTTTAGAAAAACTTTCGCAAACTAATAAAGCCTTACGCGTTTCCCGTTTAACTATAATTTCCAGACGTTATTTCAAAGATTATGTTTTAAGTGTGAATATGGAGCTAGAAGCCCTTTATAGTTCTAACTCTTTTGAAGATATTTCTTCTAAAGCCAGAACAGCCCGGGTGGAAAAGAAGTGATAACCGCAAAACTTGCCCTTTTAAAAGAGTGGTTTAGGCCAGCCTCTTTAGGAATCTATTTTGACGGTGAACACACCCATTTAGCTGAAGATAATTTTCATCCAGGGCGCAGACCTGCCAGGGTATTTATAGCTGTTTCCCACGGCCTTCTTTTTTTTCATAACTTTAAACTTCCTGCCCAGCTTGGAAAAAAGGCTATTATTTCAGCAGTGCGTCTTGAGGCCCAGCGTCTTTTTACACTGCTTGAGAAAAAGACCACAGCAAAGCTTTCCTGTGCGGTTTACCGGCGCAAACCAGGAGAGGTGGGCATAGTTTTCCAGGAAAGGTCCTTTTTTCAGGATATTTTTGACCACCTTTCTCCTGGTCTTATACCATGTGGAGTGGTGCCTGCCGGGGTAGCTCTTCTTTCGTTTTATTATCACCAAAACCAAAAGCTTCCTCCAGGTCTTTATTATGTGAAAACTGATAATACTTACGAAGGAATAGTGATTGACGAACATGGCATAAAAGATATTATGCCAGCCTCCCCTGGCACTGCCAGGGCCTATCTTGAAGAGTTTTCAGGAGAAATTTTTACTTTTGAAGGGCCTGCGGAAAAGATAATCGCTGAAGGGGCTCGCTATTTGCCAGCCCTTCCTGCCAATTATTTCCTGAGTTTTGAAGATTTCCCTCTAAAGCCAAGGCCTAAGCTTTCTCTGGCGTTTGTTTTGCTCTGTCTTTTGCCTCTGATTTTTCTTACCACTGGAAATCTACTCCAAAAAAAGGCAGATGACCTTGAAACAAAAATTAAAGAGGCTGACCAGAAGATTCATTCCCTGAAACTATCTTTGGCTGAAATAGAAGCCGTTGAAAAACGCAAAGAGGTTTATCAGAAAATAGAAGGCACCTTTAAATCCTGGCAAAATGATAAACTGGATTTTTTGAAAATTCTTGAGCGCATTACAGAAATTCTTCCAGAGGATACCTGGGTAAGACGACTTGAATTTAGACCACCTGATGAAATTCGCCTCTGGGCCGAAGGCAAAAACGCCTTAGAGGTTTTAGAGCTATTTGCCGATGACCCGATGTTTAAAGAGGCCAAATTTCTTTCAAATGTGACTAAAAATACCAGGACAGGAAAAGAGATTTTCTCCATAGTTATGAAAATCATAAGCAAAGAGGATAAGGAGTGAGGTTTCGCTACGCAGCGGTTACATCAGAAGGTCAGGTAAAGCAGGGCGAAGTAGAAGCCCTTGATTTAAGTGAGGCTCTGGAACATTTAAGAGCCGAGGGGCTTGTGCCCCTTGAGGTGGTTCCTGCTAAACGCAGGTGGAGTTTTAGCCTGTCCCGTGGAGCCAGGCACCAGGAACTTTTACTTTTTACAGAACAGCTTGAGCGTCTTCTTAAATCCGGCTTAACCCTTGATAAGGCTTTGAATATCCTTGAGAGGGTCTTTCAAGCCACGGGAAAGACATCTCTTCAAAATATGACCGAGGAAATCAAAAAGAAACTTCAGAAAGGCGAAAGTTTTTCTCAGGCCCTTAAAGAAACCGGCTTTTTCCCGGAGTTTTATGTAAGTCTGGTGTATGCCGGAGAGATAAGTGGAGCCCTTTCAGAAATTTTAAAAGACCTTGCCAGATATATCAAAGAAGAACATTCTTTCAGGCAGGAACTTAAGTCAGCTCTTATTTATCCTTCTTTTCTGGTAATCTTTGGCCTTCTGGCAGTGCAAACAGTGCTGGTTTATATTTTGCCTCGCTTTGGTTCTATCTTTGATCAGCTTGGAGTTACTCCACCTCTTATAACCCGCATTTTGTTGGCTGTGGGTAGTTTCTGGAAGACCTATGGCTGGATTTTTTTATTGATCATGCTTTTAGCCATGGTGGCTCTTCGGCTGAGCCTAAGAAATTCTCAAGACCGCCTTCGGGCAGAGCGTTTTCTCTTAAAAATACCTTATTTTGGAAGGTTCTTTTTCCTGGCAGATATGGCCAGAGTCTTTCATGGCATTTCAGTCATGGTAAGGGGCGGAGTGGCTTTACCTAAGGCCATTACTATTGCCAGCCACATTCCCAGGTTTTATCTTCTAAGGGATTTTTTGGCCCAGGCGTCTTTGCAGATAAAAGAAGGCACGCGACTTTCTTCTATTTTTAAAGAATTTCCAGGAAGTTTTGATTTCGTAGCTAACTTTATAGCCCTGGGAGAAGAAACTGGAGACCTTGGCCAGGCTTTTGCTGACATGGCTTATTTATGTGAAGAGGAGGTAAGGGTGGCCTCAAAGCGTTTTATTTCTATTCTTGAGCCTGCTACTATCCTCTTTTTTGGCCTTCTTTTAGGAAGCATGATAATTTCTATTCTGATGGCTATTTTTGATGTAAGACTGGGCTATTAGGTAGGGGGATATATGAAGAGAAAAAGAGGCTTTACCTTACTGGAATTGTTGGTGGTTTTAATAATCCTTGGGCTTTTGGCGGCGCTGGTTGGGCCAAGGTTAATTGGTAAGCTTGGAAAAGCCAAGTCACAAATTGCTCAAAGTCAGATAGCCCTGCTTGAATCAGCCCTTGACCAGTACCGCCTTGATATGGGGCGCTACCCCACCACCGAAGAAGGGCTTAAAGCCCTGGTAGAACCCCCTGTTAGTGAAGAAGAAAAAGCCAGATGGCAGGGGCCTTATCTTAAGAAGAAAAAAATTCCGCTGGATCCCTGGGGAAGACCCTATCACTATCGCTACCCGGGGGAACATGGTGACTATGACCTCTGGACTTACGGAGCCGATGGTAAGCCTGGTGGTGAAGGTGAAAACGCTGACATTACTAGCTGGGAATAATGAAGCCCTTTGATAAGAGTATTTTAGAAGCCAAAGCCAATGAGATAGCCCCTGTTGAGGGGTTTGAGGCTTCTTTTTTAAAGGCTGTCAGAGGGTTCCCCTTTTTATTGGGAGAGGAGCTTTATTTGCTTTTACCTTCTGCTGATAACATCTTTCTGGCTGACCTCCTTGAGCGACAATACGGGCGACCACCTAACATATTCCTCGCTGAAGAGGACTACATCTTTGAGCTTATTCAGAAGTTTTACGAGATCCCACCAGAGCTTGAGAAAGAGACCCAGGAAGAAGAGCCAGAAGACCTTGAGCTTTTAAAAGACTTGGCTTCAGAGGCTCCGGTGGTAAGGCTGGTAAACCGGGTGATAAGGGAAGCGGTAGAAATGCGGGCTACCGACATTCACTTTGAAAGCGAACGCCAGGGGCTGAGAATTCGTTACCGTATTGATGGACTGCTCCATGAAATTGCTACCCATCCCAGGAAGATTGCTGCTCCGGTTATCTCCCGTTTGAAACTTATGGCAGGCCTTAACATCGCGGAACACCGCCTGCCTCAGGATGGCCGTATTCGTTTCAGGGTAGGGGGGGAAGATCTTGATATCCGCGTATCCACCATGCCTGCGGTTACAGGAGAAAGTGTGGTATTGCGTCTTTTGGCCAGACGCAAAGGCTTTCTTACCCTTGAAAAACTTGGTCTTGAGCCTGAGCATTATCAGATTTTTCTGGATTTAATATCTCAGCCAAATGGTATAATTCTTGTTACCGGCCCCACCGGCTCTGGTAAGACCACCACTCTTTACGCGGCTCTTTCGGTACTGAATAAGCCCGACCGAAAAATCATCACCATTGAAGACCCGGTGGAATATCAACTCCAGGGGATAACCCAGATTCAGATAAAGCCACAAATTGGCCTTACTTTTGCTCAGGCTCTGCGTTCTATTTTACGTCATGACCCAGATGTAATTCTGGTGGGCGAAATCCGCGACCTTGAAACTGCTGAGATTGCCATTCAGGCAGCTTTAACCGGACACCTGGTATTTTCAACCCTGCACACCCGGGACGCCCTAGGAGCAGCGGTGCGCCTGGCTGACATGGGCGTTGAGCCCTACTTGATTGCTGCTTCCACCGTGGGCTTGGTAGCCCAAAGGCTGGTAAGGGTTCTTTGCGATAAGTGTGCCGAGGAGGTTGCTCCTCCAGAAGAGTTTCTGGCCTGGCTTGAAAGGCTTCCCTCTCTCCCTGAAAAAGTTCTTTATCGTCGGCCAGTTGGGTGTCCTCATTGTGCTGGCACTGGATTTTATGGAAGAATAGCCATTTACGAAATATACCCTGTGGACGGTAAGTTGCGGCGGTTAATTTTGCGCCAGGCTACTGAAGAAGAATTAAAAGACTGGGCCAGAGAACGGGGGTATCTCTCTCTTTTCCAGGACGGTCTAAGAAAAGTAGCCAAAGGTATCACCTCTTTAGAAGAAGTCCTTCGGGTATCTGGAGGCAATTAGTATGTACAAACAAATTCCTGAATATTGTCGCCCGTGTTTGGAAAGGCTTGCTAAACAGGCCATGGGGCTTGCCTGTGGGGAAGAGCCTGAAAAAATTTCTAAAGCCCTCTCCTGGCTTGATGAACTTTACGACGAAAATATATCACCTCCGGTAATAGCTTCTGAACTTCATCGCCGCGTTAAAAAATACTGCCAGCATGAAGACCCTTACGCCCCTTTGAAGGCCAAGGAAATAGAAATAGGCCAAAAAATTGCTGAAATATACGGAAAAGATTTTCAAAAAGGTTTTAGAGAACGCCTGCTCTTTTCTCTCCTGGGAAATACTATAGATTTTTTCAGGCCTCCTGAGGAGATAGAAGAAGTCCTTAAAACGGGAATAACCCTTGCTATTGACCATATAGCTGAAATAGAAAACCATCTCAAGAAAACGCAGACGGTTATCTTGCTTACCGATAACACCGGCGAGGTTTTCTTTGATATACCTCTTCTTTCCTGGCTAACTGACCAGGGTTATGAAACCTATTATGCCGTTAAGCCAAAGCCCATTCAAAATGACCTTTCACTTCCAGACCTTGAAAAACTTAACCTTAAAATACCGGCTAAGGTTATTACTACCGGGGCTGAGATGGTTGGTCTTGATCTTAATTACGCTTCAGAGGAATTTAGAAGGCTTTATTTTGAGGCTGACCTGGTGTTAGCCAAAGGAATGGGGCATTTTGAAACTCTTTCCATGAAAGCCCAGAGAAATAACATAGCTTTCCTTCTTTGCGCCAAATGTGTACCGGTAGCCAGGGCCTTAGAGGTTTCTCTTAAAAGTTACGTAGTTTTTTGGAAATAGTTCCAAATTATAGCGGGGTTTATTCAACTTAATGGCCGAGCACTCATGATTATTATCTGCCAGCCGGCTTTTGTAAGAGAATTGAAGATGTTTAAGGTTCTCCGGGCTCGCTTTTGGTCAAAATAAGCCAGGGGTTCATCAAGCAAGAAAAAGGCCTTATCGTTAAAGAATAATTCTACCAGGGCAAGCCTTGCGGCCAGTAACAATTGAACTCTCGTGCCATCTGAAAGGGAGTCAATATGGAAGACCCTGCCGTCTTCCCGCTTTACCTTCCATCTTTTTTGGAAGGCCTCTTTATCAAAAAAGAGAGAAGGAAAGTTAAAAGACACAGAAGTATAGCGCCCGTCTGTTATTTCACCAAATATCTGGGTTACTTTTTCTTCAAATTTTTCAAGGTAAGCCTGATTTATTCGTTCTTTTAATTGTGAGAGGATATCCGCTGAAGCTCGCAATACTACTTCTAAACGCTTGAACCTCAAAAGCTTTCTTTCTAAAGCCTTCTTCTTTTCAAGGAGTTCTTCATAACGATTCAAGTCTGGCTTACGAGCTACCCGATCCTCGTAAAGGGTTTTGTCTCTTTCAAGAAGGGTTATATCTTGCTGAAGGCTTTCAAGCTCGGTGGAAACTTGATTTAAAAGCCTGGTTATTCTTTCAAGGCTTTCTCCTTCATAAGTTCTAATGGTCTTAAGAGAAAGCTTCTCTTCAAAGTCTCTTGGATACTCCTTGATTTTAGTTTCAAGGTTTTTAATTTCCTGCTTTTTAGCCGCTAGCCCTTCTCTTAAGGCTAGATATTTTTTTTCAAGCTCTCTTAGTTTTTTTTCAAATGTTTTTATTTGCTGGCCAAGCTCTTTAGCCTGATTTTTCTTCTGGGAAACTTTATTTTGTCTTTCTGCGAGACTCTCCAGGTCTTTCTGGGTTTTCCTAAGCTTTTCTTTTAGAGAAGGGAGGTCTTCAGTGCTTTCTAAAGATGATTCTATCTGCTTTAACTTCCTCAGGTTCTGGATAATCTGTTTGAGATTTTCCGGGGTAGAAAATGCTTTTTCAAGGGGAGCAATGTTTTTAGAGAGTTCGGCAAGCTTTACCTGGGGATAGATGTTTAACTCAAGGTCATTGTATTTGATGTTTATTTTGCCCTGAAATTCAACTTCTCTGGCAGAAAATTTCTTACCGTTTATCAAAAGATTATCTTTCGCCTTTAAAACTTCTAGCTTTCCCCGGGAATGACGGGCTATTTTGAGGAAAGCCTGCCATTCGTTCAGGTAGTCCTGAAGTTTTTCAGGGTTTTGCGTGGCCAGGGGGCCAAGGGCTTTTATTAATTTTTGGTATTCTTCCTTTCTCTCAAGTTCCTTTTTTAGCTGTTTTTGTCTGTCCTCAAGAAGTTTCTTTTCTTTCTCTATATTTTCACTCTGGGCCACCTCAGAGAGGAGCTTTTTTTCTTCTTCGCGTAAATCCTCTATCTTTTTTTTGAGGGTTTCCCTTTCTCTGGCTAATTTTTCTATTTTGGTAACAAGGGCTTTTTCTTCCTCTCTTAATCTTTTGATTTTATTTTCCAGATGCTCAATTTCCAGATAGGCCTGAAGATAACCCAGTTGCTCTTTTTGAAGGGTGAGTTCTTTGTGCTTTGCCAGAAACTTTTCAAGCTTTTCTTTGATAACCTCAAGTTTCTTTTTGTTTTCTTCAAAGTCTTTCTTTTCTTTTTCTAGGAGAGCGAGCTTATCGTTTATTTCTTCTAGCTTTTCCAGAGTTTCCTGTTCAAGACGGCCGAAGGGGTTCTGGCGAAGCCCACCTCTTTGCAGGATAAAGTCGTCTTTAATCTTTTTTTCCAGGCCCTCAATGCTTGCAGACTTTAAAACCTGGTCAAAAACTTCTTGCAAACCGCTTTTGACAGCGGTGGAAAGGTCTCTTTCTCGCAATACCAGAAGGCCTTCTAAAACCTGCCGAAAGTGTTTGTATCCCTTTTTTTCCAAAAATTTTTTGATACTTTCCGGGCTTTCCAGGTCAACTCCGTCTGAACCTCGCAGATAAGGCCGGGGTTCAAGGCCGCTTAACTTGAGTTCATACCGGTGCTCTCCAATGTCAAACTTGAGCTTGATAACCGGTGGGACTTTCTGCCCTTTGGTTGTTTTTTCAAGCAAAGCTTTAGGATTTAGAGAAAAAACATCAAGTATTCCTTCAATAAGGGTGGATTTGCCGTATTCGTTTGGTTTGGTGATAACCTTTAGCCCGGGCTCAAAGGAAAACTCGTGGTCAGAAAGAATTTTGTAGTTTCTGAAACTAATCTGGCGAAGTTTCATTTTAACTTTCCAGAAATCTCTTTATAAGAAATTCTTTAAGTTCCCTGGGCTGCCGTGAGACCATAAGACCGTAAAGCAAAAATTCCCTTACTTCAGCTTGAATTTCTTCGGGAACACTTTGCAAAAGTTCGTTTATAATTTGCAAAACTAAATCGTCAGGGGAGTTTAGCCTGGCCCCTTCTGAGATGGTAATTTTTTCTTCAAAATGGGAACAGAGCCGACTAAGCTCATCTTCATAAAACTCAAGATAAGAGTCAATGCGCACAAAAGCCTTTGTAAAGTCAAGATTTTTGAGTCTTTCAAGGTCTTCTTCTGAGTGTATTTGGAGGCGCAGGTAAAGGGGAGCATCGTCAAAGGTGTGCCTGAGTATCTGTGGAGGTTTAGCTGAAAGGTCAACTTCTAGAAAGCCTCCTTCAGCCTGAGTATTTGCCAGGAATTCAAAAGGTATAAAAGCACCGGCGTAAAAGGCATTTTCAGCCAATTTTTTGAAGCGATGATAATGCCCCAGGGCAAGATAGTGATAACGTTCAAGAAGGTTACTTTTTAAGGGTTTTTCGTATTGTTCGTTAGATCCAAAGGCGCCGTGAAGAAGAGCAATATGATAATCTGCCTCAGGAATTATTTCTTCTTCTGGAAAGTCAAAAAAACCGGCATAAATAGCCAGTTTTTTATCTGAGACAGAAATGACTTTAGAGGGAGTTTCAGGAGAAAGGAGGTGAATATTTTCCTTTCTAAAGAAAGCAGAAATTTCTGGCCGCCGATAAATAGAATCAGCGGTGTAGGCATCGTGGCCACTTATTTCACTTTCGTTTTTGTGCCCACCACCAGGGATTAAAACAAAATTTATAGCCGGAAAATTGCTTAAAAGATTGAAAAATTCACGGGCTACTGAACTTGAAACGGCATTTGAATCAAAGGTGTCTCCGGCAAAAAGGACCACGGGAACATCTTCGGCCCGTGAAAGAATCTCTTTTAGCTTGGTTAAAACCAGATTTATGTGTTCCCCAGCCGAACGTCCGCTGGGGACAGCACCCAGATGTAAGTCAGAAAGATGATAAAGCTTCACGCCTGCTATTATAACGTCGTGTAAGGGAGAGGCAAAATTTAAATTTTTTAAAACCTCTAAAACGCGTTATCACGAGGCGCCGTGGTCGCGGTGGAGATAACCCGCAATGACAGCCCTAAAAATTGTTATTTGTTTGTAAATCCAGAGAAAAAGAGAAGAGTTCAAGATTGTAAAGTTTTCTTTTTTAAGGCAAAATTAAGATTAACAAGAGGGTAAGGAGCTTACATGAATAAGAAAGTCATTCTTTTTGCTTTATGGATTCTTCTTTTACTGGCCCAGCTTTTACTGGCCCAGGTGGTTAATGCCCAGGATGGCTTTACCCAGGAAGACCGGGAAAGACTTGTTCGCCTGGAAACGACCCTCAAAGTCTTCATGGAACAAGTTGATAAACGTTTTGAGCAGATTGATAAACGTTTTGAGCAGGTTGATAAGCGTTTTGAGCAAATGATGACCTTTCTGTGGATCCTTACGGCCATTTTTACCACGCTGGTGGCGGTGGTTATAGGTTTTGCCTATTGGGATAGGCGGACCATAATTAAGCGAGCCAAAGAAGAAACTATAGAGCAACTAGAAAGGGAGGGAAAACTCAAAGACTTGATAGACGCCCTAAGGGAGCTTGCCAGGGAAGATTCCCGTTTAGCAGAAATATTGCGTCATTATCGGCTTCTTTAGCCCTTCTGGCTAGCCAGGGTCCATCAAAAATTTTGTGCTGGGATAAAAACATTTCACTTTAAGCCCGGCTTTAACCTCAAACTAAAGAGCCCAGGTGGAAATGGAGATAACTGGCAATAATGTTTTTCCTGGCCACTCCAAAGGTAGAAACTTCATGGCCCTCAAAGTCTTTTACTTTCATACCTTCAAGGCCAATACCTTTGGCGAGACTGTAGCGAAATTCGTGGCCCCTTAATGGCTGGCCTTCATCTACTAAAAAATTAGCGCCTTCAAAAATGGCCTCCCGGTAACCTATGGCCTGAAGGCGCTTTTCCAGGCGAGCAAGGCCCGGCAAAAGCCCCACCATGGGAAAAGACTTGCCATTTACTTCAATCCCTTCAAGCAGAAACATAAATCCTCCGCATTCAGCCAGAATCGGCCTGCCGTCGTCTGCCAGCCTTTTTATTTTTTGATGCAAGGCGGTGTGCCTGGAAAGAGTTTCAGCAAAAAGCTCAGGATACCCTCCAGGCAAATAAATGGCCTCGGCCTCTTTGGGAATCTCTCCTTCAAGAGGTGAAAAAAATATGATTTCGTTTCCGGCTTCTTTTAAAATATCCAGATTTTCCTGGTAGCAAAAAGAAAAGGCCTTATCTTTGGCCACGGCGATTTTTTGGCCTTTGAGTTTAATAGCTGGCGGGTTATTCTGAAAAGGGCTAAAGGACGCCCTTTTAAGACGGGAAATAATTTCAGAGATATTGGTTTCCCTGGTAATTTTTTCACTCAAGAACTCAAGTTTTTCTTCCAGGTTTATTTCTTCAGCCTGAATCAAGCCCAGATGTCTTGAAGGAAGCTCAAGCTTTTTTTCCTGGCTTATCATCCCTAAGATGGGGATTTCAAGACCTTGGAAGACCTTTTTAAGTAATCTTTCGTGTTTGGGGCTGGCTACACCGTTTACGATTATGCCTATAAAATCAAGCTCCTCCCAATAGGATATAAGGCCTTCTACCAGGGCCCTGGCTGTGTGGCCAAAGCTTCTGGCTGGAAACACCAGAAGCACTGGTAGCCCGAGAAGTTTGGCCACTTCAGCGGTGGAAGCACAGGTGGTTCCGCCAGCGCCGTCAAAAAGCCCCATCACCCCTTCTATCACGGCCAATTGGGCCTTTTTAGACCCTCTCCCAAAACTCCGTTTAACTCCTTCCTGGCTAGTCATCCAGGAATCAAGATTATAGCAGGGGTGCCCGGCAGCCTGGGCCAGGTAAGAGGGGTCAATGTAGTCAGGCCCGACTTTGAAAGGGGCAACTTCAAAGCCTTTGCTGGCAAGGGCTTTTATTAAGCCACAGGAGATTATGGTTTTTCCTGAACCGCTAAAAGGGGCAGCTATAACCAGGCCTTTTACTGGTGTCATCAATATCTTTTCTCTTTATAACCGCGTGGGGTTACTATAAAATTTTCTAAAATAAAGCTACTTGAATTGCCAATAAAAACCGTGGTCTGCATGTCAACTTCTTCAGGGTCAAGGGCAGAAAGGGTAGTGATTTTAAGGCTTTCGTCTTTACGGCCGACAGCCTTAGCTATGCCCACTGGTGTATCTTCTGGGCGAAATTCAAGAATAATCTCTCTTGCCCGGTTTAAGTGCCCTTTTCGGCCTTTACTTCTGGGGTTGTAAAGCACAATCACAAAGTCAGCCTGGGCAGCTGCCTTAAGACGCTTTTCAATGATTTCCCAGGGGGTCAGACGGTCAGAAAGACTTATACAGGCAAAATCGTGCATAAGAGGAGCCCCTAAACGCGCCGCCCCGGCACTGGCCGAGGTAATCCCTGGTATTATTTCCACTGGGAACCGGCCTACGAGGTCTTTTTCTTTTATAAGCTCTAACACAAGCCCGGCCATGCCGTAAATCCCAGGGTCACCGCCGCTAACAAGAGCTACTTCAAAGCCTTCAAGGGCAAAGTTTAAAGCAAGAGTTGCCCGCTCTACTTCCTGGGTCATGCCAAGGGTATATACTTCTTTGTGGCTAACAAGGTCTTTAATAAGGGTAATATAAGTCTTATAGCCGATAATCTTTTCAGCAGACCTTAAGGCCCTGCGAGCGCGTGGAGTAAGTTCGTAAATATCACCCGGGCCAAGGCCAACCACCCATAGCTTCCCTGGAGAGGGGGGCATTTCGGCTATGGCTATTGTTACACCATCTTGCTTTTGCTTGGGGAGAATGAGCCGTCCGCCTTGCGAAGCCAGAAGAGCCGCTGGCTCAGCCACGGCCAATACCTCAGTGTGCTTCCTGGCCTGAGAAGGATTAAGGCCCTCTCTGGCTACCACTTCGTTTATCTCTTTAGGAGAGACGGCTTCTATTGGCGCTTTAAGTTTCTGGGATAGAGCTATGATCCCTGGGGCCTTGCTCTTGCGCGAAAGTGTGGCCAGCTTTTTAATAGCTGAAAGGCTTAACTTATGCCTGGTAAATACCTTTTTCAGGGCTTCAAATAGCTCATCTCCCGAGCAATTTTCGTGAAAGCCCATACCTACTACCAGCCTTTTAGGGCGGGCGTAAAGGCCTGAAAAGCCGTTAATCTCGCGATAAGTAATAGCAAGGTCTGCTTCTTCTGGGTTGGCAGTGAGGGCAAAAGTCTCAGGAAGAGGAACTCTGGCTTCAGCCAGGACCTTTATTCCCCTTTCTTCAACGTAGCGTGAAATGGTTTGGGGGATAAAGTTTTCTGGCTCAAGCACCAGGCCATGCTTTTCAGCCCACAGGTCAAGGGCTGGAAGCCCAGCAAGGTCGCTGGCAGTGGTAATAACTGGCGTGGCTCCAAGAAAGGCGGCTACTTCACGGGTAAGGTCATTGGCGCCACCAAGATGGCCAGAAATAAGGCTTATGACAAAACGGCCGGTTTCGTCAAGGGCAAGAACAGCCGGGTCTATTTTCTTACTTTGAAGAAGAGGGGCTATCTTTCTAACGATAATTCCACTTGCTCCAATGAAGATTATGGCCTTAACTTCTGGCCAGAAAGCCTTTAATTTTTCAGTGGAAAAGCGCTTAACTTGCGCTTCAGGGAGAAAATCAGCTAATTTTTCCGCCAGAGCCTGGCCCCTTTTACTCAGGTAAAAAATAATGATTCTGTTATTCATGGTCGGGATGGTAGAGTTTTGATCTTTTTTCAGCGTGCGTTTCAAGGGCTTCAATGGCTTCTCCTACGTAAATCAGGGCCGTGCGCTTAAAGCCGGCTTCTTCCACCAGGCGGCTTAAGTCTTTTAATTTTCCTTTGATAACCTGCTCTTCAGGCCAGCTGGCCTTATAAACTATAGCTACCGGGGTGGAAGGGCTAAGCTTTTCTAAAAGGGCCTTTTCTATTTCTTTGGCCCTGGCAATGCTTAGAAAAATGACAAGTGTTACGTCCTTTCGGGCGAAATAGGCCAGGTCTTCAGGGCTGGGCCCTGGGGTTTTCCCTCCCAGGCGAGTAAAAACTACGGTTTGAGCTACCTCTGGCACGGTGAACTCAAGACCAAGGCTTGCTGCACCTGCTGAAGCCGAACTTATCCCTGGAATAACTTCGTAGGGAATGCCTCTGGCTTTGAGTTCAACGATTTGTTCGTGAATAGCACCGTAAAAAGCCGGGTCTCCGCTGTGGAGTCTTACCACTGTTTTACCCTGGGCTATAGCCCGGGAGATAACTTCTATGATTTCTTCAAGGGACATTTGGGCTGAGTCATAAAGTTTGGCTTTAAGGCCTTCAAGTAGCCTGGGGTTTACCAATGAGCCGGCGTAAATCACTACCCCGGCGGCTTCAAGAAGGCGTTTCCCTTTAAGGCTGATAAGTTCAGGGTCTCCCGGGCCTGCTCCTACAAAATAGACTTTAGCTTTCATGTTTTTCTCCCACCAAGAGATATACTTGATTTAGAGCCTGAAGATAGGTATAGCCCGAAATGCGGTTTGAGGACCTTGATACCTGTATAGAAACCACTTCTTTTAGGCCTTCTTTTTCTTTTAAAAACTGATAAGCTATCTCAAGGGATTCAATGGTTATTACCGCTATGACTACCAGGCCGGATTTAAGTTTTAGCCAGCTTGTTTCTAAAATGCTTCTAAGGTCCTTTCCGCCTCCGCCTATGAATATCCTGTCTGGTGAGGGTAGGGGGGCTAACACCTCTGGCGCTTTACCTTCTACGACTGTAAGGTTTGGAAGGCCCAGATTTTCGCGATTTTTTTCTATCATCCTGGTTCTTTCAGGAGATTTTTCTACGGCATAAACCAAAAGCCCAGGTGCTAGGTTAGCCACTTCACAAGCCACTGAACCAGAGCCAGCTCCTATGTCCCAAAAAACGCCCTGGGGAGGAAGCCTTAGTTTGTGTATAGCTACGGCGCGCACTTCATCTTTAGTAATCAAGCCCTTTTCGTGGAGAAATTCATCTTCCTTTAGGCCAAAAACCGGGGGTTCACCTGGTTTTTCCTGTAAAAGGATAACTAAGTTTGGATTTTTAAAGTCTTTTGAGGCAAATTCAGCAGGTGGCCCCGTGTAAATTTTTTCTTCTGGAAAACCCAGGCGTTCAGCCACTATCATCTTTGTTGAGCCAAGACCGGCTGCTAAAAGATAGTTTGCTATTTTGGCAGGAGAGTTTTGAGGGTCTGTGAGGACCAGTAATTTTTTTTGTCGTCGTAATAAGGCCTTAAGGTCATTTATTTTGTTTTCATTTTGCCCGTGGAGGCTTACGAAAAGCGCATCTTCCCAGGGAATCTTACTTTCAGCAAAAGCCACCTGAAGGCTTGAAAGAGCAGGAACTACTTTGATTTCTTCAGGGTTTAAACGCGTGAGAAAAGTTCTCGCTACTCCGAAAAATAGAGGGTCACCAGAGGCCCAAAAAGCTACCTTTTTCTGCTGGCCAAGGGCTTTTTCCGCTTCTTCAAGGGCCTGACTGAAGCGTTCATAAAATATCCAGTTTTTTTGCGGAAATTTTTCTCGCCAGGAGGAAAGATTATTTTCAAGATGCCTGGCTGCTATTATCTTGTCAGCTTCTTTTAGGGCTATGGTAATTTGAGGGGTGTAATCTTTTATGGGTAAGCCTAAAACCCAGAGTTTTGTTCCCTTCATCTGGCTTAGGCTATCGTTGTTTAATTGCTTTCGCAAGCATATTTCGCCTTATTTTCCACTATGGCCAGGGGTTTTCCAGAAAAATCAAGAAGAATGACCCTGACGGATATATTTGGCCCTGCCATTTTTCGGGCTTCCTCTGCTGCTTTTTGGGTTAGTTTTTCCGCCCACAAAGGCAACTTCTCTTTAGCTTTTTCTTTTAATGTTTCAAGAAAAAACCTGGCTGTTTTCCCTTTAGCTAATTCTTTTAAAATCTCTTCTAGAATTCCAGCTTCTCTGGCAAGCTTTAACATCATTTCTATGGGGATTTCTCCATGTTTGGCGTGGGTGTTGGTATAACCTTTGGCCAGTTTGGCCATTTTCCCTACCATAAGGCCAAGGGTTACCCTTTTGAACCGGTAAGCAGCTGCTAGTTTCAGAGCGAAACCAACGAAATCTCCAATCTGCACAAAGGCTTCTTCAGGCAGTTCAGGAAAAAGTTTCTGGCAAAAACTCTCACTTCTTCCGCCAGTAGAAAAGACCAGTTCATTTAACTTCAGGCTTTTGGCCACCTTTAAAGACTTAGCAATAGTGGCTTTGTAAGCGGCGTTTGAAAAGGGGATAACTACTCCCTTGGTGCCGAGAATTGATAACCCGCCTTTTATACCCAGTCGGGGATTCAGGGTTTTTTGGGCGAGTTGTTCGCCCCCTGGAATGGAAATGGTAATGATGACATCTTGGTCAATTTTTCTGGCTCCAAGCACTTCTTCAACCACTTTTTTCATCATAAGCCGCGGAACAGAAGTGATAGCCGGTTCCCCAAGGGGTAAGCCTAGCCCGGGCTTGGTTACTACGCCCACTCCGCTACCGGCCTTAAAAATAATTTTGCCTGTCCCTTTTTTTAGTTCTACTCTTACTTGAATTTCTGCCCTGTGGGTTACATCTGGGTCATCGCCTGCGTCTTTAATTACAGAAGCAACCGCAGAACTCCCGTTTTTTGAAAGGGAAAATACAGGAACTTCTACTTCCATTTCAATGGGAAGGGTTAGCTTTACCTTTTGGCAGGCTTGATTTTGGAGAAGATAAACAAGGGCCGCTTTTAAGGCTGCGGCTGCACAGGTTCCCGTAGTATAACCCAGCCGACCCTTAACATGCCTGGGAATTTTCATCTTCTAACGCCAGTTTGATAAGGGCATTAACCAGGGCCACGGCTATGGTCGAGCCTCCCCTGGTGCCTAAAAGGCTGATATATGGAGCAGGAGATTTTTTAACCAATAGAGCCTTGTATTCAGCGGCTCCAACAAAACCAACGGGCACGCCAATAATTAGGCGAGGGGGGGGAGCACCTTCTTCCACGGCCTTAAGTAAGGCCAGAAGAGCCGTAGGGGCGTTTCCAATAGCAAATATGTCTATTTCGTTGTTAGCAAGGGCTTTTTCTACCGCGCAGATAGCTCTTGTTAACCCGGTTTTTTGGGCTTTGGCCTGAACTTCTTCATCATCAATAAAGCAGTAAACCTTTCCACCGAGGCGAGCCAGGCCTTTATGGTTAATTCCCGAAGCTACCATTTTAACGTCACAAAATATACTTGCCCCTTTCTTCAGAGCCTTTATACCTTCAGATAAAGCCTGCGGATGAAACACAAGGTCCGTGGCAATACTTACATCTCCGGTAGTGTGAATTACCCGTTTAACCAGAGGTAAAACTTCTTCTGGGAAATTGAGCCCTTCTTTAGCTAGCAGGCCTTCAATTATACGAAAGCTTTCTTTTTCTATGTCTTCAGGCTTTAAGATCACGATAGCTCAGGCCAAAAAGTTTTATGAATAGCCCTTACGTGAGTGAGTACTTCTGGCTCGCGATCTGTTTCTTCCATTTCTTCAAGTTTGTCTGTAGGAATAACCGAGCGTCCGGCAAGTTCAAATAACACCGCGGCCACGGAATCAGCAAGCCCCTGTAAGCTGTAACCTCCTTCAAGGGTGAGAAGTAGCCGCCCCTGGCAATGTTTGTCGGCTATTTGTTTGACCAGACGGGCCAAGTAGGCTATGCCAATGGGAGTTACCTGCATTCCTCCCAGAGGGTCTCCAAAATAGATGTCAAAGCCAGCAGAAACAAGGACCAGTTCTGGCTTAAAGCTTTCTGCTACAGGAAGAAGGATTTTGCGGTAAACTGTAGCGTATTCCAGGTCCCCACAGCCTGCCGGCAGCGGCACATTTACCGTAAAGCCACGACCTTCACCTTCACCAATCTCTTCTACTCTCCCTGTTCCCGGATAATAGGGATATTGGTGGGAGGAGAAAAAAAGGACCTCTTTGCTAGTGTAAAAAGACTTCTGGGTGCCATTTCCATGGTGTAAATCCCAGTCAACGATGAGAATACGCTTCAAGCCCAGTTTTTTAAGGGCATAATGAGCCGCCAGGGCTATGTTATTAAAGAGACAAAACCCCATAGCCCGGTCGTACTCAGCGTGATGGCCAGGTGGCCTTACCAGGGCGAATACGTGTTGGGCTTGGCCTGAAAATATGGCCCCAAGCCCCACAAACTGGGCTCCAACTGCTTTTAGGGCCGCTTCAAACGATTCAGGGCTGGTGGCAGTATCGGCGTCTAGCTGGACATGTTGCCCGCTTGTTTGCTGAACTGTCTTTACGTATTCAGGAGCGTGATTCCAGGTAAGCTCTTCAAACGTGGCTTCTCTGGGGGCTAAAGTTTTATATAGCTCTGCAATGTCAGGTTTTTCTAGGCGACTGTAGATTTTCTCTAGTCTTTCAGGCCGCTCTGGATGGTATTCTCCCGGGTTATGTTTTAAAAAAATTTCGTCTTTAACAATGGCTATAGCCATAATGGCCTCCTTGTTATTTAACGAGCCCTGGAAAAAGTTCGCCAAGGCCTCTAGCCATATATTCAACCGAAATAACCGCCAAAATCAATCCCATAATTCTAACAAACAGGTTAGTTCCGGTTTGCCCTAGCATTTTGGCAATGCGGTTGGCATAAACAAAGGTAATAAAAGTTATAAAGGCTACCAGGATAACGGCTAAAATTACTTTTAAGCGAATCTCAAATGAGGCCTGGCCCGCGGTTAACACCAGCACGGTGGTAATTGCTCCTGGACCGGCGAGGATAGGCACGCCTAAAGGGACGGTGGCCACGTCTTCTTTTTGACGACTTTCTTCTTCTTCTTCGGGGCGGCTTTTGGTAGCTCTGGGTTGCGCCTGTATCATCTGGAGGGCGATTAAAAGCAGGATAAGTCCCCCGGCCACCCGAAAAGAGGCTATAGAAATGTTGAAATAAAGCAAAAGCCGGTCTCTCAAAAGGGCAAAAGCTGAAAGAACAAAGGCCGCTACCAAAGAGGCCTTTAATGCAATCTTTTGCCTTTTGCTGGGCGGAAGATTACAGGTCAGGCCCAAAAAGAGAGGAATACAACCAATAGGATCAACAATGATAAAAAGCGGTACCAAAATATGCAAAAATCCTTTTAAAAATTCCATGTCTATATCTTTAGAAGACTTTTAGTCCTTTCACAAGAAAGGAGGAAAATTTATTTGAGACCTTTGCCAAACTCTAAAATATTGATTTACCCTTTAAGGGAAGAGATTGCTTCGCCACTTCGTGGCTCGCAATGACAAGCTCATTTTGTCACTGCGAGGAGGCTGAAAGCCGACGAAGCAGTCCCTGAGATTGTAGGATTGAGATTGCTTCGGCTTCTGACGAGGCCTCGCAATGACAAAGTGGTAGAGAGGCCTCGCAATGACTTGGCCGTGTTGTCACTGCGAAGAGCGTATCCTGCTACTGTCACTGCGAGGAGCCGGAGGCGACGAAGCAGTCCCTGTTCCGAGCGTTAGCGAAGGGATCTAGATTCCTCGCTTCACTCAGGACAAGCGAAGCAGTCTAAAGCGCAAGCAATCACTGAGATTGCTTCGCTCTGTTCGCAATGACGCAATGACAAAAAAGGTTTTTAATGATAAAGAAGAGGCTTCGCAATGGCTGGAATGATATGGCTCACAATAACCGAGAGAGGCTGTAATGCAGTTTGTTTTAGCATTCTCTGTAATATGTTTAATAGTATTGCATTGATAATTTTTATTTTATAGTTTTTATGCTTTAACCAACAGAATTAGGAGGTTTTTATGGAAAAGAAGTTTTTAAAGCCAGAAAATACATTTCTAATGGTTATAGACCCGCAGGAAAAGCTTATGGCCGTTATTCATGAGGCAGATAGAGTGGTTAAAAACATTTCTCTTTTATTTCATTTAGCCAAAACTTTTGAGCTTCCTATTTTTCCCCTTACGCAATATGCTAAAGGCCTCGGGCCTTATGTGCCTGAGCTTGCTAGCCTTTTTGAAGGCCAGACCTTTTACGATAAAACTGAATTTAGTGCCTTCAAAAATGAAGAAATTGCCGCAGCCATAGATAAACTCCGTCCCACCCGCAATACTATCATTATTTGCGGGGTAGAAACACACATTTGTGTTTATCAAACAGCTCTTTCTGCTCTTATAGAAGGCCTTGACGTGGTAGTGGCGGCTGATGCCACCTCTTCAAGGACTAAGGCCAACATGGAATATGGCCTGGCCTACTTACGCGATACAGGAGCCCGTGTCATGTCCACCGAGATGATAATATATGAGTTTTTAGAAAAGGCAGGTACTCCTCAATTTAAGGCCATGCTTCCACATCTAAAGTAGAAGGCTTATAAGTTCTAAAAACATCAGGTCTGTTGGTATTACAGAAGCACGAAGCGATCTGCCGAGTCATTACGAGGAGCTCGGAGTGCGACAGAGTGGCCCCTGTCAGCTCAGATGAGGAGGCCTGCAGGGCCGACAAAATGACCTTACCGGGTAATTATAAGGAGGCACGAAGTGCTGACGAAGAAATCTTATGGTAGATTTGGCTGGGTTGCTTCGACACTCTGGAGCTCTCAATTACCCCTTTTTGTCTCTGCGAGGGCGAGCGAGGAGGTTCCTCGCTCGGGACAGGCGAAGCAGTTTGACAACGAAGAAATAAAATTCTGCGAGACAATTTAACTTATTATGTAAAAGATTTTTGCTTGTGCTTTTTTACTGTTTTAGGCATCATAAGAAAAAAGACTTTTCAAGGGGGGTATATGGGAGAAATTGTTCAGATATCAGCTAGAGAAATTCTTGATTCACGTGGTAATCCAACCGTAGAGGTGGAAGTATGGCTTGAAGGAGGCGCTTACGGAAGAGCCGCTGTGCCTTCTGGAGCCTCTACCGGAACTCACGAGGCCCTTGAACTCCGCGATAAGGACGAAAACCGCTATTTTGGTAAAGGGGTTTTGCGCGCTGTTGATAACGTGAACAACGTTATTGCTCCGGAGTTAGTGGGTATGGAATCAACGGCTCAGGCTGAAATTGACCAGTATCTTATTGAGCTTGACGGCACGGAAAATAAAAGACGTCTTGGAGCTAACGCCATTCTTGGAGTTTCTATGGCAGTGGCTCAGGCCTCAGCTCAGGAGCTTGGTCTTCCTCTTTATGCCTATCTTGGCGGGGTAGGGGCTAAGATCCTCCCTGTGCCCTTTATGAATGTGATAAATGGTGGAGTCCATGCGGATAACGCCCTTGATATTCAGGAGTTCATGATAGTGCCTTTAGGGGCCCCAAGTTTTGCTGAGGCCCTGCGCTATGGCACAGAGACCTACCACGTTCTAAAAAAACTTCTGAAAGAAAAAGGTTACAGAACTTCAGTGGGCGATGAAGGTGGTTTTGCCCCTGAAATAAATAGCACCAAAGAGGCCCTGGAAATCTTAATAACAGCTATTGAAAAAGCAGGTTATCGCCCGGGAGAAGATATTGCGCTGGCCCTTGATGCCGCGGCCAGTGAATTTTTTAAAAATGGCAAGTATCATCTTGAAGGCCGGGAATTAACTCCTGAAGAACTGGTCTCTTTTTACGAAGAAATAGTTAAGGCCTTTCCAATTGTTTCTATTGAAGACGGCTGTGCCGAAGATGATTGGGACGGCTGGAAACTTCTGAACCAGCGCATAGGAAGTAAGGTCCAGCTGGTTGGGGACGATATTTTCGTCACTAACATAAAGCGTCTCGCACGGGGTATCACTGAAAACGTCGCCAACGCCATTTTGATAAAGTTGAATCAGATTGGTACTGTTTCAGAAACCCTTGACGCCATCAGGCTGGCCCAGACTTCTGGCTGGCGGGCCATGGTCTCGCACCGTTCGGGAGAAACTGAAGATACCTTTATTGCAGATCTGGCCGTAGCGGTAAATAGCGGCCAGATAAAGACTGGAGCCCCCTGTCGCAGTGAGCGAGTGGCCAAATATAACCAGCTTTTGCGCATTGAGGATGACCTTGGCGGAGCGGCTGAGTTTGCTGGGCCTAGGGCATTATAAATGAGCCGCGGACGCAAAGAATTTCTCGAACGAGTTTATGAGAGGGTTGGAAAGAGATATAAACGTTTCCGACCCTCTCGCTTTCAAACAAGAGAAGCCGTAGAAGCCATTTTAAGCCTTCTTGAAGAAGCTTTTCTTAGAGGTGAAAAAGTTACCATTTCAGGCTTCGGGACCTTTGAGGTTAAAGAAGGTAAGCCCCGCCTGGTAAAAGATTTTTCCACTGGCGAAAGAAAAAAAAGTCAGCCTAAAAGAAGGATTATTTTTAAAGCCTCACCCAAACTTTTAAAGGAATTAGGTTAGCTTTAGGGCGTGCCCATTTATTAAAGTCAAGGCCGACGAAGTGTCTCTGCCGAGTTATCACGAAGAGTGCGAATGCGCGACGAAGTAAACCCTGGTCCGAGTGGTAGCGAAGGATCTGGGATTGCTTCGCTTTCGCTCGCAATGATACCCCTTTGTCATGCGAGGAGAGCCCTCGCTTCACTCGGGACAAGCAAAGCAATCTAAGTGATAGACGAAACAGTATCAAGAAAGGAATATTGCTCCCATAAATAACAAAGGGGACTGTGGCCTGTAGGCCCGTGGCCCGTAAGACCTAAATGTTCAGTGTTTCTGGTATTAAACTAAATCTTTTATACGTAGCTGTAGATAATTCCTTCCCTGGAAGGCAGAAATTTCCAGATTTCCGGCAATAGCTTTGATCCCTTTGGGAATGGAATTCCCAAATCTAAAGGCTATAGCTGGAAGCCCTAGGCCTTCTTGCCAGACAAAAAGTTTCAAGTGTTTTTCTTTGACCAGAGAGATATTTCTGACTTCAAAATTTTTCAGGCCAAAAAGGGGTTCTGGATAGCCGGGGCCAAAAGGCTCAAGCCTTATAAAATTTTCCAAAAAAGAAGGTTCAAGGATATGTCTTACCCTCACCCAGGCATCAAGTTTAAGACGAGGCCTGGGAATCTTTCCATCAAGCTTGGCTTTGATTATTTCTTCAAATTTTCTGGCAAAGGCGCTTATGTTTTCTTCAAGAATTTTAAGGCCTGCGGCGGCTGGATGTCCTCCAAAAGCCTTAAGATATTGACGGCAATCTGAAAGGCATTGGTATAAATTTATTTCCGGAATACTTCGTCCTGACCCCCTGGCCAGGCCATCCTTCAAAGTGAGCAGGATAACCGGACGGTAAAGGGCCTCCTGGAGGCGTGAAGCCACAATACCGATGATCCCAAGAGGCCAGTCTTCTCCAGACAAAACATAGGCCAGACGGTCGGGGCCCAAGTCTTTTTCAATTTTCGCCAGGGCTTCTTTTAAAATGCGGTCTTCTATTTGTTGCCTTTTGGCGTTCAGTTGATGTAATTCTTCAGCCAGGGTTTTGGCTTCGGTTTCATCGGTGGTTACGAAGAGTTTAAAAGCCAGTTCAGCTTCTTTTAGGCGGCCTGCGGCGTTAATACGCGGGGCCAGGCGAAACATTACGCTGTTAGTATCCACCAGGCCGTTTTCAAGACCGGCCAGCTTTTTTAAAGCTTTAAGGCCTGGGCGCTCGCTTTCTTTTAATTCCCTTAACCCGAACCAGGCGATAAGACGATTTTCGCCAGTTAAAGGGACAATGTCAGCAATAGTACCCAGGGCCACCAGGTCAAGATAATTCTTAAGTTTAGGAGGATTTTGCCCAAAGAAACCTTCTTCGTAAAGCCGCTGGCGCAAAGCCCTTAAAAGGGCAAAAGCTACGCCCACACCAGCCAGTTCTCTAAAAGGATAGCGATTGCCTTTTCTTTTGGGGTTTATTACAGCCAGAGCTTCGGATATCTCTTCTGGTACTTCGTGGTGGTCGGTGATTATAACTTCAAGGCCGTTTTCTCTGGCCACCCGGCAGGCTTCATGGGCGCTAATGCCACAATCAACCGAAATCAATAGACTAATGCCTCTTTCTTTAAGAGAGGCTATCAGGTGAGGATGCAGCCCGTAGCCATCTCTTTCCCGATGAGGGAAGATAACCAGTGGTTCAAGCCCAAGTTCTTTTAGAAAGAGGTAAAGGATAGCGGCACCTGTGGTGCCATCTACGTCATAGTCTCCGTATATGGTTATTTTTTCCCGGTTGTAAATGGCTTTTACCAGGCGATTAACGGCTTTTTCCATGTCTTCAAGGAGAAATGGGTCTGGAAAATCAGATAACTTTGGGTTTAAATGGCGGTAAATTTCATGAGGGTCGTTAAGCCCTCGGGTTAAGAGGAGATGAATCAAGAGGGGAGGGAGCCCCAGGTCTTCTGCAAGCTTCAGGGTTAGTTCCCGGTTAAGAGGCGCTACCTCCCAATAAGGACTATTTTTCATAGCCATGAAAAGTAACGAGCAAAAGGACTCACTGTCAAGAAAAGAAGAAACATTGTTAGTGGAAGTGCCCAAAGACAAAGTTTATTTCGTAAAGTTCGTGCTTGAGGCAGCAGGACACCTGACTTTTATGACCATAAAACCAGGGGGTCGCCTAGTTTTACGTTTTGACGCTGAAGAAAGGGAGACTCTAAAAAATCTATTACTAAATCTTCCTTTTGATATTACGATAAAAGAATAATAACCCGCTGGGCCCTGCCCCATAATTACGAGTGAAGCGAATCAGCCTCAAGAAAGCATTCTTGCCACTATATCTTGGGCCCTGGCCAGGGCGTCTTTTAAGGCTTCGCCTTTGGGACCACCGCCCTGGGCCATGTCCGGGCGGCCTCCGCCCCTGCCCCCTACCAATTGGGCCAGCTCTGAGATAATTTTCCCGGCATGAACTTTGTCTTTCAAGTCTTTTGTAACCATGGCAAGGAGCTGGGCTTTCCCATTAACTGAGGCTCCCAAGATAATGACGCCTGATCCCAGCTTGTTACGCAAAAAGTCTCCCATTTCCCGCAGGGTTTTGGCGTCTTTAGCAGAAACTTGAGCAGCCAGCACTTTAACACCGTTTACCTCTTTCACCTGGTTAAGTAAGTCTTCAAGGCTTCCTCGGGCGAGCTGGCGCCTTAAGGCCTCAATCTCTTCCTGGGCTTCTTTCAGCTGTTTTAAAAGTGTATCTATTCTTTTAGGTAATTCAGAGGGAGCTACCTTGAGTTTGGCGGCCATATCGGCTTTTTCTTTTTCCATTTCATGGACGAAGTTTACCGCCGGCTCTCCTACGACCGCTTCTATACGCCTTACCCCGGCAGAAACGCTTCCTTCTGAAACAATCTTAAAAAAGCCAAGGTCTCCTGTACGGTGCACATGGGTGCCGCCACAAAGTTCCATGGAAAACGAACCTATGCGGATAACCCGTACTTTGTCTTCGTATTTTTCGCCAAAAAGGGCCATCGCCCCTTGATTGACTGCTTCCTGATAGCTCATAAACTTAACTTCTACCGGCAAGTTATCTCTTATGCGGGCGTTAATTAGGTCTTCCAGAGCAAAAATTTCTTCCTGGGTTAGAGGTTCAAAATGAGTAAAATCAAAACGCAAACGCGAAGGCTCAACCAGAGAACCTGCCTGATGAACATGGTCTCCCAAAAGTCGGCGTAAGGCCGCGTGAAGAAGATGGGTGGCAGTGTGATGTCTGGCAATAGCTGCCCTTCGCGAAGAAAAGACCGAAAGTTTAACCTTTTCACCCTTTTTAATGCGGCCGCTTTTGCCTTTAAGCTTGTGAACGAAAAGCTCACCGAGACGGTAAGTATCTGTCACCTCGGCCTGGCCTTCCTGGCCTATTACCAGGCCGGTGTCTCCCACCTGGCCGCCAGCCTCACCGTAAAAAGGCGTCTTAGAAAAAACGGCGTGCGCTTCTTCGCCTTCTTTTAATTCTTCTACTTCCTGTTCTTCTTTAACCATAGCCAGCACTTCAGCTTCAGCTTCAGTGGTTTCATAACCTACAAACTCTTTACCAAGGCCTTTTTCAAGAAGCCTTACGAAGACCTGCGGGGCTTTGGCCATCTCTCCTTTCCAGGCCTTACGGCTTCTTTCGCGCTGCTTGGTCATCTCTTTTTCAAAACCAACCATGTCAAGTTCAAAGCCCCGTTCAAGGGCAATATCCCGCACAATGTCGTAAGGGAAACCGTAGGTATCGTAAAGTTTGAAGATAAAAGAGCCAGGAATAATCTTTTGGCCTGCCTGCGAAAGTTTTTTAAGCTCATCTTCAAGAAGGGCTAAGCCCCTTTCTAAGGTTTCACGAAAACGCTCTTCTTCAAGAACAAGGATTTTCTCAATAGTCTGGGCGGCTCGGAGAAGTTCAGGGTAAACATCTCCCATCTCTTCTACTACCACATTGGCTGTGTCATATAGAAAAGCCTTTTCAAGGCCAAGGGTTCTTCCAAAACGCACAGCCCGGCGGATAATGCGTCTTAGCACATAACCACGGCCTTCGTTAGAAGGGAGCACGCCGTCGGCAATAAGAAAGGCCGCGGCCCGGGAATGGTCAGCAATTACGCGGAAAGCTACGTCTCGCTTCTTATCTTCACCATAGGTAAAGCCGGTGAGGTCTGATATTTTGGCCATAAGGCCAGCAAAAAGATCACAGTCAAAGTTAGTTTTAACGCCCTGGATAGTAGCAGTTATACGCTCAAGGCCCATGCCAGTGTCAATACACGGGCGGGGAAGGGGAGAAAGGTTTCCTTTTTCGTCCCGTTCGTATTGCATAAAAACGAGATTCCAGAGCTCAAGATAACGGTCACAGTCACAGCCTACCTGGCAATCCAGACGGCCACAGCCTACTTCTTCACCCTGGTCAAAAATGATTTCTGAGCAAGGCCCACAAGGGCCAGTGTCTCCCATGGCCCAAAAGTTGTCTTTTTCACCCAGGCGCACGATGCGTTCAGGAGGGAGCCCGGCCACTTTTTGCCATAGAGAAAAGGCCTCGTCGTCATCTTTATAAACAGTCACGTAGAGACGGTCTTTGGGGAGTTCAAGGACTTTGGTTAAGAATTCCCAGGCGTAAGCAATGGCCTCTTCTTTAAAGTAGTCTCCAAAAGAAAAATTTCCGAGCATTTCAAAAAAGGTATGGTGTCTTGCGGTATAGCCAACATTTTCAAGGTCATTATGCTTGCCACCAGCGCGCACACATTTCTGGCAGGAAGCCGCTCTCTTATACGGCCTTTCTTCCTGGCCCAGGAACACTTTTTTGAACTGCACCATACCAGCGTTGGTGAAAAGAAGGGTAGGGTCATCAGCAGGCACCAGAGGGGAACTTGGAACTACCTCATGACCATGCTTGGCAAAGTAGTCTAAAAAAAGCTTTCTTATTTCTTTCCCTTTTAAATAACGCACAGGGAATCCTCCTCGTTTTGTTTCTCAAAAGTTATAACCTGAAACCCCAATTTTACCAGAATTTTGAGGGAAATTCTGTATGGAATTTTACAAAGGTCTCAATTCATAATAGCTATCTCTGCAAAGGGTACATTAAGCTAAGATGGTAGTATTTCAGTAATTGTGTCCGAAAA
>NZ_LSFI01000089.1 GCF_001642325.1 Thermodesulfatator autotrophicus | reverse complement strand
TCCGTCTCATGACTCAAAAACCCCGCCGCCGGCCGAACCAAAAATACCAGAATCAATACCGCTATTGTGAGCTGTCTCATCTCGTTCCCCCTTTTCGTTTTTCCCAGAAAAGACAACGAAAAAGGGAGAGACCATGCGATCGATGCTGGTCTGTGTGTTCGTGCTCCTGACGCTCCTTGGGGCCCCGGCCCTCGCGGAAAGAGGGCTCGTCGAAGTGAGATACGAAGGAAAGTCCACGGTATGCGAATTCGATCCCGAAAGCGGAAAGATCTACGGGATCGGAAAGGCTCTCAACATCCCCTCGGACGACCTGAGCCTCCGGGATCTCCGGAAGATCTGCAAGGTGAGAGAGGATCGCAAGGAACTGGTCCTTTACGTCTACGGCTGTCGCTTCGGAAAGGGATCCGAACTCTCCTCGGAACCACCCGAAGGCCCTTACGCGGACGATACAAACTTCGACTTCAAGGGCCTCACCTACTCCGGAAATTTTCAATATCTGAAGGACGAAAGAACCGAATTTACCTTTTCAAGGACTACCGCCACCGTTCTTGCGGAAATGGGTCTTAAACGGCCGCTTGATGCCGAAGGCGAGGTGTTCCTCGAAAGTGAACCCTCAAAGATCTCCTTCTCCCTCCTTGCAAGAAAGGGCCGGCTCTCCCTCAAGGCGGGAAGGATCATCGACGAAGACCTCTTCTTCCAGGGCCTGGCCCTGAAATTCTCGGAAAGTAAGAAAAACGACACGGAACTCAAAATCCTCTCCCACGCGGGTTGTACCGCCGACGTCTTCGTCAACGGCCTTCATTACCGCACCGTGAAAATCGACAAAGACCTCTACTACCTCAAGGTCCCCGTAATCTCCACCTCGAACCGGTACGAAGTGATCTTCTACTGTCCGGAAGGAATATCGCGAAAGACCTACCGCTACGAAAAACGCGACCGGACACTGTCCAAGGGTCAAAAGGACCTCTTCCTGGGGATGGATACGAAGGAAGGGGCCCCGTACGTACGCGCCGGCTATGGAATCACTCCCCGGTTTTCCTTCTGGTACGAACGTAGGGACGAAACGGAACGCTCCGGGCTCGTGGCAAGTCTCGGGAGCCGGATCCTGGAACTCTGGTACGGAAAAAGAGACCGGAGCCCTTTCGGTAACATCACCCTATCCGGAGACACCTTCCTGGTCAGAATAGAAAAAGGAGAGGACCTTCTGAGATACGAAGTGGATAAGCGTCTCGCCCTCGGCGGCAAAAATATCTATCTCAGGGCCACGGAGAGAGAAACCGCCCTGGGGACTACCCTTTCCGGAAAATTTCGGAAACGATATGCCTTCCTGAACCTTTCCCTGCTCTTGCCGCCGGCGGTCAAAACCTCTTCCGCCTCCTACACCGAGAAAGGGCCCCGGGTGCGCCTCTTTTCCAGAATACGCCTTTCCCGTAACTGGGATCTCTCGGCCCGCCTGGAACAGGACCGAACCGCCTCCCTCGAACTCGAAAGGATCGCCAAAGGCTGGGGCCGCCTCTCCCTGGGCTACGAAAGAAACCTCGAACAGTCGGCCGATACCTGGTCCCTGGGGCTCGATCTGACCGAGAAAAAGGGCTTCACCTTCTTCGTCAAAGGAAACTACTCCCCAAACAGAAACTACCTTCTCTTCGCCGGGATCCGGGGCTCCTTCCGGAGATCCCGGGGGACCTACTTCGAAAAACCCTTCGAGGGAAAGGGATGCCTGGAGATAGCCGCAGACATCCCTGCCTTCACCGTAACGGTTAAGTCTTGGACCGGAAGAGTCCTCTTCTGCCGTACCGTTAAGGAAAAGGCCTTCATCCCTCTCAAACCCGATGAAACCTACATCGTAGAGATGGAAGAGGGGTTACAAGAGGGAAAGCTCTACGTCCCACAGCAAAAAACCTACACCATACACACCTTCTTCCATGCCTGTAACGTGCTGCATCCGGTCTTCGAGCCCGTGAAGCAGGTCTCCGGACGTTCGGAAAAGGAATGGGGAGAGGTCCTCCTGCACTGTACCTGCTCCGACGGAAAAACCTTCAAGCGTAAGGCCCCGATCTTCATGCACGAGTGGACAATCCCTGTCCCGGAGGACTGCACCTGCAAGGTAGCAGAGTAGACTCGGCCCTCGTTCCCTCTACGCCTTCTCCTCAAGGTCCATGGCCTCCGCTTCCGCCGGCGTGTCGTCTCCGGAAGAGGGCTCCTCTTCCGCCGCCCGGGTGAGAAGTATGTCCTCTCGCCTTACAAAGATTTCCTCCTCCGGCATCACGTCCTTGAACCATTTCTTCGCCACCTTGGACCTGGTGGCCGACCCATCGGGCAGGCGAATGAAGCATTCAAATTTCTCAAGGGCTGCTATCTCGGAGGGGAGAACCAGATACCGCTCCTTAATCTCCCTAGTGAAAGAGATCGAATCCCGAAAATCCTCGGGACTCATGGTGTGCTGGACCCGGGGCTCCACAATCTCAACTTTTCCAAAATTTCTGGCGATGAAGTTACAGGTAAAATCGTCCTCCACCTTGAGGGTAACCAGGGCCCCGAGGGCGTTGTATAGTGAGTTGATTAGTTTATCGCCGTATTCCTCTCTCAGGCGGCCGAGATCCTGGTTTCCTATTACCACGGAGGCGCCCTTCGAGCGTCCCAAAGTGAGGAGTTTGATTAGGGTCGGGATTTTTTGCATCGTTCCGAGCTCATCGAAGAAATAAAAGATCCTTCGGTCCAGCTTGTCCGGGAGCGAAAGTGTCTCCCTCGCCAGGATGTCCACCACCACGGCCAGAAAAGACCGGTAGAGCGCTTCCTGCTCAGGGCCGTTTTCGAGGAAGAGCCAGTTCTTCCTTTCCGGATCCCGGATCCACTCGCGAAAGGAAAAAGGGCCGTCCTCAAGATACTTGAGACCCTGGATGTAGATTATCATCGTGCCCATCACCGCCGCCGCCTGCTTCGGAGCCTTGTCTCCTCCCAGGACCTGAAGGGCCATCGCGGCCTCCCTCAGCCTGTTTTGCCACCCTGATAGCAGTTCGATTAGCCCCTCAGGGGAGAGCGTAAGAATCTCAAAGAGACGCCTGTTCGTCGGGTTGCCTTCGAGTTTCGCGATGAGTATTGCGCTTCTTACAAGAAGCCTCGCCGCGTTTACCCAGAAAAGATCCCCTCCCGCCGGTCGATCGGGGATGAGGGCCCCCGCAAACGCCGCCACGTCGGTCTCCGTTTCGAGGTCGTTGAATATCGTCCAGCCCGCACTTCGAACATCCAGGGGGTTGAAGATTGTGTCCCTTGAGGGATCGTAAAATTTCCGTAGGAAGTCTCCCTTGTAGCCGTAGATCACCACCTTTTCGTCCCGTAGATTTGCAAGCTGCTGACAGATAAGGGTGGTCTTACCCGTTCCGGGGCGGCCGAAGATGCCTACGTGCGTGGTCTCGTCCTCGAACGGAAGGCTTACGCCCTCGGCAAGGACCAGCCTGTTCTTGCGCTTTCTATATTTTCTGGGAAGGTCCCCGGGGGCGACCAGCTTCCGACCGCGGACGATTTCTTCCTTGTTGATCTCCGCTGCACGTCTTTTGTAAAATCTCCAGGTTAAAAAAAGTGCGACCAGAGGAACCGGCATCGTCCATGCGAGCGCAAGCCCATAAGTCTTCAACATGAGGAGCCCGTACCAATCGATAAAGGCGTGCCCGTCGACAGGCCTCAAAAAGCCCTCCGGCCAGTCGACTACGTATCCGCAATCCCCAAACTTTTTGAAGCGTCCTTCTTCGTAAAGGGGCTCGCAATAGTAAAGCCTAACGGCACCCGTGATGAGGGGCGGAAGCCATTTCTCGGTGTGCGAAAGCATTGCCCCCTGGTAGGCCAAAATCCGGATCCTCGCCCAGGCCCACGAAGGGATGGTCCACGGATCAAGTCTGTACTTCAAGAGGGTTACACCGGCCGCAAGTGCGATCCAAATGACCAGGCCCACCAGGGCCGTAAAAATCATCGCCTTCCCGGTCATCCTGGCCCTGGCGGAATAGTCCTCAAAACCTGCCCAACCACCCGGCTTTCTCTTGATGCGCTCCATGTCTGCCTCCTTTTTTGAAAAGAACAACGAAATCAGGTTTCGTTGTCCCCTCCAGAAAAAACTCAAAAGGAGGTTGCTATGAGAAAGGTTCTTTTGTTTTCGGTCGTTTGGTTGGCCATGGTAGCCCTGCTTCAAGGTCTCGCTTCGGCTGAAACGGCAACCGCAAACGTCACCGGTACCCTCTACTCCTCTTCAAGCATCACTGTGAACAAGGTCTCCGATCTGAGCTTCTCCGCCGTGGTCGCCGACTCCGGAGAGACCGTGGATTTCTCCACGACCGGAAGTTACACTCCTGCCCAGTTCGAGGTCTCCGGTGCCGCCGGCGCTTCGGTCTCCATCACCGTCCAGTCCACCGGATCGAGAGACGGTTCCGTGGACGTCGTGGAAGAGGCCTCGGGGTATCATTTTGATCTCACCGTGGTGTGTAGGGTTTCCGCCGACGCCATGCCCGCCTCTCCAACCGACGGCGTGGATTGCGACTCCGGTATCACCATCCCTGACGCTGGTACCGTTTACGTGGCCGTCTTCCCCTCTCTTCTCCAGAAGAACCTGGCTTCCGCCTACTACCCCTTCCCCGGAACTTATTCCGGTACGGTCACCATCGAGGTGAACTATGAATAAGGTGATCCTGGGACTCGTAATTCTTCTGACGATGGCGGCGAACGGAATCGCTCTTGAGATCTCTCCACCGCCACACGGTTGCCACAAAGGGACGGTGTGTGAGCTACGCTTGAAGGGCAACGACGAGCTGGTCAACGTCCGTCCGGACGAAGGCCTCAAGGCCTTTCCGAAGACCTTCGTCCTGCACGGAAATCGACGTGTACTACTCGCATGCGAAAAGACCGGAACTCACCGCGTGAAGGTCTGCTATACCTCCGAACCGAAGGCCGAAAAAAATCGAAACGGAATCGTTCGAAGTGTTCTCTGCGTCTCCTTCAAGTTGCAATGTGACTGATCCTCCATCCCTC
>NZ_LSFI01000088.1 GCF_001642325.1 Thermodesulfatator autotrophicus | reverse complement strand
CTAAGGAAGGGCCCCCGGGGGCCCTTCCTTAGTCCGAAATTTTTTCCAGTACGCTAAACCCTAAAAGGGCCTTCACTTTCTCGTCCGCCTCCTCTTTGAGCCTCGGTGCAACGTCCTTCAACGCCTTCCATTTGGAGTCCGAAAGCGCTATGATGTTGAAAAACTTGCTGCTCTGAAGTAACCCCGTAAACGCCGCATAGTAGGCCGTCACCGCCGTCGCTTTCTCCAGTTTTTCGAGACGCTCATCAAGCTTTTTCACCTCCTCCATCATCCACGTTTGAAGGTCTAAAAAATGCCTCACTTGCTCCCTGTTCCGCTCCTCAATCCGGCCTTCAATCTCTCTCCTTAGCGCGTCTAAACGGCGCGGAAGTGACTCGTAAATCTCCTCAAACCTTGCCTGTTTTTCCACCCCTAAAAGGCGCTCACGTACCACCGCCGAAACACTCATTCCGCGCTCTTTTGCCTCCCTTTTAAGCGCCTCGTAAAGGTCATCCTCAAGGTGGATTTTTCTCTGTTTTTTCCTTCCCATAACCGCCTCCAAAGATCTTCTTTTTCATGCAAAATAACGAAAACTTAGGGCCCGAAACGGGCTCTTTGGAAAGACCGGTCAATAAAGGGAAAAGAAGGAAGTGGGCCTAAAGCGGGTCCTATAAGGCCTGACAAGAGGCTCGCCCTCATTCCTTTATTTATCAAGGCTTTCACAGGAAATTGCCTTCAGCAACGAAGTTGCACGGGTGTCAAGCCGAGTGAAGCGAGGCCCGCCTGGAACAAAAAGGAGACTCTCATAGAACCCAAAGCTCTCTTTTTCAGGACTCCTGAAACTGCATTAGCTCAGACTTAATCTGACAGGGGG
>NZ_LSFI01000087.1 GCF_001642325.1 Thermodesulfatator autotrophicus | reverse complement strand
GCTGAACTAAAAAATTTCCTCAATACTCAATATCAATACTCAATAAGTTTGCCTGTCCCTCTTTTAACTACCTCTTTTAACTATCATCAAAGTCGGGATAAGAGATTGCTTCTCACTCGCAATGACTCTGTAGAAAAAGCCCCCAAGACAGTAAGATGAGAAGGCCGCTAAGACAAAGTAACAACTTACTCTGTTTACTGTGAGAGATCCTTCGCTTTGCTCGGGACAAGCGAAGCAGTTTCAGGAAATATTTTGCAAGGGTCTTAATTTTTATGCATTTTTGGGTTGACCTGAGCGTATTTTTACCATAAGAAACTAGAAAGATTCTTAATCTTCTAAATAAAGAAGATATTATCGTAAAGGAGGGTGTTTATGAACAAGGCCGAATTGGTCAATCGCATGGCTGAAATTGCGGATTTGCCCAAGGTTACAGCTGAAAAGGCTTTAAATGCTTTTATGGAAGCTGTGACTGAAGCTCTTAAAAATGGAGACAAAGTCACTTTAGTAGGGTTTGGCACTTTCACCGTAGTGGAAAGGGCTGAAAGAATGGGGCGTAACCCCCGTACTGGTGAGCAAATAAAAATCCCTGCTCGTAAAGTGGTTAAGTTCAAACCTGGTAGTAAGCTAGAAGAAGCCGTAGGTTAATTATCAATCTTTTTACGGGCAGGGCATAACGGAGCCCCTGCCCCTTTATCCGCGGTGAAAGGGAACCCCGGCTAAAGTGAAGATTTCCTTTGCTTTTTCAAGTAGAAAAATCTTTTGAGCAGGGGTTGCCGGGGCAATACATTCACAACGCATACTTTTAAAATTACGCACCAAAAACTCAAAGCTTATAAAATTTTCTCCTATCTCTACGGCAAAATAATGTGGCCCACACTCTTTGTGTTTTAACTGAATAGGGGCCAAAATGTTTTCAGGAATTTCTATCCAGTAAAGTCCTCCTATAGGAGAAGGCCTGGTTTTTTCTTGAAGAACTTTTTCCAATTTTGCTATCTCCTCTCTGTTTAAATTGTCCACCACGAAATTTTGCATTGTTCACTCCTCTCTGTGAAATTTCACTCAGCTTTTTGCCTTTAAGAAAGCCTTCGCTCAGATCATAATATTGAGACCTTGCAAAATATTTTTTGAGACTGCTTCGCCTGTCCCGAGCGGAGCGAGGGATCTCCTCGCAGTGACAACAGGAGCATGTCATTGCGAGCGAAGCGAAGCAATCTCTGTCCGGTGTTTCTCTAACCAGCACTATTTAGCGTGTCCTTTCTTTTTAGTTTTTTTATTTTCCATTTTAAAAGGACCAACTTTTATATTAACAACTTTCCCTTTACGCAGGACAGCTACAAGCACATCATCGTCTGGCTTTTTCCCGGCCAGCACGGCCTTAAGGTCAGCCAGTTCTTTAATGTCCTGCTTATCAGCTTTGATTATAATGTCTCCTTCCTTTAAACCTGCTTTTTCCGCCGGGGTGCCGGGGAAAACCTTTTTGATAAGAAGTCCATTGGTCTTTTCTTCTATCAAAACACCGAGTTTAGCCTCAAATGGGGCTTCTTTGGGTTCAGGAAAGAGTACATAATCAGCCATAGCCGGGTTGAGAGTTTCTTCAGGCCCCAGAAGAATAATGGTGTAATCCTTTAGGCCCCTTCTGGCTATGCGGGACGGGATACCGTAGCCGTAAATAACGTGGCCACTTCCCACCAGGACGACCATCTGTTTGTCGGGATGTTTTTCAAGGTAATTAACAATACTCTGGGCCATGGTTTCGTCCCACACCAGTTGGGCCTCATAAAATGTTTCAAAATTTTTTATCTTGCCGCTGTTTTCGTGTTGTTCAAATACAAAGCGCAAAAATTCCCGGTAAGCCAGATTTTCACGGTTAATTTCAGGGATCCTGGCCTTTTCTTCAGGGGAAAGGGCTTTTAGCCCCTCTCTGGCCACTTTGTCCGTTATTTCTTTGGGGGCGTTTAAGGCTACCAGCGGTATTTTATTTTCGCGGGCATAGTCAATTATGGGTTTATAGAGTTTCCAGTTAAAGCGCCATCTTTTAAAGTATTCACTTTTTTTCAAAAATTCCTCTTCACTTATGCGTCCGGCAATGTAGTCGTCAAGGACCTGCTGAAAGGGGCGTTGAAACATTTCAAGACCTATGGCGATAGGCCGGCCCTGCTCATGCAACCATTTAATAATTTCAAGCTGGGCCAGATGCTGTTCGTAGCGGTCATGGCGTTCTCCTAAAAAGATGACTTTTTTCAAAGAAACGGCTCTGGCAATACTTTCTATGGAGTTCAGGTCTTTCAAAGCCAAGCCCTTAATATCAAAGTCAAGTTTTACTTTTATCCCCTTTTTAAAGCCAGGTTCTATTTTATCTATCACCACCCCATTATTTGAACAAATCCCCTGATAGCGACCAAGGTGTTCCAGCTTGGGAAGCACCTTTTTGATCTCCAGGATGCTTGTGGTCCTGGCAAAAGCAATTATCTGGGAAGGATTTTCTGGATTTTCACTAGTAAGCAAACAAAAGCTACCCCTGGTTTGTGGGAAGAGACCTCTGAATTTTTCTGGAAGTGTTTCCAGATAAACGATGTTTTCTGCCACTTCGTCAGGAGAAACAAAGTTTGAGCTTAATATATAGCCGCGTTTTTCCAGAAACGAGATAAGCAGCTTATAACGATGCAAAACCATTTGATTAGGTGCAACGATGAAGCCTTTTTTGCCAAAGAGCCGGGCCAGAACTGGAGGGTATTCAGGTTCAGTCAATCTTCTGGCCAGGTCATAGTCCTGGTCTAAGATAGCTTCAACTGGTTTCCCTTTTATTTTTAAGTCAAGCCTTGTTTGGGGGCCGGAGATATTGGCTTTTATGAATTTTTTTTCTTTTTGAGAGACCACCTCTATAGGTACGGTTAGCTGATAGTAAGGTTTTTCCTGGGTTATGCGTAAAGCTACCAGATATTCGCCGTTTTTTAGAGGAATTATCCTTTCTTTGACAAGGTTTAATTTGGGAAGGCCTGTTCGTTCAAGCCATTCGTTGAAAAAAGATTTGAGCTGGGAATTGGTTTCTTTTTCAAAGGCCTCTTTAATGTCCTCCCACGAGGCATATTTAAAGAGATTTCCCCGATAAAAGCGTTTCAGGCCGGCGAAAAAGGCCTTATCTCCCAGTTTTTGGCGAAGCATGTGGAAAAATAAGGCTCCCTTTCCATAGCCAATAGCCTGTGAGGCTCTATCTTTTCGGCCTACAAACATTTGTAGGGGAAAATCTTTTTCTGGGGTAACGTAGCTCTGATAATTAACCAGTAGGCGGTGTCTGTATAAAGCACCTTCACCCTTTTTCTCAGCCAGGCGATGGTCAGCCAGGTAAGTAACCAGGCCTTCGCTCCAGTTTCCTTTTGGCCAGTTCACATAAACTCCGCAACCAAACCAGTTATGAAGGATTTCGTGGGGGAGCGAAGTCTCACGAATAAAAGGCAGGGGCAATAAGCGGCTTCCTATGAGGGTGAAGGAGGGGAAGGCGTAGCCGGTTTGAAAAACATTTTCCACCACGGCAAAGCGGCGATAAGGGTAGGGACCAATCAGAGTTTCGTATTCGTTTATGGTTTCTTTGATTTTGTCAAGATAGGCCCGGGCCAGGCTATTATTTTCTTCAAACAAATAAACAGCAAGAGTCAGGTTTTTGGATTGTTCCTGGTAAACAAAATAAGGGCCGGCGATAAGGGGAGGCCTTTCCTGGGGATAGCGAAAAATAAAATGATATGTGTTTTTTCGGCCAGATTTTATTTTGATTTCGTCACCTGGTGCTATGGCTACAAACCCCTTAGGTAGAGATACTTTTAAGTCATAATAGGCCAGGCCATCTACCGCAGGAAACCAGTTTCCCGTAAGCACAACGGCCCTTTCCGAGATAATGTTTGGAAGACTTGTAAATCTGGCTGAAAATTTAATTTTTAAGTGCCGTGGCGAGTCAGACGAAGAGATGTTTGTGAATTTTTCAGATGGCGTAAGGCGCTTTCCGTCTATTATAAACCTCTTTATTTTTAAACCCGAAAGATTGAGAGAGATGTCCTGGTCAGGAGGAATTTTGATTTCAGCCCTTCCCTCAACCAGATTTTTTTCAGGTCTGATAGAGGCTTCAAGTAATATTGAAGGGTAATTAAGAGATTCCGACTGGCATATATTGGGAACAAACAGAACTAACCAAAAAATAAGCATTAGAAATTTAAGGTTTTTAGCGAACTTTTTCATTTCCCTTCTCCTTTCTGTTGTTAATGGAAGTATTTTTTTACCTTACATGGCGTCATCCGAGGCAATGAGGCTACCGTGGCGAAGTAGTTCTGTCATTGCGAACAAGCCCGCAGGGCCGACGAAGTGAGCCAATGGGTCATACGAGGAGCACGAAGTGCGACGAAGCGACCCATAGCAGGGTAGTTACGAGGAGGCCTAAAGGCCGACGAAGTAATCCTTGTCCCGAGCGGTAGCGAAGGGATCAGAGATTGCTTCGCTTCGCTCGGGATGACGGAGATAGGGCCGCAATGACTGGCCCATGTTTTGTCACTACGATGGATCCTTTTCTCCATTGTCACTGCGAGGAGGCCCAAAGGCCGACGAAGCAGTCTCACGGCCATATTACCACAGCTCCAATAGCGCCTCGTGATAGGAATTGCTTGCCACTTTGTGGCTCTCATGGCAGCCCCAAAATTGTTCTCAATTTGTGCTCCTGGTAATGTAATATTAGAAAAATTTTAATTTAAGATTTAAGTCTAAAAAAGAAAAATATAGAAAAATCTTAGAGGTAAAAAGGCTGTTATTGTGAGTAAACCTGATGGATCACTATGATCATTATAAAAAGGCCGACCGGTTATGGGAGTAGATACAAATGGTCATTGCAAAAAGTTATGATAGATTAAGTGAGAGAAGCAATATTTTTTAGATAAAGGCTTTCTTTCTGGATTTCGGTCTTCAGTTATGTTATTTTATTATAGATCTTTTTACAAAACTTACAAAACTTTCGCCACTTCGTGGCTCGCAATGACAAATAATCTGTTACTGCGAGGAGATCCCTCGCTCCGCTCGGGACAGGCGAAGCAGCCTCAGGGGCTGGGGAGACAATCAATTAAAATATTTTGTCAAGGCTCTATTATTAATGAAAGCGTATCGTATTAATGAAAGCGTAAAACAGATGGCAATTTTTGGGTTGTCATTGCGAGCGAAGCAATCTTTATCCCGAGCAGTGGCGAAGGGATCAGAGATCGCCACGGCGACTAAGTCGCCTT
>NZ_LSFI01000086.1 GCF_001642325.1 Thermodesulfatator autotrophicus | reverse complement strand
ATCCCTCGCTCCGCTCGGGACAGGCGAAGCAGCCTCAGGGGCTGGGGAGACAATCAATTAAAATATTTTGTCAAGGCTCTATTATTAATGAAAGCGTATCGTATTAATGAAAGCGTAAAACAGATGGCAATTTTTGGGTTGTCATTGCGAGCGAAGCAATCTTTATCCCGAGCAGTGGCGAAGGGATCAGAGATCGCCACGGCGACTAAGTCGCCTTGCGATAATGCTCTGTAATGTAAAAATGCTCCATTAGTAAAATAAAGCTGGATGGAGAGAGCCATGGACATCAAAGAAGCCATAAGGTCAGCTATAAAAGATATGATTCTCCCGGAGCTTGAGCACATAAGGAAGGACCACCAGGAACTCAGGGTTCAGATGGAGCTTACGAATAAACGGCTTGACGACATGAACCGCCACCTGGTGGACCAGAGCCGCCGCATAGATGAGACCAACAAGCGTATAGATGAGACCAACAAGCGCATAGACGAAGTGCGTTCGGAATTAACTGCCAGGATAGACGAGACAAATAAGCGCATAGATGAGACTAATAAGCGAATAGATGAAGTGCGGGAAGATTTGACGAAACGCATAGACGAAGTCCGCACGGAATTAACGG
>NZ_LSFI01000085.1 GCF_001642325.1 Thermodesulfatator autotrophicus | reverse complement strand
CCTGCGGACACAGTTGACGAAACACTATGCAATTTTTCACCACTGGTGCAAGCCTTCATTCCTTCTGGCCTTTATCAAGGGATTTTTAATTTTGAAGAAATCGAAGATAAATCTTTTGGTCTTCCTAGACTTGCTGCTTTGCGCATGGATGTAGACAATCTGGGGCAGATCTTTCGCGCAGGCCTTTCAGGAAATGATCAAACCTTTTCTCGTCTGGCCGCTATTTCTAGGGCCTTGAATCTCTTTTTCAAATATCATTTAAACGCCCTCCTGTGCGGTGAAAAAACAAGCGGTTTTTCATATCCCCCTGCCCTTGATCCCTATGACTGGGCCGGACGAAATGTCCGGGAAGACGGACGACGCGTGGCCATTATCTACTCCGGAGGTGATGATCTTTTTCTCATGGGTCACTGGCTTGATATATGTGAGGCCGCGTTTGACATCGTAAAGGCCTTTCAGGCTTACACCGGTAACCCGGAGCTTACCATATCCGGCGGCATCACTATGGGACATATCAGGATGCCGGTTTATCAATATGCCGAGCTTGCTGGAGCAGCAGAAAATCAAGCAAAAGGACATAGAAAAGAAAAAAATGCCCTAGCTCTTTTTGGAAAAGTTATCCCCAATGAAAATATGAATGAAATGAAGAATATTCTAGATATTTTTGCTTCCTTTTTGACAAATCAAGAAACGCACATGACTCCCAAAGAAGAAGGGCTTACTCGAGGTTTCTTTTATAATATTCTCAACAGCGCTAGAGAATTTTTAGACGAAGAAAATACCGATCGGATTCTTGTGCTTCCGCGTCTGGCCTATCTTCTCGCAAGGGTGAGAAAGAAGCTACCACCTGAGAATTATTTAGAGTTACAAAACTACTTGCTTTCTTATAATGAAGAAACTTGGGAAAAAATTTTTATTGCCGTACAGTGGGTAATTATGAGCATGAGAGGAGGAAAAGATGAATAATAGGGAGGAAAATACAAAAATAAATTTCTTTAAAGGTGAGCTTAAACAATATAAAAGTAAAGGATTAAAAGAAATACCTTCTGAAAAAGTTGTAGAAATAGGAGAATGTTTAGGAAAAGTTTTAAAAGAAAAAAATGTAAAAACAACACAGATCAGAAAATTTCTTGATGCTGTTCGAAAAATCCAGATTAAATTTGATAAAGATAACGTCATTATGTTAAAACCTAAGCTAGCCTATACAGTAGGAAGACATAGAAATCTTAAACCTCTTATGCAAATACTAGATCCAGCTATAGATGCCGGAGCTAAAGATCGCGAATCATTTAAAAAACTTGTTCATCTAATAGAAGCTATTGTTGCTTATCATCGTTTCTATGGTGGTGGAGATTAAAAATAAGGGAGGCCATTATGTCTGAAACTCGCCAAAATGAAAAGCCTATTCTGGGTAAAGTCATAATAAGTGGAATATTGCATTGCGAAACAGGCCTTCATATAGGTGCCTCTAAGGAAAATCTGGAAATCGGCGCTATAGATAGCCCTGTCGTGCGTGATCCCATTACGCGAGAACCGTACATTCCGGGAAGTTCATTGAAAGGAAAGATGAGAAGTTTGCTGGAAAAAGTTTTAGCATTATCACCTAATCGCAATGGAGGAACGCAAAGAAATCCTATTTGGCGCCATGAGTGTGATATGAAAGAGGAGGCTAAAAAGTGTAAACTTTGCCGACTTTTTGGCTCTACAGGAAAATCTGGTGGAGGCAACTGGCCTGCTCGTCTGATTGTACGTGATGCCTTCCTCACGGATAATTCTCGCGAAAACCTTCAAGAAATTGACACCGGTCTCCTTTACACGGAATGGAAATGGGAAAATTCGCTTGATCGTGTTACCGCAGCGGCTAACCCTCGCCAGCTTGAGCGTGTCCCCCGCGGAACGGAGTTTAGATTTGAAATAGTTTATACTGTAGAAGATTTGGACGACCTTAATGAGGATCTGGAAAATATTGATACGGCCTTAAAGCTTCTTGAGATGGATTACCTTGGTGGCCACGGCTCCCGCGGCTACGGGCAGATAAAATTACGCGATTTAAAATGGCAAATTGTAACTATTAAAAACGGAGAAATAAAAGGGTCTTTAGAAAAAGAGAATTTCAAAGAAATTATAAATACATTAAAAACGGAGGATAATAATGTTTAATGCTAAAGAGATCACTATGGAAATTTTAAAAAAGTTGCCAGATGATTGCACAATTGAAGATATTCAATATCAACTTTTTGTAGTAGAAAAAATACAAAAAAGTATAAAACGGACAGAGGAAGAAGGAACTATTTCACATAAGGAAGTAGAAAAAAAGTTTGAACAATGGCTTACATAATAAAATGGTCTCCAGAAGCGGTAGAGGATTTGGAAGCCATTTATAATTTTATAGCAAGAGATTCGGTTTATTATGCCAAATCTGTAATAAGAAAAATTTTAGATTCTGTTCAGAATTTACAATTTTTTCCAAAAATCGGAAGAATTGTTCCGGAAGTCAATAAATATGAAATTCGAGAACGATTAGTTTATAACTATCGAGTTATTTATCAAATAAAAGAACAAACAATTATTGTTTTGGCTATAGTGCACTCAAGTCGATTGCTAGAAAAATTTTATGAAAGGCTTAATCGATGAATTGGCTGATCTTTAAGCTCAAATTTAAAGGCTTTACTCATTTTGGAGAAACCGGCATAGATCTAGAAAACATTTCCGAATGGGTAGGAGCAGATACTCTTTTTTCAGCCTGGCTAAATGCTGTACAAACCTTTCTGGGTATACAAAAAGTAGAAGAGATTTGCCAAAGTTTTTTAAATGGCAAGCCTTCCTTCAGGATTTCTAGCCTTTTTATTTATCACAAAGATATTTATTTTTTACCGCGTCCTTTATCAGTTTCTCTAAAAAATGAGGTAGCAGAAGCTTTAGCTTCTTACCTAAAAGATTTTAAAAAAATAAAGTGGATTTCTCATGTAAACTATGGACTCTGGTTAAGAAACGACCTAAGTGTTGAAGATATAAAAAGCACTTATGAAACACAAGAAAAAGAATATTTTACGGCTTTCAAAAAAATTATTCGTCCGCATGTAGCCCTCGATCGGGAAACAATGGAAAGTAACCTTTATCATGTTGGCTATCTTAAATTTAAAAAAGATGCTGGGCTATGGGGAATAGTTACAGGAACTAAGGAAGGGCTTAAATTGTTTGAAACTGGTCTCTTCTTTCTCGGAGAAATGGGACTAGGTGGGGAAAAGACTTACGGTTGCGGGCAATTCGAAGCAGAATTTGTAGAACCAGATGACCACTTTCAAGAATTGCTTTTCGGTGATTTTCCACGGCGGGTGCTTATTTCCCGTTATATGCCAACCCCTTCAGAAGTATCAGGACTGTTGAAAAGTCTTGAAGCATATCGTCTCGGAATTTCCAGAGGATGGGTAACAAGTGGGAGAATAGGTTTTCCCATTAAACGTAAAGCTGTCCGTTACCTTTGTGAAGGCTCTACTTTTACAAGTCCTGTGAGTGGACAGCTTGTAGATGTTACTCCAGAATATTTTTATCCAAAAAGACTTTCTCACAAAGTTTATAGATATGGTCTTGCTTTTCTTTTACCAATGCAGGAGTATTCTGAATGAGAAACTTTTTAGACGCTAAAATATTAGCTTTTCAATTGTTAAGTCCGCTTCATGTTGGAAGTCATATAGAAAAATATACTCCATTTGAATATTTTATTCACAAAGAAGAGATATATTTTATAAACGAGAATAAGTTGTTTTCTTTTCTTAAAGAAAGAAATCTTCTTTCAAAATATATATCTGAAATCAATATACATGGTCCAAAATTTAATATTTTTAATTTTTTAAAAGAAAACCTGAGAGATATAAATGCACAACTACTGAAAAATATTTCTCGTTATAAAGCCAAAATAGAAACCGATAAAAATTTTTTAGAGATTCGTCCTTTAATTCGTGATGGAATGGGAGTTCCATATATACCAGCTTCAACTATTAAAGGTCTTATTAGAACAGCTGTTCTTTATAAAGTTTTGAAAAGTTTAAAAGAAAGAGCACCGCAGCAATTTAAAACAGAAATTCTCGAAAAAATTAAAAATTTTTCTAAAAAGGACATTAAGAAAAGAGAGCCTTTTAAGTGGTTAATTAATAAGTGGCTTCAAGATTTTCAAATTGAAAATAAAAAAAATTCTCCTCATACTGATTGGTTGCGCCTTATCCGGGTAAGAGACGCTTATCCTGTCTTTAGTTGTACCACCAGGATATACGAAATAGCTGTTCTTTCATACAATGGAAGTAGATGGTTAGAAAAAGAAAATATTTCTATCTTTCTTGAGTGTATCCCTCCTGGTTCTATCTATCAATTCGAAATTTCGATGGATACTATGCTGATAGAGAAGTTTAAAGTTTCTCCAAAATTGAAGCGTGTAGAAGATGCCTATCCCCGAAAAATCGAAGAAATCTTTAAAGCATTGGAAGAGTTTTCAAATGATTTATGTGAAGAAGAACAAAAGGTATTTACAAGCTGTCCCTCTCTAAAGCAGTGGTATAAACAAACACGTTCGAAAGAAAGTTTTTGTTTGGGTTGGGGAGGAGGACTTCTTTCTAAAACTATTTTTCTTTTACTACCAGAGGAGGTACGAAAATTTATTCGTAATAATCTCAGACACGATCGCGGAGAGGCCTTAGCACCTAAAAGCCGACATATAGCTAAACTTAAACAAAAGATATTGCCGTTAGGATGGGCAAAATGGGTCCATAATGGTGAAACGATTATAAAAACCAGCGGGTACAAAATAATTCTCAATTTTCAAGGGGACAAATTTAAACTGATAAAGAAATAAATTGAAAAGAGACCTTTGCAAAATTGCAGAGATTAGCGTGGCAAGCACAACCGCAAGGGATCCGTTCCCTTTTTTTCGGAACGAAAAATAGGAACGGATCCTAGAACGAGCCTTAAGAAAAGTAACTGAGTTGAAATGAAAAGGCTGATTCTATCCCCCTGTGGGACAAGTTTATTGACCAACCGGGTCTCTCCTGAAGTACGTGCTCTGGTATTTAAGCACGCCAATGCCCCAGGGCCAATTACCGGCGAAGAAGGGGAAACCCTCACCCGCCATCTGGAAAAGCGGCGAGAGGAAGTTCTAGGCCTCCCCCCGCAGGGTGCCGCCCTATTATCAGCCGAAATAAACGGTCTCTATCACCTTTATGCGGGCGATTTTGCTAACGGTAAGCAGGATACACATATACTTCTAGCCACTGACACCTGGCTGGGGAGAGAGACGGCGCAGATGGTGTCAGCCTGGCTCAAGACCCAGGGGATCGCTAATGTTCAGGTGTGGGACGACATTGGCGGGCTGCGCACCGATAGTCTTGAAAATTTTCACCTGGCTGTGGCAGAGCTTGTGCGCCGCCTGCACGAAACGTTACCTGGATATAAAGAAATCGGTTATCAAATCATTTTTAACCTCACTGGAGGGTTCAAGAGCATCCAGGGCGTGCTTCAGACCTTGGCCCAGTTTTACGCCGACGAGGCCGTCTATATCTTTGAAACCAGTAAAGAGCTTTTGCGCATCCCTCGTCTTCCATTAACGCTGGATATTCTGCCGTCTATCAAGAAGCAGTTAAAAATCTGGCGGCGTCTGGCCCTGGGGCTTTCTGTAACACCTGAAGAATGCCGTAAAATTCCCAATGCCTTCTGGTTTGCCGTGGGCGATGAGGTTTCGCTTTCACCCTGGGGGGAACTCATCTGGCAACAGGTAAAACGCCAAATTTACGAAGAATGCCTCTGGGAGCCTCCTTCAGACCGCATCACCTGGACAGACGAATTTGAAAAGGCCGTAAATGCCCTCCCTCCTGACCGCCGCTACGAGGTAAACAAACGGATGGATGAGCTGGCTTTGCATCTTGAAAGGGAAGACCACCCCAACCCACGGTCTCTTAATTGCCATCGGCTTTCAGGAGAGCCTGTAGCTGGTTGCACGCACGAGATTTACGCCTGGAGCGATCGCGACGCCCGCCGCATATACGGCGTATGCCACGGGCACGAAAGGTTTGAAAGGTAGTATTTCAGTAATTGTGTCCGAAA
>NZ_LSFI01000084.1 GCF_001642325.1 Thermodesulfatator autotrophicus | reverse complement strand
CCTGCGGACACAGTTGACGAAACACTATGTATTTGTGTGGTAAGAATAGTCTTATTTCTATAAGAATTACAGGCATGTATCATAGAAACACAAGTAAAAAAATAAAAAACCAGTAAGCATGTATATTCATTCATAATTTTAAAATATCAAAAAAAGATTTTTTCCGTCAAGGAAAAAAACAATATTTTCCTACTTAGTTTTCGCTTCCACAGCAATCTTTTGTTATTTTTGCAACTTTTTTATAAGTATTTTTTACATTTTTGAAAATATTTTTAAGAATTATTTTTTCAGTTTTTACATTTTTAGAAATATTTAAGAAGATTTCTTTTTGCTATCTCGAGAATCTCCTATTTTTAAAAGATTTTATATGGTTGGCATGACAATTGCTTTTTAAAAAGAAAAAGTTTTTTGAAGGAGGTTTAAGTTATGGGTAGATGGCGTTTTTTTTCCGTGCTGTTTTTGTTTCTTATGCTGGGATGCGGGCTAGCTATTGCTGGTGACCCTACAGGAGCTCAAGCACTTAAAGCAGATCCTGGCAAACCGGTTGATTTTGTGTGGGTTTTAATTTGTGCCTTTTTAGTAATGTTTATGCAGGCGGGTTTTGCCTGTGTGGAAGCCGGTTTTTGCCGGGCCAAAAACGCTACCAACCTTCTCATGAAAAACTTAATGGACTTCTGTATCGGTTCATTGGTTTTTTGGGCTGTAGGTTACGCCTTTATAATGGGTAGTGATTGGCACGGGTTAATAGGTCTTTCGGGCTTCTTTTTGGGTGGCGACGGCTATGATGTAGATAATTATTTGTCTTTCTTTTGGCAATTAGTGTTTGCCGCTACCGCCGCCACTATTGTTTCTGGAGCCGTAGCTGAGCGTATCAAATTTAAGGCTTATTTCCTTTATTCAATGGCAATTGTTAGCCTTATTTATCCGGTTTACGCTCACTGGGTATGGGGTGGTGGCTGGCTTTCTGGTCTAAAGTTCGGGCTTGGGCATCTGGACTTTGCAGGCTCTGGGGTGGTTCACGCGGTAGGAGGAATTGTAGCTCTAGCAGGAGCAATTGTCCTCGGCCCTCGTTACGGCAAATTCGGCCGCGATGGTAAGCCTCGTGCTATTCCCGGTCACAATATTCCCCTGGCGGCTCTGGGAGTTTTTATCCTATGGTTTGGCTGGTATGGCTTTAACTGTGGTTCTACTTTTTCGGCCCATCATCTGCGCATTTCTGTAGTAGCGGTTAATACCACTTTAGCAGCCGCAGCGGCAGCGGTAACGGCTATGCTTATCGTTTTGGCTAAGACCAAGAAATTTGACCTGGGTATGTCTTTAAACGGTGTCCTGGCTGGATTAGTGGCCATCACTGCTCCCTGTGCCTGGGTGGAGGCTTGGGCAGCGGTAGTTATCGGTATTATCGCCGGGTTTATTCTGGTAGGAGGGGTTTATCTCTTGGAAGCCTTAAAGATAGATGATCCAGTTGGTGCAGTTCCAGTGCACGGTTTTAACGGACTCTGGGGAGTTATTGCGGTAGGTATTTTCGCCGACGGCACTTACGGCAACTACTCCATTGAGCCACCTTTTGTAAAAGGTCTTCTTTATGGTGGTGGTGTAGACCAACTCATTGCTCAGCTTATCGGCGCAGGAGCACTTTTTATCTGGGCCTTTGGGGCTGGCTACATTCTCTTCAAGGTCTTAGACATCCTTATTGGTATTCGCATTGATCCCCGTGAAGAAATTCAGGGCGTGGACCTTGTTGAACATGGAACACCTGCTTATCCCGAATTTTATGTAATCAGGAGGTAATGAAACATGAAAGAAATAAGAGCCATAATCAGGCCAGAAAAATTACAAGACGTACTTGAAGCATTAGAAAAAGCCGGGCACCCAGGCGTTACCGTGGCCCAGGTGGAAGGTCATGGACGCCAGGCTGGGTTGGTGGAACAGTTCCGCGGCCGCGAATTTAAGGTGGATCTTTTACCTAAAATGGAAGTACGGGTGGTGTGTAAGGACTCTGACCTGGAAAGACTTTTTAAGGTTATTGCTGAAGCAGCGCGCACAGGAGAAATAGGTGACGGCAAGATTTTCGTCTATGACGTGGTTGACGCCATGCGCATAAGAAGTGGCGAACGCGGTGAAGCTGCCATTTAAGCTTACCTCCTCCTGTAATGTTAATCGGGGAAGGCCTCAGGGCCTTCCCCACATCTGGAGGCCAATAAAAAACTATCATATAAGGAGGTTTTAAGATGGAACGAGTTAAAGGTTGGTTGTCAGGGATTTTATTGGTGTGTTTGCTCCTTTTAGGAGCAACTCAGGTTAAGGCTGAAGAAACTTCAGCGGACTTTTCAGTAGATGTGTTAAGCCAGTATATCTGGCGGGGAATGGCCTTTTCTGACGACTCGGTAGTCATTCAACCGTCTATGACTATCGCCTCGGGCCCTCTTTCTATTAACTTTTGGGCTAACTACGACTCAGATCTTAAAGGAGCCGATGAAGCCAAATGGAACGAAACGGACTTTACGATTGACTATGCCTTTGAAGGCCTTCCTTATGGTTTAAGCGCTAATGTGGGAAGTATCTATTACGCTCTTGATGGTACACAGGACTCTTTTGAATTGTATGCAGGCCTTTCTGGCACCTGCCCAGTTACTGGAATTTCTTTAGGACTTACAGTTTACAAAGAACTTTCTCATTATCCCGGCTGGTGGTTTGAACTTTCTGCAGCCAAGAGTTTTGAGCTTCCTTGGCAAGGGGCCTCTCTTGATCTGGGAGCTACAGCCCTTTATTTAAGTTCAGATGACGCCGGAGCCTACGCAGATCCAGACGATCCCACTGATGAATACTCCGGCTGGGTCAATATGAACCTCAGTGCTTCTATAAGTATTCCAGTTACCGAAAAGATTACAGTAACTCCCCAAGTTTATTATTCCTTCGCCCTGGGTAGTGATGCTAAAGATATGATCAAAAGTGCTTCTTTAGATAATAAGCACGATCATTTTTACGGTGGTGTAGGAATAAGTTTTGCTTTCTAGAAATTAACCAAACAGCCCCTGGTCTAAATCACTGGGGGCTGTTATTTTTTCTCATTTATAGCTTTTTACTTAATGAAATGTTATAATAAATTTATGTATCTGGCTCGACAAAAAAGAGGAAAAACCACTTATTACTTCCTTAGAGAATCATATTTTGCTGATGGTCTATGGCGGAGCCGAGATTTAATGTCTCTTGGAAAGGATCCTTCTCGTTTCATTGTCTATCCTGGAGGAAATAGTTTTTACATTAAAGAAGAAGTTATTGAAAACCTGGCTCAAAAGGGTGTTAAAACTGACCAGTGGGAGCTTGAAAAGATATTTTGGCCCTTTGTTAAACCCCATATTCGCCAGGTAATTGAAAATTTTTCAGCCCATCAAACGATTAGAAGCAATCGTCTCTCTGCCCGTGAACAACTCGCTTTGCAACGAGAATACCATATATTTGATTGCCGCCGCCTTCTCTTTTTAAAGTTTGGCGGAACAGATGTTGACTTCCTATTAAAAAGGCCCCTTGGTTTCTTAAATATTTTGCATGAAAAAAGTCGCGACGAAATTGAACAACACATAATGGCTGCTGAGCAGAGACTTCGTCCGCGTGAGACATTAGCTTATATTTACACTGCTTTTGGATTAGCTAAACACTTCTCCAGTCGCCTGAGTCGTCATATTCCCGAAGCCCAGGTAATGGAAAAAATAGACGACGCCTTTCTTGCTGAACTATGCCTTTTGTTAGAAGATAAAAAATATTTGATGGGCCTTGAGCCGGACCAGGTCCTCAAAGATTATCTTTCTCGCTACGCGATTATGTATTTTGATCGTCTTTCTTGTGATAGGCGCTTTTTTGAAGAACGTGAAGCCCGCTTATTAGAAAGATACCGTAATGATTTGCATAAAGTAGCCCGAGAGGCAGCGGCCATCTTTGGTGTATCTCCTGAAGAAATCCTGCGCTTAAACAAAGAAGAAATTTCAAGCCTTTTTAGACGTAAAGCCCGAGAGCTTCACCCTGACCAGGGTGGAGACCACGAAGCCTTTATTAAACTACATAAACTTTATGAAGAACTTATGAAGCTTCGTGGCTATCGAAAAGTTATGTAAA
>NZ_LSFI01000083.1 GCF_001642325.1 Thermodesulfatator autotrophicus | reverse complement strand
GGGACTTGAACCCCCACGGGGAATAGCCCCACTGGATCCTGAATCCAGCGCGTCTACCAATTCCGCCACTCCCGCAATGGAGGGCGCGGCGGGAGTCGAACCCACGACCTCTGGCTCCGGAGGCCAACGCTCTATCCTACTGAGCTACGCGCCCTTTATCAAAAGATTTTAAACTTACGTCTCTGGTTGTCAACTTAAAGGCTCTTGAGAATGACTTTCTTCCTCCAGGCGAATTTGTTTGTATTTTTTCTTTATGTGAGGGATTAGCCCTCCATCTTTTAAAAGTTCCTGCATAAAAGCAGGAATAGGTTGAAATTTATAAGTTTTGCCTGTGGTTAAGTCTCTAATAACACCAGCTTCCGGGTCAACTTCTACTTCATGGCCTTCTTCTATCTCTTGGGCGGCTTCTGGAGCCTCTAGAATTAAAAGCCCTGTGTTAAAAGCGTTACGATAAAAAATTCTGGCAAAACTTTCGGCAATAACACAGGATACTCCAGCCGCTTTAATGGCAATAGGGGCATGTTCCCTTGAAGAACCACAACCAAAGTTTTTGCCAGCCACAATAACATCTCCTGGCTTAACTTCTTTGGCAAACTCTGGCCGAGCATCCTCCATACAGTGTTTGGCAAGTTCCTGTGGGTCAGAGGTGTTAAGATAGCGGGCAGGAATTATAACATCGGTATCTATATCATTGCCGAATTTCCAGACACGGCCTTTTATTTTTTGCATATTAGCCTCCTAAAGTCGTTGAATTAAAGTCCCAGTTCTTCTGGGCTGGCAATGCGGCCTAATATGGCTGAGGCCGCGGCCACAGCCGGGCTTGCTAAATAGACTTCGCTTTCAGGATGCCCCATGCGCCCGAGAAAATTACGGTTAGTAGTGGAGACTGCTTTTTCCCCTTTGGCCAGGATTCCCATGTGACCACCAAGGCAAGGACCGCAGGTAGGAGGAGAGATTATGGCCCCAGCTTCAGCGAATATATCAATGTATTTTTTGCGTAAGGCCTCTTTATAAACCCCAGGACTTCCAGGAATAATTATGGCCCGCACATTAGGATTAACCTTACGACCAGAGAATATTTTGGCAGCTACGGCCAGGTCTTCAATGCGTCCGTTAGTACAGGAACCAATAACTACCTGGTCAATATCAATATGGCCCACTTCACTAATAGGTTTGGTGTTTGATGGCAGATGGGGAAAAGCTACCTGTGGTTCTATCTTGGAACAATCGTATTCTATTACCTCCAGATATTTAGCTTTGCGGTCTGCCTTAAAAACTACCGGTTCACGTTTACTGTGTTTGCGCACGTAAGAAAGGGTCTTTTTATCAGGTGCTATTAGGCCTACCTTGGCCCCGGCCTCAATAGCCATGTTTGACATGGTAAAACGCTCAGCCATGGAAAGACGTTTGATAACCTCGCCGGTGAATTCCATGGCTTTGTAAAGGGCGCCATCTACACCTATCTGGCCAATGGTGTAAAGGATTAAGTCTTTTCCAGTAACCCAGGGACGAAGTTCACCTTTATAGGCAAATTTTATAGTTTCAGGAACGCGAAACCAGGTGCGCCCGGTTATCCAGGCAGCAGCAAGATCCGTAGAACCCATACCAGTGGCAAAAGCTCCCAGAGCGCCGTAAGTACAGGTGTGGCTATCTGCCCCTATGACCACGTCTCCAGGGACTACCAGGCCTTCTTCAGGTAAAAGAACATGTTCTATTCCACAGTTTCCCCCTTCGTAATAATGAATAATTCCCTGTTCACGGGCGAATTCGCGGCAAAAACGCACCTGTTCAGCGCTCTGAATATCTTTGTTAGGAGTAAAGTGGTCCATCACCAGGACTATTTTGGTGCGGTCAAAAACTTTAGGAATTCCAGCTTCGCGAAATATTTTGATAGCAATAGGAGCGGTTATATCATTGGCCAGAGCAAGATCCACCGGGCAATCAATTAGCTGGCCAGGTTCTACAAAGGGCAACCCGGCTTTGGCGGCTAAAATTTTTTCTGCAAGGGTCATGGGCCTTTTCATCTCGTCCTCCTTGTAAAAGATTAGCCAAAATTAGCTTTAATGTAATGTTTGAGCAAGGGCAAGTTTTTGGAAACAAGCAAAAATTTCCCTGTCCGTTGAGGTAGTATTTCAGTAATTGTGTCCGAAAA
>NZ_LSFI01000082.1 GCF_001642325.1 Thermodesulfatator autotrophicus | reverse complement strand
TTCGGACACAATTACTGAAATACTACCGACCAGCGTGAGGAAGGGACCTCTATTGAAGGGCTATTGGTGATTTGTAGTTGAAAAAATCCTTTATTCTGTGAAACTGTGAAAAAGAATTAATTTTCTTGAGGAAAAGCCATGTACAAAAACGTAACCATAGCTCTTCCCGAGCATGCGTGGCGCAAGGCCCGAGAGCTGGCGGCCAAAAGAGGAAAAGTTTAAGCGCCCTTATCAGGGAACAACTTGAAGCCCTTACTCGAGAAAAAAGTGAATTGGAAGAAGTAACCGAAAAAATACTCACCATTATGCAAGAACATTCCGGGACGTTGAGCAAATGGTGCAGGGAAGAACTTTATGGTGTTCCTTCTGGGACGCCCTGATTGTGAGTTCTGCCTTGGAAGCTAACTGTCGCATCCTGTTTACGGAAGATTTGAATCACGGCCAGAAAATTGAAGGCGTTAAGATCGTAAATCCATTTCGGATGAGTCGTATATAAAAATGTGCTAGATGCCAAATGTAGCCTCATGTGTTAAAATGAGACCACAATCACATTGGGAGAGGTATTATGCAGGTTTCAGTAAGGGAACTAAAAAACAATCTTTCTCGTTACTTAAGAGATGTCAAACAGGGGAAAATCATTGAAGTCACATACCACCGCCGTCTAGTGGCTAAACTTTGTCCTGCTGGAGAACAAAAAAATGGTATTGAGGCCTTGATGGCGAATGGACTGGCCACCTGGGATGGTGGCAAGCCTAAAGGTGGACGTGTGAGACCAAAAATATCCGGTAAGAGTGTCGCCGAACGTGTTCTGGAGGATCGCTGGTGATCCTCTATTTGGATACTTCTGCTTTGGTAAAGCTCTATGTAGAAGAGGAAAACAGCTCTACAGTTGAGCACGCGGTTTCTAAAGCCAAAATTGTAGCCACGCATTTGATTGCTTATGTAGAGGCTCAAGCGGCTTTTGCCAGGCTGTGTCGTGAAAGTGTAATTTCCGAAGAAATGTTAGAAAACATCCAGGCAGATTTTGAAAAGGATTGGCCTCACTATATGAAAATTGGCCTTAACCAAAGTCTTTTAGAGCGTGCAAGTGAATTTGCAAAAGCCTTTGCTCTAAAAGCCTATGATAGTCTTCATTTGGCCGCGGCAGATCTTTTATTAAAAAAGGCAAATGAAGAAGTAATCTTTGGTTGTTTTGATAAAAAACTTAATCAGGCGGCTAAAATTATCGGTTTTTCGTTGCTAAGTTAGGAGTAACCAATGCCCCTGAATCCGGTTCAGTTTGGTAAGGATGTTATAGATCAGTTTGGGCGTTATTTGCTTACCACCTTTCCGGTAGCTGATCCTGGGCTTCGTCAACAATTCAAGGAAGGGCTTTCCTTTGGGCTCGGTGGAAAGGAGCGGCTGGCTAAGGGACCATATGTATACTTAAGCCGTCCGTTTGTGGAAGGCCCTACTCTAAGAGAACTAATTGCGGATCCCTCTATTGATTTGCATCCGGCTCTCGCCGGGATTTTCAACTTCGAAAGGCTTTACAAACACCAGGAAGAAGCCTTACGAGCTGTAAAAACCGGAAATCACGTCATTATCGCTACCGGGACAGGTTCCGGTAAAACCGAAGGCTTTCTCCTCCCCATCATTGATAAATGTCTTAAAGCCCGAGATCGGGGGGGAGAGCATAGGACCTATTGCTATCCTGATTTACCCCATGAACGCCCTGGTAAACGACCAGCTTGAACGCCTGAGGAAACTTCTTGCCGGAACGCGCATCACCTTCGGACGCTATACCGGAGAAACACCTGAAACCGAAGAAAATATTCCAAGGCTTCCCGAGCCCCGGCCTTATACCAGAGCCGAGCTTTTAAAGGCGCAAAAGCCGGGACAGATGCTTCCTCTTCCCTGGGAAGAGTGTTTCTCGCGAAAGGAAATTCTTGAGAGAAGACCTCAGATTCTTCTCACCAACTACAGTATGCTTGAATATCTCCTCCTGCGTCACAAAGATATTGAGCTTTTCCTGGAGGCCCCTCTTAAATTTATCGTCTTAGACGAAATCCACACTCACACGGGCTCACGCGGATCGGAAATTGCCTGTCTCATACGTCGGGTGCGAGGCATAGCTGGTAAAACAAGGGATGAAGTTATCTGCATAGGAACCTCTGCCACCCTAAAAAGCGCCGATACCGGGGAGTTGGGAGAGAGAAATGGAGAATGGGAAGCGGAATTAAAACGATTTGCCGCCAATATTTTTGGTGTACCGGAGGACAAGCTCTATCTTGTTCAGGAAAGCTATCAAGAGAGAAAAGAAAAAGGCTCATTCAGACCTCCGCCACCCGAAGATCCGCAGAGACTTTTTGAGGAAATCCTTAGAAGTGTGCGCGAGGTACAACTGCAGGATGAGGTGACCGAGATCTCCCGAGAGACCATAAAACTCGCGGAAAAACTGGTGAGTCTCAAGGCCCCGGAGGGGGAAGACACGCTCGCCGTTCTTTACAAACTTCTTTCTCAAAGCGAGATAGTTTCTTTCCTTGAGACGATTACCGAAACTCCACGCCAACTCAAAGAAATTGTAGATGAATTTAAAAAGGCTTTTCCCGACAGGAAGAGGCTTCCAGACGCCGCCCTTGAGGCCGAAATCCTGAGCTACCTGACTTTAGGGGCTCTGGCACGCCTCGATGATGAGCCTCTGCTAAGACCCAAGCTCCATTATTTTGTGCAGGGACTTCAAGGTGTTTACATCGCTTGGCAGAAAGATGGAGTCCCAAATATCTTTTTCGACCAGGCGATAAAGACGGATCGTGTTCTATTTGAACTGCAGATCTGCCGCTCCTGCGGTCAACACTATGTCAGAGAAACATATTCTTCTCCCTTTGCTGTAGATCACGAAGGAGAAATATACGGAGTAAGAATTCTCTCTGAGAATTCAGAAGATGCCGAAAGCCTTTATTTTACTGACGCTATCGTCCCTGGAGTGGAGGAAGAGGTTCCCGGGGAGTCGGGCTATCTTTGTCCCTACTGCGGAGCCATCCATGATCGGGATCTCTCGATCTGTCTTAACGAAAAGTGTCGCCGAGAGACTAAGTTAATACCGATTATTTTCTTCCCTGCACCCTTACACCATTGTGTTTCCTGTGGGGCGGCCAACCCGGATCGGAGTCCGGTCATCACTCCGGTAAAATCGGCCGAGGTTTCCGATGTCATGATCTTGGCCCAGACCATGCTTTCGGCCATGCCGGAACCCAGCTTAAGAAAACTTATCGTCTTTGCAGACTCCAGACAGGAGGCTGCGTTTCAGGCCGGCTGGATGGAAAACCGATCTCGAAGACACCGTTTAAGGCATCTTGTCTATCAAATTCTAAGAAGTGAGCCGGAAAGAATTTTTTCTATTGATTCGCTACATGAAAAACTGATTGAAAAAGCCGCGGAGGAAGGACTGCTTCCCCGGGTACGCTGGGGGCAGGAAGAGGAACACAGAAGGCTCCGCTGGTTCATCGTGGAAGAACTGGCGTCTTTGACTCGGCGTCAGATGCGCGGAAGCCTGGAGCAGCTGGGACTCGCGGCGGTTCTTTATGACGGTATAGAACCTGAAAATCTGACGGATCTTATCCACTGGCTGGAAAAGTTTGAGATAAGCGCCGAAGACCTCGGGAATCTCATCCACGCTCTTCTCGATATTTACCGCATACAAGGTGTTTTAAGCGATCCTTTCCTTCAAAGGGACTGGTCTCCACAGGATGCCGAAGTGCGGAAGGGGATAGTAAACATTACAGAATTTTATTGTCCGCATGTTCTTGTCTTTCAAAAAGAGGGCGAGAGCAAATATCAAAAAGGGTGGATGGCCCAAAATGGTCGTTCCGCGGCCCAGGTCTTTTTAAGAAAGGTCTTTCCAACGCTGAAATCAGACGTGAGAGACCGCTTTCTCGAAGAACTATGGGAATGGCTTATAGGAAAAGACCTTCTGGTTCCGGCGGAAATAAAAAGGAAACGGGCTGGAAGGATTGTCTCCGTTAGAGGCGGTTCAGGATACCAAATCAATTACAAAAGAATAGGAATTACGCATAGTGAAGGGCGGTATGTTTGCCAGAGCTGTCGGCTGTCCCGTTCACGGCTTACGCCTGGAGGCGTCTGCCCGGCCTATCGTTGCAAAGGTCGTCTTATTTATCAGCATTGGGATGAAGAACATTACGATGTGGTCCAGTATACCAAACTCGACTTTGTCCCCCTGATTCCTAGAGAACATTCGGCCCAGGTTCCTCAGGACGATCGCTTGAAGTACGAAAGAGAGTTTAAAGAAAAGCGAAGTACCGTTAACTGCCTGGTCGCCACTCCCACCCTTGAATTAGGCGTGGATATCGGTCAGCTGGAAATGGTCCTGATGCGAAATGTGCCACCTTCTCCGGCAAGCTACGTCCAGCGAAATGGTCGTGCAGGCCGGAGGCATCGCATAGGAGTGGTTTTCTCTTACTGCCGAAACCGCTCTCATGACAAGTATTTTTACCGACATCCTGAGCAAATGATATCGGGGAGAATTCTAGTACCCGCTTTTTCCATGCAGAATGAACCCTTAATTCGCAAACATATCTTTTCTACGGTTTTGAGCTTTTTGAGACAGAAAGAAGATACCGCCGAGATAATAAACGCCATTATTCCGTCTTTTATATGGCATTACTTTGGGCAAAAAGAAAACGGAAGAGAGCGTTACCGCGACGAACCTTTAAAGGTAAAAACTCCGCTAGAGGAAGCTATCAGGAAGTACCGGGACGAAATATTGAACTTTCTGGAAACCATTTTTACAGACACCTGGCCAGAGGAATCAAGAAGCCTCGTCTCCCGGGAGAGCCTTGAAAAAGTCCTAAAAGATATGCCAGACGAGCTTCAAACTATTGTAGATGATCTTTTTGCTCGGGTTTCGGCTTATAAGAGAATCCTTAACGAATATGCGGAACTCGAAAGGAAAGGAGAACGCCTTTCTCCAGAGAATAAAAATAAAAGAACCCGGTATGAGAAGGCCCTCGACCGCCTGTGGCTTGAGGAGCAGGAAAACTACGCCATCACCTATCTGGCCAAAAGGGGGTTTTTGCCCGGTTACGCCCTAACCAAGGATACCGTTCGGGCCCAATGCGCGGAACCTTATATTGATCTTCCGCGCCCCACCTGTGTGGCCCTCCGGGAATTCGTGCCGGCCAATCTTATTTACGCCAACCGGAATGAATTCCGAGTCGAAAGACTCAATTTTTATGTTTTACAAGCCCGAGACAAAAACTTCCGAAGCCAGATAGAAACCTTTTATGTTGACGGATCTTTTACCAGATTAGCTCAAGGAAGAAAAGAATTCGAAGGTGGAGGGGAGGAAACCATAACTCTTGGCTCCGTAAAGCTTGTGGATGTAGAGCTCGAGCCGCGAGGGAATATTGGCGACCAACAGGAGTATCCCAGACGTGTTTCATATCAGATACTGGGACTTTTGAGCCCTTATCATGCCGGAGGCTTTAAAGGACGTCTGGGTAAAATAGATTGTGCTTACTATTACCAAGGGCAATTAAAGCTGGTTAATGTAGGCCCCTACCAACTCCTTGCCAAAGGAGAATACGGTTTTCCCATCTGTCCTGTTTGCGGCGAGCTTCGAAGCCCCTTTGCCAGCCAGGTGGAAATTGAAAGCTTCGCGGAGGGACACCGTAAAAAATGCGGTCGAGAAATCGAACGTCTATGTTTACTCACCGAAGTACATTCGGATCTTTTAATTATCGGGCCTTTTGAAAATGAGTTGGATTCCTATCATGTAGCCGAAATAATCCGTATTGGAACCCGTCTGGTCCTTGATATGGGAGATCAAGAACTCGAAAACGTGAGTATTAAAGATGATGCTGGTGGCACTAAACTGGTATTTTATGACCCGATTCCAGGAGGAACCGGATTTTTGCCGCTCATCTTAAAGTTTTGGTCGGACATAGTGCTTAGTGCCAAAGTTGCTATTGAACAATGTGATTGCGAAGAAGCCTGTTATAACTGCCTTCTACACTATCGTAACCAGCCTTATCACAACCTTATGAGTCGTTCACGAGCCCTCGCTTTGATTGAGGGCCTTTTACCGTGGCAAAAAGAACATGATATTCCACCCAATTATGTTGAGGTTGATATTGAAGATGAAGAGCAACTTGAAAGTCCGGCGGAAGAACGGTTTTTAAAGATTCTGGAAAAACGCGGATTCCCTACGCCAGTTCCACAATTTGAGGTTGTTCTGAGCAGTACCCAAAAAACGATAGCCGATTTTGCCTATCCGGACCAAAGAATTCTGATCTATATTGACGGACTCTCTGAAGGTATACACGGAAATCCTATTCAACGACAAAAAGACAAACTTTTAAGAGCCAAAGCCCAAGCCAAAGGTTATAGAATCCTGGAAATCCCTGCTGAGGCTCTTCATGATAAAACTATGCTTGCTGATTACCTGGATATTTTGAGTGATTATCTTTCGTAAGGGAGCTTTCCGGCCGTAGTGAACCGCCCTGGGTTTGGCGAATAGAAAAATTTGTGTTTGATCGAGAAAAACCGAAAAATAGGCTCTGGCAGACAGGCTCCTACTACCAACTCCAGAGCCGCTATAAACAGGATTCAAGCGTTATTTTACCTGTCTCTGTTAAGCAAAATCGGCTTTAATTAGGAGATATGTCCATGAAAACTAAAAAAGTTATGAATTTTCGTAAAGTGTTCGAATTTCTGGCTTTTATCCTTTCCAAAATTTATGAAGAACTATCCCCTTCACAAATAGCCGCCCCGGATTTGCCGAATATAAAAATCTA
>NZ_LSFI01000081.1 GCF_001642325.1 Thermodesulfatator autotrophicus | reverse complement strand
TCCTGCGGACACAGTTGACGAAACACTATGCTTACCGCTTACCGCTTGGGTGTTTTCTGCTACCGAAGCAATAGCCTGTTTAGCTTCTTCAGGTGAGGCCTGCCCCCAGGAGTAGTAAAGAAAAGCAAGGACAAAAAAGATAAAGAGACCTAAAATAAGTTTTTTATTTTTTTTCATCTAAGACCTCCCCTTATCGGGTTTAAGTCTTTCCTAAAAAAATAAATAGGAGAGGTCAAAAGTTATAAAAAGCAAATATAGACCTATAGATGTTTAAAATTGTAACATATAAGATTTTATAAAAATTTTTTCATTTTTATTCTGTTTTTTTGAAAAAAGATAGACAAAACCTGAATATTATTTTAGTGAGAGCGCATGCTGTTATTGGAGCGTAAAACAGACGACAATTTTGGAGCTGTTATGGAGAGCCTTTTTTGTCATGGCTGACCTCTTTTTGTCATTGCGAGCGGAGCAAAGCAACCTCAGGGGCTGCTTTGCCTGTCCCTGAGACTGCTTCGTCGCGCTTTCGCGCTCCTCGCAGTGACAAAGTGGGGGTGCTCCTCACAGTGACAAGTAGGGTCATGGCTAGCGAAGCGAAGTAATCTCAGAGACTGCTTCGCTTGTGCCAAAGCGAGGAGCCTCCTCACAGCGACAGTACGGATGCTCCCTGCCCTGATTTATACCGGAGGTATCAGAGATCACCGCGGTGACCAGGTCGCCTTATGAGGAAGAGACCTTTCGCTCTGCCAGGTATTTAGGACAGGCGAAAACCCTGATACTGGTTAAAATATTTACAAAGGTTATATTAACTATGCCCAAACCCTCATGAAAAAACTAAAGCAAGTTTCTATTTTTGAACGAGTTGAAAAATACACCTGGCCTTCGCCAGAGGATTTTCCTCTTAACACTTCTGAACACAGGGTTGAAGAGATAATCCGGGAAGATATTCTTGCCTCAAGCCGTTACACCATTATTACTGGTTATTCTTCTCTTGAACACCTGATTTGTTTTTTTGGCCAGGGGGTATTCCCTAATCGCCAGATTACCGTGGTGCTTGGGCACGAGCTTGATCTCTCAGAGCGTGAGCTTAAGGCCCTCTGGCCACAGGTAAATCTTTCTCGTGAAATAAAAGAATATTGGCTTGAAAGAGGTATCTCCATTACCCTTGGCGGGGCCCTTTTAAATTTTCTAGAAGAACTTAAAGCCCAAAATATTATTTTTCGTCTTGGCCGAGGGCTCCATGCTAAAATCTATCTGGGAGAAACTCATGCTATTTTGGGCTCAAGTAACTTTTCAAAGGCAGGCCTTGCTTTCCAGAAAGAGGCCAATCTGCGTCTTAAAGCCTCTGACCCGCGCTACCAGGACTTAAAGCTCATAGTGGAGAACTTTTTAAAGGATAGCGAAGACTATCAGCAGGAAATAATAGCCCTTCTTAAAGAACTTTTGCGTTACACTACCTGGCAGGAGGTACTGGCCTACGCCATTTGCCAGATTATGGGTGATGACTGGCTTGGCGAGCATAAGGGTTTAAGTGAGATGCTTTCTCGCATGAAGCTTTGGCCTTCTCAGCGGCAGGCCGTAGCCCAGGCCCTCTGGGTGCTTGATAACCACGGAAGCGTGCTTATCGCAGACCCTACCGGAGCCGGAAAAACCAAAGTAGGCCTTGCTCTTCTGGCAGCGCTTCACTATCGCTTTCTCTCCCGGCAGGAATTGAGGCGCCTTTCAAGTTACATAGTTTGTCCACCCGGAGTTAAAGACCAGTGGGAAGAAGAGGCCCTTGATGACAATTTTTTCTTTACACCAGAGGCCATCTCTCAGGGGCTTCTCAGTGTTTCGCAGGGAGAGGCCAGAAGCCGGGCCCTTGAAAAGATAAGGCGAGCCAATATCCTCCTCATAGACGAAGCCCATAACTACCTTTCGCGCACCTCAAGGCGTTCCCAGAGCATTCAGTTAAACAGCCTGGCTGAGCATGTAATCCTCATGACAGCTACGCCCATAAATCGTGGAGCAGAAGACCTTTTACGCCTGATGGAAGTCCTTGGCCTTGATAACCTCTCTGAAGAAGGCCTTGAGACCTACCACAAACTAAAGCGAGAGATTGAGACAGGCGGGAAGTTTTCACGGGAACAACTGGAAAATCTCAGGCGGTATGTACAGGTCTTTACCGTGCGCCGCACCAAGCGGGAACTAAACCGCCTGATTGAAGAAAACCCGGAAGAATATCGGGATAAGTTTGGTCGTCTCTGTCGTTTCCCTAAGGAGGTTTGCAAGCTTTATCCTACCGGTGAGACGGAAGAAGACCGCAGGCTTGCCCAAAAAATAGATAGCCTTTCCCGGGAACTAAAAGGCCTAATCTGGCTCAGGAAGACTTTTCTTGACCTCTGGGAAACTAAAAATGACTTTGACCCGAAGTTTCTGGCCCAGAGGCTTTCTGCGGCCTCAGCGCTGGCCCGCTTTAATGTTAAGGCCATGCTTCGCTCCTCAAGAATAGCCCTGGTGGAGCACATTGAAGGCACAGAGGCTGCCCAGAAACTCTTTGGCCTTGAAGGCAAGATAAAACACGCTACGGGCGACATTTTAAACGCCCTTAAAACCTGGGAGGCCAGAGTTGACAAGCTTTTTAAACCTCTTCCAGAAAAGGCTGAAGCTCCTTCCTGGTTAAAAGACAAAAAGCTTTTTCTTGAAGTCCTAGCCAGAGAAAGGGAAATTTACCAGGAAATATCTTTACTGGCCCAGCAAATGAGTCCTTCCCGGGAAGAGGCCAAAGTTCGTTTTGTACTCAAGCTTTTTAAGAAACACAAGCTTATTCTGGCTTACGATAGCCGCCTTTTAACCCTGGCTTACCTTGAGGAACTGATAAAAAAGCTTTCAGACGAGGTCAAGGTGCTTTTTGTTACTGGAGGGAGGCCAAAGGAGAGGCGGCTCCTTAAGCGCTATTTTTCTCTAGGATCACCTGAAAAAAACGTCCTGGCCCTTTGTTCTGACGCCGTAGCCGAAGGGGTAAACCTCCAGCAGGCAGGGGCGGTGGTCTTTTTTGACCTGCCTTCAGTGATAAGGCTTGCTGAGCAGCGCATCGGCCGTATAGAGCGCCTTGATAGCCCGCACCGGGAAGTTGAAATTTACTGGCCAAATGATACTCCTGAGTTTTGCGTTTCAACGGACAGGCGTCTGGTTGAGAGACACCTCCTGGTGGAAAACATTCTGGGAAGCAATATCAATATTCCTGAAGAATTTTTGAGCTTTGTGGAGGGCTACCAGGAAGAAAAGATAACCGGGCGCTTAATGCTTGAAATGTTTGAACAAAAGAGAAAGGAATTTGAAGCTACCTTCTGGGACGGCCTGGCAGATGCCTTTCAGCCACTTAGGGATCTCTTTGAAGGAGAAAACCCCCTGGTCCCGGAAAAAACTTTAAAAGAGATAAAAGGCCTGAAAATAAAAGGCTCCCTGATTAGCGCGGTTAAAGCCTATAATCCCTGGTGTTTTCTATGTCTTAAAGGTTCTAAGAAAGCTGATACCGCTCCTACCTGGGTGTTTCTGGAAAAGGGAAAAGAACCAATTACGGATATTTCAGAGATTTGCCAAAAGCTTAAGGAAAAACTAAGCCCTGAGGAGCCTTCCTGCCATTGGCCTAAAGGGGCTGACGAGCTACTCAAAGACTTTCTTGAAGAGCTTAAGAAGGCGGAATTTTTGCTACTTCCCTCCAGACATAAACGAGCCCTAAAGGTTTTAAAAGATGTTCTTAAGTATTACTATCGGCGGGACAAAGGGCATGAAAGAAGGGCTGTGCTCGCGCGCCTCCTTCACTTACTTGAAAACTGGCGAGAAGAAAACCTTGACCTTTATCTTCTGGCCAAATACTGCCTTGAACTTCTGGTACCAAGGCTCCAGGAAATGATGAATACGACTTCTAAACGGGGACCATATCTCCTTAAAGATTTGAAACCCTATCTTCGGGAAAACCCTTTAACTACTGAGGAGCTTAAGGGCCTGCTTTCAAAGGTTGAGACCAAAGAACCAGTAGAAAAGATGATAGCCGCCTGCCTTCTTGGCCTGCCTTATGAACTATTTTGAAGGCGTTGAGAAGTTTTGAGGAGTTTTAGGGCAGTGTTTCTAATTTCTTCGTACATGGTAAGCTTTTTAAGCCATCTTTGCGGGATATATTTTTCGCCGTAAAAGGAACCGGCAATCTGGCCGCAAACCGCTCCAGTGGTATCTGCATCATCTCCCAGGTTAACAGCCTTTAAAACGGCCTCTTCAAAGGAATCGCTATGCCAGAAACACCAGAGTGCCGCTTCAAGACTTTCCACCACGTAGCCTGAACCTTTTATTTCGTATTCTTCTTTTTCAAAATAGGAGCCCCTGGCAATGTCAAGAATTTTAGGAGAGGCCTTAAAGTTAGTGCTATCAGCAAGAAGTATTTCTTCTTTGGTCTTTCCCGCAAGGGCCCTTATGAGCATGCGGGCAAAGAGACGGGAGGCATCCAGACATTCCTTTGCGCCGTGGGTGGTTCTGGCGCTTTCCCTGGCATACCACTCTGCCTTTTCTATATCTGGAAAGAAAAACATGGGCACCGGGGCAAGGCGCATAATGCAGCCATTTCCAGCAGACCACGGGTCTCTTGAGCCGGCGAAGGGATTTCCGGTTTGGCGAAATCTTTCTAAAGCCGCTCTTATAGTGTTTCCAATGTCAAAACATTTTCCAGTACTACTTAAATAGCCTTTTTGGTACCAGCGGAGGTAGCGTTTCATCTGGTCGTAAGGGTCAAAGCCGCCTTTTTCAAGGAGACTTTCTGCCAGACAAAGGGCCATAGAGGTGTCGTCTGTCCACTGGCCGGGCTCAAGAGAATGCGGCCCGCCGCCAATCATATCTGTAACGGGTTCAAAAGAGTTTCTATCCTGAAATTCAAGAGGAGTCCCCAGGGCGTCTCCAACGGCCAGCCCTAAAAGGCAGCCGGTATAACGCTCGCGTAAAGTCATACTGTCCCTCGCTCTTTTCTATTGAATGTCTTAAGTTTACTATTCAGAATAAATTTTTCAGCCCTGGTTCAGGAGGAGATATGTTCTGGCATCGGTTGGCCAAGCTCCTTTTTGAAGGAGCCATGTTAAAACGCCTTGAGCGCACGGGATACGCTTATTTAGGGACAGGCAAAGAAAATATAGCGGCTCACTCTTTTGGAGTGTCTCTGGCTGCTATGATACTTGCCAAGCTTGTTCCAGAAGTTGATGAAAACAGGTTACTTAAAATGGCTATTTTGCATGATTTTTTAGAAGCTCGCACAGGGGACCTCAATTCTGTAAATAAGCTTTACGATAAGGTTGATGAAGAGGCCGCGGCAAGAGACGCCTTTTCAGACCTTCCCTGGCAGGAAGAGTGGCAGGAACTTTTGAGAGAATACCGGGAGGCAAGTACTATTGAGGCCCAGCTAGTTCACGATGCCGACCAGCTTGATTTAATAGTTATGCTTAAGGAACAGCATGACCTTGGCAATCCTTACGCTCGCCGCTGGCTGGTTTATGCTAGAAGGAGGCTTTACACAGACATTGGTCGCAAATTAGCCGAGGCTATCATTGAAACTGACTGGGCTTCCTGGTGGCTTGACCAATTCGTAGCCAAAGATGAAACCAACTGACCTTTGCGCTCGCTGTGGCAAGTGCCTGGTGGCCTGTCCTGTATTCAGAGCCACCAGACGTGAGACTTTTTCTCCCAGGGGAAGGCTATTAGCCCTTGAGGAGGGGAGGGCCTCTTTTAGGTTTTTTGCCAGCTGCCTCCTGTGTGGGGCCTGCGAAAGGGCCTGTCCTAACAATGTCCCCCTTTTAGAAACACTGGTTCAGGCTAAGCTCAGCCATCCGATTCCCACGAAATATTTACTGGCTTTAGCCGATAAACTGCGGCCACTTGCTTCGGAAAGTTTTTCTCTCAAAAAAGAATTGGCCTTTTTAAACGGTAAGAAGGTAGCCATTTTTCTGGGATGCGGTGGAGAATTCTTTTATCCGCAAGCCATTAAAAAACTGGTGTCTCTTTCTCCCGCACCAACTGATTTGTTCGTGCCCCAAGAACAAACCTGCTGTGGGCTGCCTTTTATAGCCGCTGGTGACGAAAAGACTTTTAAAAAACAAGTGGAGAGGAACCTTAAGGCTTTTGAAAAAGTAGATATTATCATAACCCTTTGTGCCTCCTGTCTTTTTACTCTCAAAAAGATTTACCCTCTAATGGGAGCTTACGAGATAGCAGAAAAGGCCTTTGATGCTATGGCTTATCTAGCCTTGAATCGTGGTTTTAATTTTAATGTGCCCAAAGAAGAGATTTTTTTTCAGGTTCCCTGTCATCTTAAGCACCTTGAAACTTATCCCTGGTGGCGTGAACTTGGGATTACTTATTATGAAGGATGTTGTGGGCAGGCAGGGGCCTTTGGTTATCTATTTCCGCAAGAGGCCGAACAAATTAGGAGGTCTCTCTTTAAGGAAATGGAAAAGAACAAGCCTTATTATCTGGCAACGGCCTGCACTTCCTGCCTTCTAGCCCTTAAAAAGGCCTATCCAAACTTTCCAGTTAAGATGCTAGTTGAATACCTGAAAGAAAAATAGTCTAAAGTAAATTTTTACAATGCGAGTATCTCCATCTCTTTGTTTGTTATTTTTTTGCCTTTTTTCTTTTGTTTAAGTCCGAGAAAGATTTTTAGCTTTAAAGCGGCTTTTTCAATAAAATACTTGCTTCCTATAGCTAGACTTTCGGTAAAATGTCTGACCCTTTGCCTGAAAATTTCGCCTGTCCCTCTTTCTGGCTCTCCTAGTCCGCCCTTCCCGTAAACAAACTCCCGCAACAACTCAAGTTTTTCTTTTTCAGACTTGTTTTCCCAACGAGACAGCCCTAGGTTTAGCGAAAGGAAATTTTTGCCTGTCCCTCTTCTTGACCGATATCCCAGCGAGCACCAGCGGTAATTTTCTGGCCTTTCCACTATCCCCGCCCGCACCGGGTTAAGCTCTATGTAGGCAAGGCAGTTCAATAGCGCCTCGCCAGTCTCTATGATTACGGACTTGAACCTATCAGCCCAGAAGTAGCCCTTCCGGTCAACTCGCCTGTTATACCAGCGGGAGAAGCGCTGTTTTATCTCCTGCACATAGCGAGAAAGATTCCCGAGCTTTGTCCGCCATTTTTTGATTAGCTCTTCGTAAAAGAAAATTTTTCGTTTTGGGCCGTAATAAAGCTTGACACGCTGTTTTACTTCTTCGTCGGAGAACTGGTTTTCAGGTAGCATGCGGCAGAGGAGGTGGAAGTGATTGTGGGGGAGAATGTAAAGAGAGACAAAA
>NZ_LSFI01000080.1 GCF_001642325.1 Thermodesulfatator autotrophicus | reverse complement strand
TTTCGGACACAATTACTGAAATACTACCGTCTCTTCTCCTGAAATTAAACATGGCTGTTACAACTTGATCCTTTATTGGAGTGCTAAAGTTATTCTCAATTTTCCGGAAATACTGAACCTTGATATAGATTCTTATTATTGCACAGAAAAAAACATAAAATTTCTGAAAGCAACTTTTGGAAAAAGATCAAGTTCTATCTTTGAAAGTGAAAAAAACGGAAATGATACTTCCATCATTAATAAACCCAATCTTTTGAATCTTATTAAAAGAAACTTTCCTGATTTCAGAAAGAAAGCCTGGCAAATAGAACCTAATTTTCTAAAAAACTTGAATGCTATTCAAAAAATTTTTGGTCTAAATGAGCTAGAAAAACAATTTTTGGCTTTTGTCCTCACTGTTCGCACTTCATATCTTTTTAATTCATTTCTTGGATGCTTGGGTGATCTGGATATGTCTGACTGTATAGAAGTGTTTTCGGTGATATTTGATTCGGAGAAGCAAGAAATTTCTAAATTGCTTTCTTATGAGTCTACACTTTTTAAAACAGGATTGATAAAAATTTGTCGTCACGACTCTTCAGAAATTGGAGAAAAGTTTGGAACTATTGAAGGTTTAGCAGACCAGTTTTTCCTTTTTCACAAAAACCCAGAAGATATGTTTAAAAGTTATATAAAAAAATCTGCACCAGCTACCCTTTCTCCTGAAGATTTTTCTTATCTTGAAGAATTTCATCTTATAACAACTTACCTCAAAGCCGTGCTTGAAAGGCAGGAACGAGGCGCTAACATTCTGTTCTATGGTCCTCCAGGTACAGGGAAGACAGAATTAGCGCGGCTAGTGGCTCGGGAATCTAGAGCTATTCTTTACGAGGTGGGGTTTTGCACGAAAGAAGGGAAACCTTTTGGGGAAGATGAACGGTTTTCGGCTTACCGATTAGCCCAATTTCTCCTTGAAAGAAGAGACAGGGTAGTCCTACTTTTCGATGAGGTAGATGACATCTTAAATTCTTCCTCGCGACCTATGTCTTTTTTTTACGCGGATAGAAGGGGTGATGCATTAAGTAAAGCCTGGCTTAATCATTTGATTGAAGAAAATGTAGTTCCAACCATATGGATATGCAACAGAATAAACCATATAGACCAGGCTTATCTCAGGCGGTTTGATGTAGTGGTGCACCTGGACTATCTGCCCCGCACTGCGCGTTTGCGAGTCCTCAAAAAACACCTAGATAATCTTCCTGTTTCCGATGATTGGCTACGAAAAGCTGCCGAGCTACCTCACCTTTCCCCAGCAGTAATCGCAAAAGCTGCCAAAGTGCTACGATACGTAAAGAAGAAGGTTTTAGAATCCCTAATAACCTCATATCTGAAAGTTATGGGAGTTTCGGAAATATTTATTTTAAGAAAAGAAACGGGTTTGCCTTTCTTGCCAGAGGCACTGCACATTAAACCTGAAGCGAAACTTCTTTTTGAGGCGGTCAGTCGTATTGGAAAGGGAAGATTCCTCTTTTACGGTCCTCCAGGTACTGGAAAAACTGAACTTGCTCGTCAAATAGCCAAACATCTTGACCGAGAACTTGTTTTAAAGCGGGCTTCAGATCTCATCTCTCCTTATGTAGGAGAGACCGAAATTAACATCGCCAGAATGTTTAAGGAGGCTCGTAAAGACAAGGTCGTTCTTTTCCTTGATGAGGCTGATAGTTTTCTTCAAGCTAGAAAAGAGGCCCATTATTTTTGGGAAGTGACCATGGTGAATGAGCTTCTTACACAAATGGAAACTTTTGAGGGGCTTTTCATCTGTGCTACGAATTTTATAGATCGCCTTGATGAAGGGGTAATGAGACGTTTTGACCTGAAGGTAAAGTTTGACTACCTTCGTCCGGATCAAAGCTGGAAACTTTTTGTGGCCTTATTGGGGAATAAGGCTAAAGAAAAACACCATGAAAAGCTTTCTCGCCTGCGACTAACTCCAGGAAACTTCGCCACAGTTTACCGAAAATTGAAACTTTTTAGTGACAGCCTAAAACCTGAAGATTTTTTAGAGGCATTGAAAGAAGAGGCTCTCTTTAATCCTAAATCTTTTAAGAAAGGGGGCATAGGATTTATTTCAGATACCAGAGCCTAAAAACAAGATTTGTTTACTTTTTCCTTAAAATTAATTTCCGAAAAAATTTTACTGACATAATAGTGTCAGTCATACGGAGTAACATTAAAAAAGAGTTTTATTACAACCAATTAAAAATTTTTCTGGAGAAATCATTATGAGCATAACAGTTGTACTTTCTGATATTCATGGGAATCTAGATATTTTTGATGAAATTCTTTATGAAATTGAAAAAAATTATCCTCTAGTTAATCATTTTATTTATCTTGGGGATCTAATCGATAGAGGAAGTGATGTTAAAGAAGTTTTAGATATAATTATTGAACAAAAGAAAGATAAAAATATAACGATTCTTTTGGGAAATCATGAATATATGATGCTTAATTATTTGCTTAACAAAGATATTAATGCAGGAAAAGAATGGATACGTAATGGCGGATTTAATACTTTAAGATCCATTTTTGAAAAACCTATTTCAATTTATAAAGAACAACTGGCAGAATATTTGATACATCAAGCCTGGCAGAAAACTAAAAAAATTTTTTATTATATTAAACATCTTTGGCCTGAACCTCAAAATCAGTTGTTTTATGTGAAACAATTTGGCTCAAGAACTTTTCTTTTTTCTCATGCGGGGGGAAGTCAAAATGCTTGGCAAAAAGTACTTAATGGATTGCCTCTTGACTACCAAGAACGTCTAAGTTTTATAACTCTTGATATTACAGGATTTAAAAAGATAAACTTACCCGAAAATATTTTTTTAGTTTATGGTCATGTTGATCGTAAAATAAAAGTCAATTCAAATAAAATCAATATTTGTGCAGATGATAATACAATTATTGCATTAGTTATTGATGAACTTGGAGATTACGAACTATTAAAGGTTCAGGTTTAAATAATTTTATTAGAAAATTAGGAGACAAAATATGAGTTATAATAATTTTAGAGTCAAAACTAAAATTTTAGCTTTAGGTAAGACAGGAGTGGACGCAATAAAAAAAATGCTTCCAAGAAAGTTAAAAGATACAAGTTTTTTGATACCTAATTATAACTATTATAGTATAAAATCTCAAGACAATTTGAATAAGATTTGTTTTAAAAAACTGAATACTAATAATAAAAAGACAAAAGAAATGCTTTTAGGAAGAGATGAGCTCATAAAAGAATTTTTAGAAGCCAATATAGTATTTATTTTAGCAGACACAAACATTAAATCTGAAGTAGAACTTATCTATATAATAGCAGAACTTCTTGAGGAATTAAATGTTTTTATTATAGCTTTATTAGCCACTAATAGTTGCTCCAAAAACGAAATGTCTATATTAGTTAATCAAAAATATTTTTCCGATCTTTGTGAGAAAATTGATGTTATCATTCCAATATTCTGGAATCAAGCAAACCACACTTCTAAAAAAATAAAACACACAGTCAATTATAATGTTGATGATATTTTCTGTTTAGCTATATATGGAATTTGGGACTTAATTTGTGCGGAAGATTATTATATATCTGTAGATCTTGCAGATATTAGGAAGGCTTTAAGCAGTAATAGAAAAATAGCTTTTTTAGGTATAGGAGAAGAAATAGGAAAAAATAGAGCTAAAATAGCGTTACAGAAAGCATTAATAGATTTGTCCTGTAATATTCCTATTATTTCTAATACAAAGGGGATAGTTTTGAATGTTACAGCACGTAAAGATAGTATTACTATGGATGAAGTTGAATTCATTATAGGATATCTTGAAGATATGGTTCATGAAGCATATATTGTATTTGGTGTAATATTTGATAGCTATATTGGTGATAAATTACGTATTACTTTATACTGCTCTCAGTAGCATTAAAAATTTTAACCGGAGTTTGACAGTTAATAGGTGGCCATTACGCTACTTTGATACAAAGCCTAAAATTGAATAAAATGACTTAAGATGACTAATAAAAAATAAGGAGATTAAAATGGAAAATTTATTAGATGAACTTTTGTTTGAATATAAAAAATTAAAAAAACAGAAAGAAGAAAAGGCTAGAAAAAAAGCTTTTGAATTTAATATTTTTGAAATTTTAACTTTAACTAAATATAGAGAAATTTCTAATTTACCAGAAGGTCAGATTTCTAACATAATTGCTGAACTTTTAAATCCATCGGGAAAACATGGACAGGGAAAAATATTTTTAAAACTTTTTTTAGAAGAAATTAAAACTCAAATAAAAAAAGTTTCTATTGAACAGGATGTATTGCAAATCTTAAAAGAAGACTATTTACTTTTTTTAAGCGTAGAAAGGGAATATACTACTGATAAAGGAAAATTTATAGATATTATTGTTAAATTACCTTACTCTTCTCCAAATAATACTTTAATTATCGCTATTGAAAACAAACCTTGGGCTAAAGAACAAACGAATTTAGAGACTGGATATTATCAGATTAAACATTATATAGACTTTTTAGAAAAACTTAAAAATAAAGGAGAGATAGTAGATTTTATATTTATCTATCTTGCTGAAGATAGAGAGCCAGTAACTATTAATAAAGAAAAAATATTTAATCTTCAAGCTGAAGGAAAATTTTTAAATTTGTCTTATACAACATTTTTAGTAAATTGGTTGATATTATGTAAAGAAAACTCGCAAGCAGAAAAAATAAAAATAATTATAGAAGATTTTATAAACTGGATTTTGAAAAAATTTAAAAATGAGGGAGGAGAGAATATGTTTGTTGAAAGTTTGAAAAATTGGTTATTGACTTCTGAAGATAACAAAGATAAGGTTAAACTCCTTTATGAAATTTATCAAAATTTTCCTGCGCTTACAAGAAAAAGATTTGAAGAAATTTTTAATAAAGTTTTAGAAAAATTAAAACAAAATTATCACGATATAGAAGGACAAATAGAAAAAGGAGAAGATTTGTTGTGCTTGTGGATTTATCATAAAGATTGGGAAAAGTATGGGTCATATAGTATAATTAATTATGCTCTTCAAGTTAATAAAATTAAAAATTTGGAAAATTTTTACTGGGAGATAGGATTATCTCGTCCTGAAGAAAAGGGTGAGTTGAACTATGAAAGTTTAAAATTAAAAAGTAAAATCGAAGTATTAATCCACAGAATAAAAGAAAAAGATGCGGAATATAAATATCAAGATAATGAATGGTGGATAAATAAATGGTGGATAATAAGGAAGGAAGAAAAAGATCCTGAACTTATCTTTAAAATCTTTAATAAGTTGAAGCTTGAAGAGATAGAAAATAGATGGTATGAAGAAATCAAAAAATTGATAGAGACTGTTGCAAAACAAAAATCAGACTTTGTGGGAACGTCCATATAACGGTGTAAGAGAGTGTCCATATAACTGTATAAATTTCATCCCAGCCTATCCTCGAATAAAATGGCTATCTGGCTATAGACCGATGGCTGTAGCGACCCCCTTCAGGACTGCACAGGGTATAATGCAGCAAGGAGGGAAAAATGAGTACAGCAGAACCTGAGGTCAAACGTTGGACAGCAAAGCGTAAAACCTAATTGGTCTTGGAAATCCTAAAAGGCAAGACCACCGTGGCTGAAGCCGCCCGACGCTACGATCTCAAACCAAGTGAGATCCAATCTTGGGTTGATGAGGGCATAAAGGGCATGGAGAACAGCCTTAGGGCTCGTCCCCGGGACATCCGGGAACAATATGAAGCTAAACTTAAAGGGGCTTATGCTGCCTTAGGGGAGGCTCAGCTTGAGATCAAAGTCTTAAAAAAAGTGTAAAGCCTGCTCGACTTGGACGAGACGTCGTAAAGTCGGTGCAGGCAGAACTTGAAGCTGAAGGGCACAAGGTCTCGTTGACGAAACTCTGTTGCTGGCTGGGTATTTCAAGGCGGACGCTTTATTACCAGCCCAAGGGGCGTAAGAAGCCACTGGACGAAGAAAAAGTGGCCAGGGTTAAGGAAGTTATTGAGAGGTTTCCGACTTATGGTTACCGGCGAATAGCAGCGGTTTTGGGCTGGAATCGCAAGGTGGTCCAAAGGATTTGTCAGAGGAAGGGCTGGCAGGTGAGGAAGCGGAGCAAAGGTAGTCGGCCACGGGCCAAGGGGTTCATTTCGGTGGCCAGCCGGCCCAATGAGAGATGGGCCACGGATTTGACCATGGTCTGGTGTGGGCGCGACAGGTGGTGCACGCTGGCAGTGGTGATTGATTGTGCCACGCGGGAGGTGGTTGGCCTCTAGAGGGAATGCAGCGACAGCAGAGGCAGCATTGGAGGAGGCCCTGATTTTTCGATTTGGCTGTTTGGGTCGGGTTTCCGGGAAACTAGTGCTTCGAAGCGATAACGGCTTAGTCTTTACGTTGAAGAGGTACACAGCAACGGCGAAGGCTTATGGGCTTAGCCAGGAATTCATCACGCCTTATACACCCGAGCAGAACGGCTTGGTGGAACGATTCATCAGGACGCTTAAGGAAGAATGTATTTGGCAGCATCGATTTGAGAGTTTAGCTCAGGCGAGGGAGGTGATATCAAGCTGGATTAGGTACTACAACTTGGAGAGGCCGCATCAGGCCTTGGAGTATCAGGCACCGTCGGATATGCTAGCAATAGCAGCTTGAGTTGTGCAAAAACCAGGGGGTCATTACAGCCACACCCACCCCTTGCGAGGCCTCGTCAGGGTCGAAACAATCTCATGAGACCACTTCGTCGCTTCCGGCTCCTCGCAGTGACAATAAAGATCTCTCAGCAAGCGCTAGAGAAGAGACCTCAGACAGCTTCATTTATCCACGTTCAAAAAAATTACCAAAAAGTTTTTAAAAGTTATTTGACAATAGTTCCTACAAGCAAATTATTCAAAAATTCAA
>NZ_LSFI01000008.1 GCF_001642325.1 Thermodesulfatator autotrophicus | reverse complement strand
GGAAATCAAGGGATTCAAGGTTTAAATGAGGTAAAAAGTGTCAAAGTCAGGATAAAGAAAAGGTTTACAGCGACCAAAAGAAGGGGCTTACGGTGACAGCCAAAATTGTCATCTATTTTTGTAATCCAGTAATTACGAAATTACTTTACCCGGCCCTGACGACTTTCGGAACCAAAGTTTACCGAACGGTTTCCTGATAAGAGAAATGAGGCCTTCAGGGCAGAATAAAAGAATTAACATCAGGCTTAGCCCGTAAAAAATGTCTTTTAATTCTTCAAAAAAAGAAAGAACTTGAGGCAAAGGGGTCAAAAAAGCGGCTCCCAGCAATGCTCCCCAGGGATTACCCATTCCCCCCACTAAAACGACGGTTACCACTTCTACAGAATAGAAAATGTCAAAGGTTTTGGGGCTTATGAAAGAAAGATAATGGGCATAAAGGGCGCCAGCTAGAGCCGTCAAAGCGGCACTAAATACGAAAGACCACACTTTGTAGCGCAAAACAGGTATGCCCAAAGCCCTGGCAGCGGCTTCGCTAGATTTGATGGCTTTTAATTCTCTACCTACCCGGCCTTTCAGAAGACGCAAGACAAAAAAGAATATGGTCAAGGCAATGCCCCATATCAAATAATAATTGGCCTGGTCTGTGATGAAACAAAAAGTTCCCAAACAATACGGGGGTATGCCAGGAAGCCCTGAAATTCCTCCAGTAATAGACTCTGCCTCACAAAGCAGAATATAAATAATCAAATTTAAAGCAAGGGTTGCCATTACCAGATAATGGCCTTTGAGGCGAAGAACAAAGCGCCCCAGGATACCAGCTAGCACGCTGGTTATCAGAATAGCCAGTAATGTTCCAGCTAAAGGAGGTAAACCAAGATAAAAATTTCCCAGGGCTGAGCCATACGCCCCTATGGCGTAAAAAGCCCCATGCCCTAATGAAATTTGGCCAGCAAAACCTATGAAGAGAGTTAACCCCAGAGCTACTAAAAAATAAAGACCTATAAAGGCCAGAACATTTAAATAATAAGGATTTTTAACTAACAGGGGCAGCCCTAAAATTATTACACAAACTAATAAAAAAGGCCTCATAACCGTTCTTCCTGGTTATTACCCAAAATCCCTTGGGGCCTGAAAAGTAATACTAGAAATAATATGCCGTAAGCTATGATATTTTTAAAAGAAGAAGCAAAATATCCTCCTATCCCTTCAAGCAGGCCTAAAAGGAGCCCTCCCAGCAAGGCTCCTGCGAAACTACCGTATCCACCTAAAACAGCTGCGGCAAAGCCTTTCAAGCCAATATAAACACCGCTTTCAAAAGAAAGCGGCCAGAGGGGAGCCACCAGAAGGCCTGCAAGTCCACCCAGCGCTCCAGCAAGGGCAAAAGAACCGGCAATAACTCTAGAGACACGTATGCCCATAAGGGCAGCTGCTCTAGTGTCAGCAGCTACCGCCCGAATGGCTTTACCCCAGAGGGTATATTTGAAAAATAGGTGGAGAACTAAAAAGGCCGAAAGAGTAGCAGCAATTACCCAAAAAGTTTGAACCTCAAAATTTAGATTACCAAGTTTAACGTAGCCATAGTTTAAAGGGGGTAAGGTGATGGGCCTTTTCCCCCATACTTCTTTAATAATACCATGGAGAAATATAGAAAAACCAACGGTTATAAAAACCAGAAAGATTATTTCTTTAGACTTAGCGTAGCTCAATACAAAACGCCATAGAAAAAATCCAACCATTGAGGCTAGTAACACCCCAGCTGAGAAAGCTAGCCAGTAAGGCCAGCCCAAGCTAACCAAAAGGGTGTAGGCCAAAAAGGCAGCTATAACCGCAAAATCACCCTGAGCAAAGTTGACAATACCCGTAGCATTATTGATAACGCCAAAACCAAGGGCTATTAAGGCGTAGATGGAACCTGCCGAAAGGCCGGCCACCACAAATTGTAGAAATATTCCCAAATCCATGGTGGGAATATCTAACGCAAGGCCAGCTAACAGTAAATATCTACAATTAATTCTTCAAGAGGCCTTTTAGGGACGTGATGAACCCCCGTGGTATCGCGAAAATATTTGATATCTCCTTCAGGGGGGATATTTTCAATGACTACCTTTTCTGCTGGTTTCCCCAGGGCTATTACGTGTAATATTTCAAAACGCACAGGTAAGTTAAAGATTTTCCTTAAAGTTTCACGGTCTATTGAGCCAAGGATACAGCCTCCGAGGCCCTTTTCCACTGCACCTAAAAGTATGTTCTGGGTAGCAAGGCCAGCGTCAACTCCAAATATCTGGGTAATATCTTTATCTCCCAGAACAATTATATACGCGGTCGGGCGTTCGCCTTTGGCTGGGCCTGGCCAATCTTTAAGATAAGCAACCCAGCGCAGACAGGGGAAAATTCTTTGGTTCATCTCTTTATTACAGGAAATAATGTATTTAAGTGGTTGCAAATTTCCAGCTGAAGCAGCTAACCTGGCCAGTTCTATTAGCTCTAGCAAGTCTTCTTTTTTAACGGTATAATTTTCATCAAAGCGGCGATAACTTCGGCACTTTAGAATTAATTCTTTGAGATTCATCTACTATCTCCTAGTTTTTCATTATAACGGCCAAATTAGAAGGAATTTCCTCTAAATGAAAAGGCTTATATAAAACCGTCTCAATGCCCATTGCCTTTAAAAATGCCCGGTCTTCTTCAGACATATAACCGGTGGTGACTATTATGGGAATATCTTTCCCGGCTTTTTTAATAGTTTGGATAAATTCTTTTCCTGATATTCCTGATAGATTCCAATCTAATAAAATAGCATCAGGGAAGGCCTCTTTCTCAAGTCTGGAAATAGCTTCTTTCCCTGAAAAATAACATTCCACTTTACAACCCTTTTCTATAAGATATTTTGCGACCACTTCGGCGATAGCTTTTTCATCTTCTACAATCATTACTTTAGGTGAGCTAAGCTTGAACCTCAAATCTTTTCTGATATCACTTCTTATCTGGTCTGGAGGGTCAACAAGAGGAAGATAAATCCTGAAAGTAGAACCCTTATGAAGTTTGGTACGAACAAGGATAAACCCTTTGGCCTTTTCTACAATTTTTTTGGTAACAGCCAACCCCAAACCTGTACCGGTTTCAGGATTTTTAGTAGAAAAATATGGGTCAAAAATTCGCCTTAGATGTTCTTGGGGAATGCCAGAACCCGTATCTTTAACCTCTAAACAGGCATAAATTCCGTGTATTTCCTTATTTCCTCCAGGAATATAGCCTTCAGGGGGCTCAGATAGCTCAACTTTAAAAGTTCTTAGCGAAAGGGTCCCAGTTTCCTCCATTGCCTGAATAGCATTAAGACATAGATTCATGATGATCTGAGTCAATTGAACTTTAGATAAAGGAACAAAAAGTCTTGACTCATTTAAATTAATTTGCACTTTTATCCCTTTGGGAATAGTTTCCTGGATGAAAGACAAGGCCTCTTTGGTTTGCTGATTCAAGTCTGAAATTTCAGTTTTTTCTTTATCTTCCGGATTAGCCAGGGTGATCATTTGATTAACTACCTGAGCGGCACGATCACAAAGAGCCAGGATATCTTCTATATTTTTTAGCTCAAAGGAAACTGTATTTCCTGCTATCAGTTCAGCTTTCAGTCTGATAGCGGCTAATATGTTGTTGAAATCGTGGGCAATTCCTGCGGCTAAAGTGGCTATAGCCTCCATTTTTTGCATTTGTATCAAGCGTTCCTGGAACTTTCTTTCTTCAGTGAGGTCTTCTATTGCAAAAACATAGCCTAAGAGTTTGTTTTTTTCTTTGGCAAAAAAAGAACGGACTTTTAAAGATATAATAGTTTCTTTTCCTGAAATTTTGACTTCACATTGAAAAAGTCCTTCTTGATTTACCACTTTAATAATTTCCTCAACACTAAAATTTCCCAGTAAATACTTAAGAAAAGAACAGAAACTTTCAGATTGTACCAGAGAAAAAATTTCTTCTGCCCTAGGATTGATAAAAAACGGCTCTATATTTTCATTAGTAATTACTAATCCTATATCGGTAGATTGTTCCACAATTAGCTGCAGAACATTTTGAACACGGACCAGTTCTTCACTTACCTTTTCAAGTTCTCTGGTTTTTTGGTTTAGAAGTTTCTGGCCTAAAAGAAGGGCCTTTTCTTTTATTTCCCTCTCTAATAAGAAGCGAATATATTCCGGCCCTGTATTTGGAGGTAACACCCAGCGAGCCCCTTTTATAACGTAAGAAAAAGGGTCAGTATCTTTGTTGGCCTCAGGGGGAAAAACAATAATAGAAAGTTCTGGTGCAGCTTGCTTCAGTATAAACACTTCATCAGGGGACACTTCCGGAGAAATAAAAGCAGCTTGAAATTTTTCTCTTTTAAGGATTTCAATACACTCTTTTAACTTCTCCTGGGCATTTACTATAAGCCCGGCTCTTTTTAATAACTCTATCCTCTCTTTTTCAAAGGAATTATTATTAACCAATAATAGAACACGATACGCTTTTTCTATTTTAGGGGCCTTTAAAATTTCTTCTATAGTGGCAAGAAGTTTTTCTTTGGTGCAAGGATAAGATAAAAATCCGGCCACCCCTAAGGCTTTAATTATCTCATCTATTTCTTCTGGAATAAAAAACGAAGAAATTATAAGTACTGGCACATTATGGCCGTTTTCCCATAAAAATCGACAAAGGCCCCAGCCATCAACCCTGGGCATATAAAGGTCAGTAATAATTAAATCAGGTGAAAGTCCAGAAGATAGCAAGTCAATGGCCTCCAGGCCGTCTCCAGCCTGCTCTACAAAATAGCCGGCTTTTTTAAGAGTTGATGCCAGGCGAAAGCGTTGAACTGGTTCATCGTTAACTAGTAAAATTTTTGAAGCCATACTTGCCACCCTTTAATTTTTAGATTAATTCTAAATTAAAGTTTTGTATAGAAGCGAGGTGTATATGAGTAGTTCCCTCCTTTTGAGTATCACAACCTTCCTTTATCTGACAGCGGGCATTTTTTATCTTTTTAACTGGATTTTCCGCTGGCCAAAATTTGGTGTAGCTGGCACCTTTACCGCCGCCTCTGGTTTGCTCCTTCATACAGCCGGTTTTTTCTTGCGCTGGTGGGAATCGTATCAGCTGGGCTATGGCCGCATCCCCCTTACTAATTTATATGAGTCTCTTATATTTTTCGGCTGGTCTATCGTTGCAGTTTACTTATTTATGGAATTCAAGTTCAAATCTCGCGTAATTGGTACCTTTGTAATGCCCTTTGCCTTTTTAAGCATGGCTTATGCCTCTTTTTCTACTAATCAGGAAATTCAACCTCTTATCCCTGCCCTCCAAAGTAACTGGTTAACAGTTCATGTTATCACCTGCTTTTTAGGCTATGCTGCTTTTACCGTAGCTTGTGCCCTGGGGATAATGTATCTCTTGCGTTCTAAAGCCCAAACAAAAAAAGGCATCTGGTCTCATTTACCAGACCTTAGAACTATTGATGACCTTATTTATAAAACCATTCTTTTTGGCTTCTTCTGGCTAACCGTTGGCATCATAACCGGAGCGGTATGGGCAGAACAAGCCTGGGGGAGTTACTGGAGCTGGGATCCTAAAGAAACCTGGTCACTTATTACCTGGTTTGTATACGCAGCTGCTATTCATGCCCGCCTTATGCGTGGCTGGAGTGGTAAACGCATTGCGTTTCTTTCCATTATAGGCTTTGCTTCAGTTCTTTTTACTTACTTCGGGGTCAATTTCTTGCTAGCAGGCCTTCATAGTTACGGTGCAGGCTAAACTTAAGTGTTTAGAGGTGCCTGATGAGGAGTGGGCCTCTTTTAATATAGAAAGGCTAAAAGAGGCCCACAAGACTTTTCCCTGGAAAAGTCTTCCTGAAGAAAACTATCTTCTCCTCAATAATTTGCTTGGCTTTTCTCCTTACGCCACCAATATCCTTTTAAGGCGAAGAGAAGTTCTTGACCTTTTCACTTTATTCCCCTTTCCAAGCCCTAAAGGAAGCCAATGCCTTTTTCGAGAAATAGTTAAAAAAACAACATCCTTAACCCATTGGAAAGACTTTGCTTTAACCCTCAGAAAGATTAAACAAGAAGAAGCAATCAAAATTCTGGCCCATGATTTGGCTGGCAGAGACTTTAGAAAGACTGTTTTTTCTATAACGGCCCTAGCTGAAGCCACTCTCAAAGCCTCCCTTTACTGGCTAACTGAGACGTCTTTCCCTGAAGAATTTCGCCAAAAGTTTTTTATCCTTGGCATGGGAAAATTTGGAGCGAGGGAACTAAACTACAGTTCCGATATTGACATAATTTATTTTTTTCATGGTCCATTATCCCGGAAGGAGCGCTTTATTGCTCTGGCGCGCGAAATTACCCGCATAATGGACACCCTTCTTGAGGGTGATCGTGTTTTCCGGGTAGATCTGGGGCTGCGTCCCGGTGGGAAAGATGGCGAGCTGGTTTACTCTGCTAGAGCAGGGGTCAATTATTACTTTTATAATGCCCATCCTTTTGAGAGGTTGGCTCTGGTTAAAGCCCGGCCTGTGGCTGGCAATATTAAGTTAGGTAAATCCTTCCTAAAAATTCTTAAGCCGGTTATTTATCCCCCATTTTTGGATTTTGCTTACCTGGAACATATAAAAGACTTAAAGGCCCGCATTGAAAAAGAAGCCCGTAAAAAGGGAGCGGAAAAAAACATAAAAATAGGTCCAGGAGGGATTCGCTCGGTAGAATTTTTCTGTCAAACTCTACAAATGATTTTTGGCGGCAAACACCCCTATCTTCGTACCCGCCATACCCTCTGGGCTTTAAATTTTCTAGCTAAATATAAAATATTACCTGAAGATGAAGCCTCTTTTTTAAAGAAAGCCTACATCTTTTTGCGTCAGGTAGAACATAGAATCCAAACGGTTCATTTTCGTCAAACTTATACTTTGCCTGGAGAAGAAATTGCCCTTAAGCGCCTGGCTAAAAGCCTGGGATATACCGGAGAAAAAGCCCACCAGGACTTTCTTTCCGACTTAAATAATATTCGCCACCAAACCGAAGAGATTTTTAGCTCTTTACTTGAACCAGAAAATACCAAAAAGACAAACCTCTCAGAAAAATTGGATTTATTTCTAGAAGGAGAAATACCTTCTAAGGAACTTGCCAGTGAATTGAACCTTCCTTCTCATCTTTTAGAAGACCTTAGAAATATGCTTGAGGCCAAAGGGCCATTGGCTTCTCGCCGTGCTCCCCTGCTTAAAGACATTTTTAAAACCGTCCTTGAAAAGATTGTTTCTGCTAAATTTGAGCCAGAAACTTTGGCCAGATTTTTGAGTTTTTTTGAACGCCTGGGAGGACGTCTTTCTTTTTATCACGCTTTAAAACACGATCCGGAAAAAATAGTAGATTTATTAGATATTTTTAAAAAGAGTGCCTTTTTACAGCACCTTTTAATGGAAGCTCCTGGAGCAGCAGAAGCCCTTTTTGAGCTAGAAACAGCTTTTGTTCCCCCTTCTATAGCCCCAGGCATGCAGCTTGAGGAAGCACTGGGGCTTTTACGTATGGCCAAAAATGAAGAAATTTTTCGCGTTGCCTTTTTAGATTTAAAACAAAAGATATCTTTTCAAGATGTTCCTGCACGTCTATCATCTCTGGCTGATAATATAATCTTTGAAACCTATAAAATAGCCTCTTCTACCAAGCCATATCACCCTGACCAGCTTGTTATCTTGGGGCTGGGGAAGCTTGGAGGAAAAGAACTTGGTTATCGCTCTGACCTTGACATGGTATTCATTACCCCTTCAGAAGAGGAACTGGTTCCGGCCACCAAACTTGCCCAGCGTTTTATTCACTATTTAACTACACCACTGCCTGAAGGCCCGGGATATGAAGTTGATACCCGCTTAAGGCCAGAAGGCCGCAAAGGGCCCTTAGTTATCACCCTTGAAGGCTTTTTAAAATATCACCAAGAAGATTCTGATCTTTGGGAGAAGCTGGCCTTGGTGCGTTTGAGACCTCTTGTTGGAAATTTAGAGGCAGGTGATCTTCTCCTGGAAAAATTGGCAAATATACTGGCGTCTTTTAATTTAGGCCCTGAAGAAGTGGCAAAAATCAGAAATATGCGTTTAAAGATGGAAAAAGAAAGAACCACACCGGGCAAATTCAACCCTAAAGTAAGTCCAGGTGGCCTGGCTGATATTGAATTCATCGCCCTCTGGCTTTCTTTAAAGAATATAAGCCAATATCAGGCTTTATGGGGTTCTTCTATTCTTGAAAGCATTGATTTTATGGATAAAGTTGGTCTTATTAGCCAACTTTTGGCGCAAAAACTAAAAGATAATTACCTTTTTCTCAGGCGTCTTGAACAACTGCTTATTCTACTTTTAGATAAACCTGGAGAAGAAAAAGAATATTCTTTAGAAGAATTGAAGCTCTGTGAGGAATACTTAGGGGGAGGCCTTGATGAAAAAATATCTAAAATTTGTGAAGAAAACCGAAAGCTTTTCAACGAATTGTTAGTATGAGCGAAGAAGTTATTCCTTCAATTTATGATCTTGAAACATATACCTACCCCCTTCCTCAAGAACTAATAGCCCAATATCCCAGCCAAAAACGCGAAGAAAGCCGTTTACTCGTCCTTGACAGGCGTAAACAAAAGATAGTTCACCACGAAAAATTCTCAGAAATTGAACAATATTTTGAAAGGGGAGATCTTCTGGTTATAAATGATACCAAAGTTTTTCCAGCAAGGATTTACGGCCATAAAGAAACCGGCGGTCAGGTAGAAATCTTACTGTTAAGACTGCCGGAAAAAGAAAAGCCTGTTCCAGCCCTTTATAGGGGAAAAAGGATTCGCCCAGGGACAATTATTCGCTTTGATAAGGGCCTTGTAGCCAGAGTTCTTGAAAATTTAGGCGAAGGGAAGGTCCTTCTCTCTTTTGAAAGTCCGGACGACCCGCTGGTCCTTATTCATGAAATAGGCAAAGTTCCTCTTCCTCCTTATATTAAGAGGTCTCCTGAAATTGAAGACCTTTTCCGCTATCAAACTGTTTACGCCAAGAAGCCCGGTTCTGTAGCTGCACCTACCGCGGGTTTTCATTTTACCAATGAACTGCTCAGACGTTTAAAAGAAAAAGGAGTTAAAATCCTTTCCATAACTCTCCATGTAGGCTATGGGACCTTTGCTCCTATAAAAACCAGGGATATCAGAAAGCACCAGATCCATGAAGAATACGTGGAAATTTCTCCTGAAGTGGCAGAAATTATTAATCTTAGCCGTAAGGCTGGCCATGGCCTTTTTGCCGTAGGCACAACTACCATGAGGGCTCTTGAATTTGCGGCCTGCCAAACAGGAAAGGTTGAGCCAGTTTCTGGCTGGTGCGATCTTTACATTTATCCTGGCTTTGAATTTAAAGTGGTAGATCACCTCATAACCAATTTTCACCTGCCTAAGTCCAGTCTTCTGGTTTTGGTAGCGGCTTTTGCCGGGCTTGATCTTATTAAAAAGGCCTATAATGAGGCTATCTCCCGAAAATACCGTTTTTTCTCTTACGGCGATGCCATGTTAATATGGTGAACATGAATTTGCGCAAGGAACTTGAACAAATTGAAGAAAAAGTCCTTTCACCTTTAGCGGCAAAATCGGCAAAAACAAGGGGACGCCAAAGGCCAGAAAAAGAATGTCCAGTTCGCACCGCTTTTCAGAGAGACAGAGACCGCATTGTTCACGCCAAGGCCTTCAGGAGGCTAAAACACAAAACCCAAGTCTTTCTTTCGCCAGGGGGAGACCATTATCGCACGAGACTTACCCATACCCTTGAAGTGGCCCAGATAGCTCGCACCATGGCAAGAGCCCTGCGTCTTAATGAAGATTTGACGGAAGCCATAGCTTTAGGGCATGACCTGGGGCATACTCCTTTTGGCCACGCTGGAGAAGCTGTGCTAAATGAACTTAATCCTGCAGGTTTTCGCCATTATGAACAAAGCTTACGAGTGGTTGATTTCCTGGAAAAAGAGGGAAAGGGATTAAACCTTACCTGGGAAGTGAGAGATGGCATTTTAAAACATTCTAAAGGTAAAGGGCCGATATTACCAAAAGATAAGGCCCAGCTGGCAGCTACTCTTGAAGGTCAACTGGTAAGGGTAGCTGACATTATTGCTTACCTTAACCACGATTTAGATGACGCTTTGCGAGGCAACGTCATTAAAGAAAGCGATATACCCAAGGAATGCCTGAAAGTTCTTGGGCACAGACACTCAGAAAGAATAAATACCATGGTAAAAAGTTTAATTTTTTCCACCTTGAAAGCCGATGACGGCGAGCTCCACATTGAAGAAACAGTCATTGAGGCTATGGATAGACTCAGAGATTTTCTTTTTGCAAGGGTTTATGAAGCCCCTTGCGTTTATGGCGAAATGTTAAAGGCCAAAAAATTCTTAAAAGAACTTTATTTTTACTTTCTGGAAAACGGGCTCCCCTGGGAAAAAAGTTCTATTTATGATGAAGAAACTTCTATTCACCAAAAAATTTGTGATTTTATAGCCGGAATGACCGACCGTTACGCCCTTTCTTTGTTTGAAAAATATTTTGTTCCTAAACCATGGCCTTTTTAAAGGGTTTATCTATAAAGTCCGAAAAATCTTTAAGGTGATATCCATGAAACAAAATACTTTTAATAAAAGCGATATATTTCAAGAAATTCTGAAATTTTTTCCGGGGTTCATAACTATTGTGGACCCTTCACATAAAGTTTTATTTTCTAACAAAAAGCTAATAAAACGCACTGGCTATAATCCAGTGGGGCATCTTTGTTATAAAGCCTTTCATAAGCTGGAAAGTCCCTGCCCAGATTGCCCTTTGGAAAAAGTTTTGAAAGAAAATAAAGCTATTAGCTGGGAAAAAATGAGCCCTTTAGATAATCGCTGGTATGGAGTGGTGAGCATACCAGTGTCACCTTCTACCCATCAAAAAGCCATGCTTACCATTGTGCTTGACATTCACGGGAAGATCGCCGCCCAAAAAGAAGCAGAAAGAAACCGGCGCTTATTTGAAGCCATATGGAAAAAGGCTCCCTTTATTATTACGGCTATAGATCCTCAAACCGGTGAAATTATCTTAGCCAATGAAAGCTTTACTAAAGTGCTGGGCTATGATTTAGGGGAAATAATAGGGAGAAAAGTATTTGACTTTATTCTTCCTGAAGAACGTAAAAAAGCCCAGGAATGTTGCCATAGAGTCTGTAAAGGGGAAGAGAAAGACGAAATAGAATTTTTATGGCTTACTAAAAGTGGCAATCATAAATTGCTCCGAAGTACCTGTTTTCTTGTTGATTTAGCTGAAGCCGGAAACATTATTTTTAATATTGCGCGGGACATTACCGAAGAAAAAAAACTTTCTGAACAGTTAATTCAGGCCCAAAAGATGGAAGCTGTTGGCCGTTTGGCAGGTGGGCTTGCCCATGATTTCAATAACCTTATAACCTCCCTCAAAAATTATGTAGAACTATTAGCTATTAATAAAAATAATCCTGAAAAAGTAGAACACATTGCTGAAAATATAAGGCTTGTGCTGGAGCGTACGGGTAATATAACCCAAAAACTTTTGACTTTTAGTGGTAAACAGCCACAAAAAACGTCCAAATTAAATCTCTCTCAATTTTTACATGAAATGCAAGATTTTTGGCAACGCCTGGTAGGCGAAAACATAGAACTAGAGACGGATATTGCAGATGACATCTGGGTAAAAATAGATGAAACACACTTACAACAGATAATAATGAATTTATTGATAAACGCCAAAGATGTCTTACCCGAAGGGGGAAAAATACAAATTACTTTAGAGCAAAAAGAGTTTGACTCTTATTTTCTTAACAAGCTAAAATTAAAAGGCAAAACTTACGCTATTTTAAGTATCTCTGATTCAGGGCCTGGAATTCCCCAAAAATACCTGCCCTATATCTTTGAACCATTTTTCACCACCAAACCACCAGGTAAGGGAACAGGACTTGGCCTGGCTATGGTTTATTCTTTAGTGAAGCAATATCAGGGTCACATTTCTGTCTATACTGAAGAAGGAAAAGGAACAACATTCAGGATTCTTTTGCCTATAGCTGAAAAGTCCACTACCCAAAGTCCACATACCCAGGAAAACCGAACTTCTATAAAAGAAAAAACAAAAAACTGGTCAATATTAGTGGTAGAAGATGACCCTCTAGTTAAAGAACCTATTATAGAACTACTTAAAAGTACGGGTTATCAGGCAGTAGCTGCACAGGATGGTCTTGAGGCTTTAAATATCATCTTAAAGACAAAGATAGACTTAGTTATAACAGATTTGATAATGCCTAAAATGGGTGGAGAGGCCCTAGTCCAAAAAATCAAAACCAGCTATCCAAATATAAAAATTATCCTAACATCTGGATATCCTGAAAGCTCTGTTCCAGTGAATGGTAAACTCCAGGGAATCACTTTTATTTCCAAGCCTTATTCTTTCTCCCAATTATTACGCGTCATTCAGGAAATGCTAACTGAAAGCCATTAATGCTATTTAATTTTAATACTTAGTATTAAGAGGGGAGCCTGGATGATACTTTTGGATTAGCGGGCCTCTTCTTTGTCATCACTTTTGTCATCACAAGCCCTCTCTGTCATGCAAGCGGAGTAATCTGATAATCCCTGAGACTGCTTCGCCTGTCCCGGTCTCCTCGCAGTGACAATGTAGAAAAGGCTCCTCGCAGTGACAGGTAAAGATGGCATTGCGAGCTACGTTCCCCTCCTCGTCATTACGAGCGAAGCGAAGCAATCTCTGTCACGGGCGGTAGCCTGGGATAAGATTGTTTCGTTGTCCCTGCAGGCCTCCCTATTACCGATTAGGGAGAAGATACTCGTATTTTCCGGCTCCTTGCAGTGATAGTATTGAAAGTTTAGCCATCAGAAAGGATAAAAAAATGCTTTTGGCAAAGATAAAGAAGCTGCGTTATCATTATTTTATGGAAGATAAAAAGGCTTTAAATTGTCCCTTCCAGTCTTTATCCCAAAAGCTTAGAAAAGAATATCTCCCTGCCGAGCGGGTTGCTCCAGATTCTTCAGAGGACATAAATTTTGAAGAAGTTATGAATGGCATAAAAAAACTCCCTGATAGGGAAAAAATATTTTGGAAACCCTCCTATAAACCTCCCAGATTTTTTTCTGAAGAAGAAAAAATTTCCGCAAGAGAAATACTCAAAATTAGAATCAGGGAAACATCAGAATACGTAGAAGAACTAGTAAGAGGTTTTCAAAAAGAAATCTTTGATGCTTTGCATGAAGGCAAAATATCTATATCTCGGACTTTGAACCTTAGAAGACTTTTAGTCCCCGAAGCCCTGGCCGCTCTGGAAGAATTTATCAAGGAATCTTTAGTGCGGGGAGACCACTGTGTGCTTATTATTCATGGTAGAGGGCTTTCTTCCCCTAAAGAACCTGTTTTAAAAACAAAAGTGCATGAATGGCTTAAAAAAGGACCGTATCGTAAGTACATTATAGGTTTTTGTACGGCCAGGCAATGTGATGGTGGGCTGGGAGCTACTTATGTATTGTTATCGTCAAAACCGTTGAAAAAATGTTATTCTCTCACCAAGGGGGCAGGATAGGAGGTGGCCAATGCTTTTACCTCTTCACAGCAGAAAGAATGTCTTACTTCACGGACTTCCAGGAAGCGGGAAAACAACTCTGGTGGAACGCCTTGTCAATAAAATTCCTTATCCAAAGAGAGGGTTTTATACCCGCGAAGTGCGTGAAAAAGGCCGCCGTATAGGCTTTAAAATTGTTACCTTAGATGGCAAAGAAGCCTGGTTAGCCAAAAGGGGAAAGGGCTATCCCCAGGTAGGAAAGTATAAAGTCTATGTAGAACTTTTTGAAAAATTGGCAGTACCTACCATTTCTGAAATAAAAGACGACGAAATAGTTATTATTGATGAAATAGGCAAAATGGAACTTTTTTCCAAATCTTTTCAGGAAGCCGTGCTCAAGGTGCTTGATTCTAAGTCTCCTGTGTTAGCTACTGTAGGATATGGATTAATTCCCTTTGTGGAAGAACTTTTTAAGAGAGACGATGCTATTTTTGCCGAAGTAACCCCTGAAAGCCGGGACTATTTAGTTGACCGGGTAGCCGTAGAGTTTTATCGGCAGGGACTTTTGATAGCCATTGAGGGTTTGGATGGTGCAGGTAAAAGCACTATTATAGAGGGTCTTGCTAAAAAATTGGAAGAAAAAGGCGAAAAAGTTTATGTAACCAGGGAACCTACTTCTGGAGAGTGGGGGCAAAAAATCAGAGAACATCTAGCGGCTGGTTCAAAAATTTCTCCTCAGGCCATGGCTGAATTATTTTTGCGAGACCGTCGGGAACATGCTCAAAAATTTTTGATACCCAAATTACAGGAAAAACAAATTATTCTCTGTGACCGTTATTATCTTTCTACCATGGCCTACCAGGGAGCATGTGAACTTGATGTAAAAGAACTTAAAAAAGCCAATGAAACCTGGGCTCCTGTGCCAGATTTAATTCTCTATTTTCGCGTTCCAGTAAAAGAAGCTTTGAAAAGAGTGAACCAAAGGAAACTCTATAAACCAGAAGTATTTGAAACAGAAGAGTTCTTATCTAGAGTGGCTTCTCTTTATGAAGAAAACCTTAAATATTTCAGACACGAAATCATAGACGCTTCAGCTAACCCTGAGGAAGTTTTGGCCCAGGCCTGGAAAGTATTAACTAACTACCTAGACGAATGGAAAAAGCGATTTACTTAGTCTCCCGTATCCCTGATTATTTCTTTTAGATTTTCAAGGACATAGAGTATATCCTCTACAGCCACGTGAGGATGTTCTTCATAAAAGGTGTCAATTACTTCTAAAAGCTGATCTAGCAGTTCGTGAAATTCATCCATGGTAAGGCCAATGGCCGGCTCCTTAGCCATAAGGCGGTCAAGGTCTATACCATGAACCCTAAGAAGTTCTTCTTTAAGTGCTTTAAGGCGCTTGCTGCGCCCCTTTTTTATGCGTTTTTTATCTTTAATGGAGATGATTTCGGCCATTTTTTACCCCTAAACTTTTATCTTTTTTAAACATAAAAAGTTTCTCAATTAAGTGCAAGATTACATTGTGACCTTTGTAAAAATCTAAAACATTAGTTTTTATATTTTAAGGGAAGAGATTGTTTCACCTCTTCATGGCTCGCAATGACTCCTCTCCCTGTCACTGCGAGGAGATCCTTCGCTTCGCTCGGGACAGGCGAAGCAGTCTAGGGAAAATATTTTGCAAAGGTCTCTACATTTTTCTACGGACAGCAAAATTAAAATAAGCTTGCTGAACAGGAATTTGCAGGGGAATAAAAATTAGGGCGGCCTTGGCCGCCCGTATGTCTATAAGCTTTCTGTTATCTCTACCCAGCCAAAAGTAGCTTTATCTTTGGGAGAATAAAGAATGGTTTCAGGAAGAGGGTCTCTTTTTAAGCGGCGTTTAATAACCTCTCGCACTTCTTTCACCCGCCAGTAGGCCAGAAGCAGACCACCAAAAGGGTCATCAGTCCAATACCCCGTTCTTAAAGGAATATGGAACTGGCGCAGGCGGTTGGTTAAGTCCTCATAAAAAGGCACAAGTTTGGGCATTGTTTCCCGGAAATGCCTAAGTTCTGCCCGAGCTAAACCTTCACAATAGCTAAGCCCGGCATATTTTATCACCTGCGGAATTTCGGCTTCAAACTCGGCCACGCCAACAAAAACCTGATGTTCTTTCTTTTTAATTATTCGGCCGCTTGAAACCTCTATAGTTTGCACCAGGCGGATGGTAATTTCTTCTAGCCAGATTTTTTCTGGCAACACTAATTCCTGCAGTTCCAGATAGCGCTCACACAATCTATCAAGCAAGAAGTCTTTTACAGAAGAGATTTTGTCAAAGTTTCCAGCCATTAGAAAGACGCGTACCAGCTCAGCAAAATCAGAGTGTTTACCAAGGGCATAGAAAAATAGGGCTTCTTCTATAGAAGTCCTGATAAGGCTACCTGGAAAAAAGGGCTTTCCCCCTTCACGGGGAAAGCCTGTTTCCTGAGCAGCTATAGGCGTATGGGCTACAAGGTAGAGCTTCATTTAAGCCTCCTCCCCGGCGTAAAAGACCTTTACTTCCTCATGTGGATTCATCTTATCAACAGCTTGAAGAATCGAGTAGCCCGCTTCGGTAATAGTATTTTTGCCCACATAGCCGGCGTGGCGAGCGGCTTTTAAGGCCTCGTCAAACACGATGGCCGGAAGCCCGCTGCGCTTTATGGCTTCCTTTATGTTTTTAGGCAAAATCCTGATGCGCTTTTCTTTAACAAAAAGAGTTCCCACTTCAGATAAGGCCTTTAACACACGGTAAATCAAGGGGTTGATAGGATGGCCAAAGTTTTTGGGCACCCCTGAAACAGCTCGGTCAATCATTTCCCCGGCTTCAGTTTCAATGATGTTTCCGTCAGGCATAACATTTATGAGGTGACGGGCCTCAAGTTTTTCAAGGGCCCATTTAAAGCGTCGCCTTTTGCCTTCGCCCACCATGTCAAAAAGTTCTTCCACACTAATACCACGGCTCGGAATAGAAGCCAGAATTTCGGCTTCATAACGGGTGAGATGGGGAGTTCTCAAAATAGTTTCTGCCAGTTCACCGTAAAGATAACCAGAGCGTGTTGGCTCGCCTGTCCCTAAAAGGCCTGCCTCTAAGGCTTCGTCCACCCACTCTACATTGGGAGCCGAAAAGGAACGGTGAGTAATGGTTACTGCCTTAACCGCCGTTGAAGAAATCTCGCGCACTTTAACTTCCTGGTCTTTTAAGACTTTACGGCCAAAATCTGTAAGCTCAAAGACCTCTCTTCCTTTCAGGTCTTCGGTGGTATGGATCAAGTTGAAAGACTCAAGGCTATAAAGGCTTAGGCGCAGGGAAAAGTTATCGTCATACCAGCGAGCCAGGTCTTTAGCTTCCATAAACTGGCTGGCAATTTGCTGATACTTCTCAGGCATCTCTTCAATCTTTCGACCATAACGAGCCAGAATCTCTTTGTATTGCTTTATTTTGCGGTCAATCATCTCAGCCCGCAGGTTTTTGAAGGTGGGTACTTCTTCAGGGTTGTTTTGAGCCTTTTGCCATAGATGTTCTATGGCCTGGAGAATTTCTATTTCTTCTTCTTCAATAGCTATAGTCCAGGCATCAGGAGTGACTTCCCGTTTCCACAAACGCAACACTTCTAAAGCCCAGTAGCCTGCTGGCAAAAGTTCTTTGTTCTGGTCTATGTAGCCAAGGCTCTGGAGGATAGCGAGAGTGGCTTCAGGCACTTCTTTTTCGTCAGCTACATCTGCCAGAGCCCATAGTATATCACTGGTGAGCACATCTCCTTCACCAAATCCACCGTAAGTGAGGGCCTTTTTAACGGCCTGTCCCAGGGCGGTAAAGGCATAAATATCTGAGGCAGGGACACTATAGGCAATAAGCCTCATGGCTTCAAGAAGATGCTTAGTATGGGTGTCAGTGGTCAGGAGCGAAGCCCTGGCCGGGCCAGCTGGGAGCTTGCGAATTTCCTGGGCAAGCTCTGAGGAAATTTCAAGCTCTGGCTCAAGGGCCTGATAAATTTCAAAAACTCTTTTTCCAGCCTCACTTAAACCTATGTATTCTTTGCCGGTTTCTTTGTCTTTTATAGGAGCAGCCAAGCCTCTTTGCTGTAAAGGCTCTATAGCCAGGGGCCCAAGCTGGCCGGCTAAACCTGCCGCCTCAAGCATGGCCACAATCTCTGTGCCAAGCCAGCGCCAGCCTTCAGGCCACTTTTCAGGAGAGGAAAGTTTTTCGCGGTTAATTAAGTCGTGAAGAACAAGGGCCAGTTCCTTACCAAGGTAGGTAAGTTCCCTTTTTAAAGGGGCAGACTGGCGCACCAGGGCCTGCATTTCCAGTTCAAGGTAAAGGTCTTCGTCGGCTTCTAAAATTTCCATGCCTTTAGACTGGGTTTCCTCTTCAAAGGAGAGCAATTTCAAGAGCGCCTCGGCATGTCCTTTCTTGATAAGCATTTTTCGCCTCCTCGTTAGAATTTTCAAACAATTGAACCATAGGCACGAGACTTTAGGTGTCAAGGCCTAAAGAGTAACAGACAAATTATTTTTGAACCTTTTCGTTTAAGTGGAAATGAAACTCTCGCGCTTAGCGAAGTGGTCAAAGCCCTGAGGAGAAACGTTGTTTTTTTGGCCGCCTTTTATCAAATACAATCCTTCTTTTGCTATAAAGCGGCCAATTTTAAACACCTGGCGTCCTTTAAGCGCCAAATGAAGGAACTTTTCCCTGTCGTGAGGCACGGTGAAGAGCAAAGCAAAGTCTTCTCCGCCGGAAAGGGCGTAAAATAAAGGGTCCTGTTTCAAAGGTAAGTCCTTTAGGACTAAAGAAAACGGAACTTTTTCGGCTTCAATTTCTGCTCCCAGGTTGTTTGCCCTGCAAAGTCTTGCAAGGTCAAGAAGCAGGCCATCTGAAATATCCATCATGGCTGAAGCAAGGTTTTCTTGGGCCAAAAGCTTTCCGAGTTCTATTTCTGGTTCAGGATCAAGGTGGGCCAATTTAATAGGCTCTGGGGGCTCAAGGCCCTTTTGCCAGAGTTCAAGAGCCGCAGCTGAAGCCCCCAAAGGACGCGAAACAAAGATTAAGTCTCCGGCTTTCGCCCCCTGGCGAAAAATAGCCACTCCCGCAGGTGCTTCTCCCACCAGCGTCAAAGTTAGGTGCCAGCGTTCTGGATTGCGAGTTACGTCTCCTCCAATTAGGTCGGCCCCGTAGGCCTCAAGCTTTGAGGTAAGCCCGTTTAAAAGGCCTTTGAGTTCTTCTTCAGAAATTTCTGGCAAGCTCAAGTTAAAAAGGGCATAAGAGGGGGCCCCTCCCATAGCCGCTATGTCACTAAGATTAACAGCAGCAAGTTTCCTTCCCACAAAATACGGGTCAAAGTAGGAAAAATCAAAGTGGATACCTTCTACCATGGTATCGGTGGTAAGGAGCTCCCAAAGGGAGCCCCTTGAGATAACCGCACAGTCATCTCCTATGCCGGAGATGACTTCTTTTCGCGTTGCGGGATAGTTTTTTTGTAAAAAATAGAGGATTTCTTCTTCGGTCATTAGTGAGAGCAAATCTCAAGTTCACTGAAGAAAAAGGCTATTTCCCTGGCGGCTGATTCCGGACTGTCTGAACCGTGAACCGTGTTTTCCCCTTTACTTAAAGCAAAGGTCTTGCGAATAGTGCCTTCAGCAGCTTCAGCTGGGTCTGTGGCACCCATGATTTCACGGCACCTGGCAATGGCGTTTTCCCCCTCAAGAACAAGGGCCACGATAGGGCCAGAAGCCATGTATTCGGTAAGTTCTTCGTAAAAAGGTCTCTCCTTATGAACAATGTAAAACTCTTCAGCCTGGGCCTTTGTTAGGTGAAGCATCTTCATGGCCACCACTTTAAGACCACCCTTTTCAAAAAAACTCAATACTTCGCCAATAAGATTACGTGCTACTCCGTCGGGTTTAATTAGACTCAAAGTCCTTTCTACAGGCATAATATTCCTCCTGGTAGTATAATTTTCCTGGGCGAGGCTTAGCGCAGGTTTTTAAAGAAGTCAACTCCCGGCAATCACTCTTATTATATCTGTGGCTGAAAGAACTCCCACCGGAATATATTTGCCAGAATGAGAAGAAATAACTAGTAAACGATGAACTTTATTTTTTATCATTATGGCTGCTGCTTCTTTAAGGTTAGCATTAGGATCAATACTATAAGGCTTGGGATACATTAAGTCTTCTGCGACTAGGTCAAAAATTTTGGGGCCATATTCTTTTAAACCCTTAATAACATCAGAATGGCTCAACACCCCCATAAATTCTCCGCCAGGTCCTATCACAATAAGGGCATGTACTTTGCTTTCGTTAAAGGTCTTAATTATCTCTTCAAAAGTGGTATCAATGTCCACGGTTATTAGGGTTCGGCTCATAACTTCGTTAACTTTTATCTGGGTTAAGTCTTTCATCGGCCCCTCCTTATTGAACTTTTCAATGCTATATCACAGGCTTGGAGATTTTATCATCTTAGAAAAGAAAAAATTTTTTTTAAATACCAATTCCTATTCAGATTTTCTCTTAAAATTGCACTTTATCGGCAGTTTTTATTTAGCGAATATTAGCTGCCGGCCAGGTCAAGCTCTGCGGTAAGAATACTGGGGCTCCCAATATTGCCATAAAAAGTCAAATCATTTCCCAGGGCTTCAATCTTTTCAAAAAGAGAAAAAATATCACCTGATATTGCCATCCCGCTTACAGGAATTGTTTCTCCCTTATGGTGAAGGAGACCTGATACACCCAAAGAAAATTCTCCTGAGATAGAATCAGCGGTGTGCATACCTAAAACTTCCAAAACCTCAAAGAATTGGGGCAACTTGTTCGTAAGCTGTTCGGGAGTTTTTTCTCCTGGCTGAAGGTAGAAATTGGTAAGCCCTACTGAAGGTTGATTTTTAAAGCTACCTCTTCTAGCATTACCAGTGGAAGAGTAGCCGGCCTTTTTTCCCCAGTAGGAATCAAAAAGGAAGTTTTCTATTCGGCCTTCCTTTACCAAAATGGTTTCTCTTTGGGCTATACCTTCGTCATCAAAAGGCCTTGTGCCAATGACATCAACCAGAACGCCATTGTCAACTATGTTTATAAAAGAAGGAAATACCTTTTGGCCCATCTTATCCTTTAAAATTGATTTACCTTTGACCAAATTTTCGCCCAAAAATGATTCTGAAAGTAGTTCTAAAAAATCAACCGCCACGTGAGGAGGCAAAAGAACCGGAATTTTTTGAGAGGCAAGAGGTTTGGCGCCAAGTCTATTAACAGCCCGATAAACCGCTTTTCTGACGACCTCTTCTGGGCTTATTCTTTCTCGTAGAGGGAAAAGTTGCCATTCCCAGCCCATCTGGGCTTCATCGCCGGCCATGGCAATAACCACGGCTACCAGGGAAAAAGCTCCGTAATCCCAGCTGGCTTCAAGGCCGTTGGTGTTAGCTAAATAAATTTTCCCTTGACGATGGCTAAGGCCCACCTCCTGAATCCTTTTTATGCGAGAATCACAGGAAAAAGCTTTTTCTTCCATGTGCTGAAGGATATCAAGCCCTTCTTCAGGAGAAATCAAAGACTCTTTTACCGGCGGTAAAATGGGGTAATCCTCAGGGACGGGAAAGGTATAGTCATCTTTGGGCATAGCAGAAGCCATTTCGTAGGCCTTAAGCGCTGTGCCAAGAATATCTTCTGGAGAAAAAGAGGTTGTAAAGGCAAAGCCAAGCGCACCGTCCTGCAAAACTCTTACAGCTAGGCCACGTTCTTCGTAAGGTTGAAAATTTTCAAGACGGCAGTCTTTCTTTTCTATTTTCAGGCCGCGTTCTTCGTAAGCATATATTTCAAGAGCTTCAAGGCCTTTCCTTTTCTGCCAGGCAAAAAGAATATCTTTTATCTGGTCCACCTCAGGCCTCCTGTTTTTTTAAGCTTTAAACCATTATAATAACCCTGTTTTAAGAATTAAGCTTTAATTTAGTTTTGTGACCCTGAAAAATTTGCAGGAATAGTTAAGCATTATGAAAAAAATACAGATAGAAGTAACCAGCCTTTGTAATCTTAACTGTACTTATTGTCTCAAAAAATATCAGGAAATAATCCCTGAGCATTTAAGCCCTAAAAATTTTGAAAAAATACTTGAGCAATATCCGGTTCAAGAGTTTGTATTGTACGGTTTTGGTGAACCTTTGCTGCATCCCCAGATAGAAGACTTACTTGATATGACCAAAGCTAAAGGAAAAGTATTTTTACTTACCAACGGCACTTTGACCTCAAAGATAAAAACCGTTGCCCAAAAAGTTGATTCTTTAGGTTTTTCAGTGGATAGCATAAGCAAAAGCAAATTCAGAGGCCTGGTTTTTCAGGAAATATTAAACACCATAGAAAAACTGGCAGAAACCGTCCCAGTAAAGCTATCAACTGTTTTATCTACAGAAAATGTTAATGATTTTTTATCCCTGGTAACTTGGGCTGGTGAAAGGGGGATAGATGTATCTGCCAGCAATTTGGTCCCGTATGATTCTTTTATGGCTGAAGCGACTCTCTATCTGGAACTAAGTGAAAAGACCGTAGATGTCTGCCAGAAATTCTTAAAAACATTTCAAGAAGCAAAGGAACTCTTTCAAGGGATAACCTCTCTTTCTCCTCAGGCTAAAAAGATTTACCAAGAGATACTTGACCACCTGGATGGATATCACCTAAATCTTGAGGCCCTGGTCAAAGGATGGGCGAAAATCGCCAGGGCCAAAAAGGCCAAAAATTTACTGGAAAAAGCGAGAGAACTGGGAGACAAGTTCAATATATCAGTTGAACTTCCACAAGTATTTGCTGACGAAAAGAAGAGATTTTGTCCTTTTGAAGAAGCACTTTTCGTAAGAGCTGACGGCCAAATTGCCCCCTGTGCAGAACTGGCCTATAAACATCCTCTTTTTGTGAATCTTAGACAAAAAGAAGTCCAGGAATACACCGGCTTTTCCAAAGTTTTCAACCTTAAAAAGAAAAATATCGTCGGTAATTATCCCTGGTGTGGCGATTGTCAGCTGGTAGATGGCTGCTGGTTCTTAGAGGAAGGTATGGACTGTTATGGTAATCAACCTTCCTGTAGCGAGTGCTTATATAGCGCTGGCTTGGCCAGATGCATTTTGTAAGATTATTTACTTGAAATCTTTGCAAAATATTTTTGTGACGGCTTCGCCTGTCCCGAGCGAAGCGAGGGATCTCCCCGCAGTGACAATACAGCCAAGTCATTGCGAGCGGAGCGAGAAGCAATCTCAATCCAGTAATCTAAGAGACTGCTTCGTCGGCCTTTAGGCCTCCTCGCAGTGACAAGTAGTTGGAGTGCTCCTCGCAGTGCAAGGAGGGTTCGTCATTGCAAGCCTTTTTCCTACCCCGTCATTGCGAGCCACGAAGTGGCGAAGCAATCCCTGTCGCTAGGCGACATCATCGCCGTGGCGGTCTCAACCTATCTATGTATTTTTGCAAAGCTCTCTCTTAATGACTCAAAAGTTCTAGAACTAATTTTGAAAAAAGATTGCTTCACAAGGCCCAAGCAAAACAGCCTGAGTATAGGCAAAGGTTTCCTCTATTGATTTGGGGAACGGCCGTAAACATCGTCAAACCGGACGATATCGTCTTCGCCGAGATATTCACCATTTTGTACTTCTATTATTTCTAGCGGTATTTTGCCAGGATTTTCCAGACGGTGTTTAGTAGATTTGGGCACAAAGACCGATTCATTTTCATGCAAAAAATATTCCTCATCGTCTATCTGAACCCTGGCTGTTCCTCTCACCACAACCCAGTGTTCTGAACGATGATAGTGCATCTGGAGACTTAAGCGTTCACCTGGGTTTACCACAATGCGCTTTATTTTGTAGCGCGGGCCTTCTTCTAGCACAGTATAACTACCCCAAGGGCGATAAGTGGTTACATGTTCTAAAGCCTCAGGATAACCTTCGCTTTTAAGCTGTTTTACCAGGTTGCTTACCTTTTGTGCTTCCCCTTTCTTGACAATTAAAATAGCATCTGGAGTTTCTACTACCAGGTGGTCCTCAAGGCCGATGGTAGCTATGAGACGTTTTTGCCCAAGAATCATGCTGTTTTCCGTATCAATAGTAATAACTCGCCCAGTTTTAGCGTTGCCAGAAGAGTCTTTATTTAGGACATCAAAAAGGGCATCCCAGGAGCCAATATCGTTCCAATAAAGAGAAAGGGGAACCACCGCTACCCGCGACGACTTTTCCATTAAGGCATAATCTATAGAAATGTCAGGCATATCAGCAAAATTGGCCGTCAAAGAAGAAAAGTCCTGCTCATAAAGGGCAAAAATATCGGGAGCACAAGAGGCAAGCTCTTTTGAAAAAACTTCCGGGGTAAAAAGAAAAATACCGGCGTTCCAGTAATAGCCCCCTTCTTCAAGATATTTTTTAGCGGTATTTAAATCTGGTTTCTCGGTAAACCTGGCCACTTCGTAAGCGGAAAAGACCGGGCTTTCTTCTAAAACTTTGCCCTGTTTTATATATCCATAACCTGTTTCTGGGCGGGTAGGAGTAATACCAAAAGTTACTAAAAAGCCATCCTGAGCAACTTTGGTAGCCTTTTCAACGGTTTGGGCAAAAACGTTCTTAGGCTCTATTAAGTGGTCAGAAGGACAAATAAGAACAGGTTCATCAGGGCTAATTCCCCAGTGTTCTAAAGCGTATTTAAAACCATAAGCAATGGCAGGCCCGGTGTTTCTGGCCAGGGGTTCACATAGCAATTGATACCCTGAAATATCATTAAGATGCGCCTTCACATGAAACTTATAGTCTTCACAGGTCAGAATTAAGATATCTTGAGGCTCAAGAAAATGAAGTAGTCTATCTACCGTTTGCCTTAAAAGAGACTTGTCTCCGTTTAGTTTCAAAAATTGTTTCGGGTAATCCTTGCGTGATAACGGCCAAAGCCTTGTACCAGAACCTCCAGCTAATACGATAGCCTTCATGTTTGACCCCTTAAGCCTTATTTTTGAGCGGTGGCTGACCAGTTGATTCAATAACTGATTGCCAGAAACGGCTTTTTAAGTCCACCTGTTTTCTCTTTTTAACCGCCGCCGTTAAAGGAATATGGATGTAGCGGTCGTTAAGATAGCTCACCATAAGCCCGGTCTTTCCGGCCATAGCGGCATGCACGGCATACTGCCCTAAAAAGCCACAGTAAATCCTATCATCTACAATGGCCGGCACACTTCTTATGATGTAGCTTGGGTCTATGTAGCGGATATAAATTTCTATTCCTTTCTTGGTGAAATACTCCTTGATTTTGTCTTTTAAGAACTTGCCAATATCACCCAGTTTGAGGTTGCCAGAGGCATCGTATTCAGGCGGGTCAGGACGTACGTATTTTTGGCCAGCACCTTCGGCCACCACAATAACGGCGTGTTTTCTGGACTCAAGGCGGCGTTCAAGTACTGGAAACAGCCCGTTTGGAGGCTCAATGTCAAAGTCTGCCTCAGGAATTAGACAAAAGTTTACTTCTTTTCTGGCAAGGGTGGCTGCTGCTGCAATGAAACCAGCGTAACGCCCCATCACTTTTACTAACCCTATACCGTTTGGTACGGCTATAGCTTCGGTATGAGCACAGCGAATGGCCTGGCAAGCCATTTCTACGGCGGTATCAAAGCCAAAGGTCTTTGAGGTAAGAAAAATGTCGTTATCAATGGTTTTAGGAACAGCTACTACGGCAATTTTCAAATGCCGCCGGCTTATTTCTTCTTTAATGAGAGTAGCGGCCCGAAATGTCCCGTCTCCGCCTATCATGAAGAGAACCTGAACATTTAACCTTTCTAGCGCGTCAACTATTTCGTCAATAGGTTGATGGCCACGAGAAGTTCCTAAAATTGTCCCACCGAGCTCGTGAATGTTAGAAACAACCTCTGGGGTCAGATACATTACATCATGACCATATTTAGGTATAAAACCCTGGAGGCCATATTTGATTCCGAAAATGTGTTTTACACCGTAAGAAAAATAAAGGGTTAGCACGATAGAGCGAATAACATCGTTTATACCCGGACATAAACCACCACAGGTCACTATAGCCGCCCTGGTTTTCGCTGGATCAAAGTATATACGAGGCCTTGGGCCAGCAAGCTCTGCGGTGGGCGGAAGTTTTTGTTCTTCCAGACACTTCTTTAGATAGGCTTCAGATATTTTTAAAGCTACTCTAGCGTTATCGTCAACATAACAAAGAGGTTCTTTCTTGAGGGGGTTTTCAATTTTTCTCTCCCCTAAGGATTCAATGGTAAAATCTAAGTCTTCATCAATAATTTCTTCAAGAATTTCAAATTGACATTCCATAACTCCCCCTCAACTTTAGACTTTATTTTTAGAGACCTTTGCAAAATATTTTTCCTGAGACTGCTTCGCCTGTCCCGAGTGGAGCGAGAGATCTCCGAGACTGCTTCGTCGCGCTGGCGCGCTCCTCGCAGTGACAGTTGGGAACATGCTCCTCACGGTGACAAAATGGGTTGTCATCGCAGACCCCCACTTTATTTTATCATTTCAAGCCCCTTTCCTGATGTGTTATTGCGAGCCACGCTCCCCTCCCATCATTGCGCGTCACGCTCCCTTCCCATCATGCGAGCCTTTCTCTATCCCGTCATTGCGAGCCACGAAGTGGCGAAGCAATCTCTTCCTTTAAAGTATAAAGGAACTAATAATTTAGAGTTTTTGCAAAGGTCTCTTTTAGATAATCTTAAAAAACTTATCGTATCAAGGCTTTTCTTTTTAAAAGATTTTGTAAGGCAGAATAAAGTTCAGGGAAAGAAAAGATATACCCTGCTTCTAGCAACCTTTTAGGACGAGCCTTTACACCCCCAGTTAGAAGAGAAGCCAGTTCTCCAAAAATAATCTCAAGCACTCGGGGGGGAAGAGGCAAAAGAGCAGGACGCCGCCACACCCGGGCAAGGGTTTGCGCGAACTCTTTGTTTCTAACAATTCCAGGGGCTACCAGGTTAAAAGGCCCTGAAAGGTCTTTTTTTTCAATGAGAAAAGTTACTATACGGCAGACATCTTCTATATGAATCCAGGGGAACCACTGCTTGCCATGACCAATAGGCCCACCAAGACCTAGCTTGAAAGGGAGACGCATTTTGGAAAGGGCTCCACCTCCTAGCCCCAGAACTACAGCAAATCTTAGAGTACAAACGCGAACCCCTTGACTCCTGGCAGTAAAAGCAGCCTCTTCCCATTCTTTACAAACCTTTGCTAAAAAATCCTTCCCGGGGGCACTTTCTTCGGTAATTTCTTCTTCGCCGCGGTCAGCTCCATAAAAACCTATAGCTGAAGCATTTAAGAGAAGTTGGCCTTTACTTAGAACTGAAACAATATTTTGGGTAGCCAAAAGACGGCTTTCGCGAATAAGTTCTTTGTATTTAGAAGTCCAGCGAGCAAAAATATTTGTCCCTACCAGATTGATAACTACATTTGCTCTGGCACACTCATGTAACCAATCTCCCGGAACTAAAGGGTTGCCGTAGGAAGGGGTAACGCCTTCAGGAATCACTAAAGCCCTTTCTGGCCTTCTCACCAGGACTTTTACCTTAAAGCCTCTTTGTAAGAGATACCGGCTTAGATGCCTTCCTATAAAGCCAGTGCCTCCGGCTATAAAAACTTCCAATTTACCCCTCCGTTTCAAATCAAATTTTTACTTTAATTTTGAGTTTTTGCCAAAAATAAATTTGTCTTTTTCTGTTTTTATGTTAATTTTTTCACAAAATAATGTTAAATTTGTTTTTAAATGCAAAATATTTTAAACTATTTCATAAATAGAGAAGAAGCAGGGGCCCTTTGAAGGGAGGGGCTTAAGTTATATGTTAAAACCAAGTACATGTGAAAAAGAATGTCGTCTCGAACATTTGCTCGAGTTATCACTCAAGTTTATTACCAAACTTTTGCAAGCCGAAGAGGAAGAAGATATATGGGCCTTGATTTTAGTAGCAGTTACTTCTGCTCAAGGGCTTAAGTTTAACCGGGCCTTTATCTTAAAAAAAGAAGAAACCCAGGACATCTTTCATGGAGTAACGGGCCTTGGTCCTCTTTCTCCTGAGGAAGCCTTTAGAATCTGGTCAGCCCTAGAGGTTGAATCTCCCTCTTTTGAAGAGCTTGTAGCTAAAGCCAGGGAAGAGATAACCGATTACAGCTTACCTATTGTAAAGTTTGCTAGAGAGCTTTCTCTAAATCTGGCTGACCTTTCTTCATGTGGAAAAGAGTTAAACAGCTCAAAAGTATTTCACTTAAAAGAAGAAGACTACCCACAACTCAGCCCTGTATTTAAAAAATTAGGAGTAAAAGAGTTTGCACTGGCCCCTATAAGGACGCCAGTGATGTATGGTTTTATCCTGGTGGATAATTTTGTTACCCAAAAGCCATTTTCTCAGCTAGAATTTCAGTTCTTAGAGACCATTTCAGGCCTAAGCAGTATAGCTTTACAAAAACTTTGGTCTTCTAAAGAGCTTCTTAAGCATAAAAATCTCCTTCTAGAAGCAGAAAGAATAGCCGTCTTAGGGGAGCTTTCTTCAAAAATTTTCCACGAAATACGAAATCCCGTCTCTGCTCTGGGGGGGCTTTCAAAGGTCCTACTCAAAAAAGAAGTCCCAGAAGGGCTTGAGGGTTACTTGAGAACAATGGTTCGTGAGGCTGAAAAACTTGAAAATGTCTTAAAAGAACTTTTTCAGTTCATGCCTTCCTTTGAACTCAAAAAAGAGCCTGTAAGGCTTTATCGCCTTTTTCAAAGTGCGTTGGTTCTTTTCCTTGGTATTTTTAAAGAAAAAGGCATTCATGTCTCTTTTGAATGTTCAGACGGTGACCCTATACTCAACGTTGACCCTAAAGAAATGCAACTTGCTTTTATCAATATCCTTAAAAATGTGGTAGAAGCCTTGCCTCAAGGCGGAAACTTAAAAATAGTCCTGGAATATAAACAGGGGATAACCCTTAAAATAACAGCTAAAGGTTTTGATGTGGCCCAAAAGTCCTTTGATAAGCTTTTCACCCCATCTCCAGATACTTCAGAAAAAGCTGTCTCAGGTCTGGGCTTATCATTAGCCAAAAGGATAATTGAATTACACGGTGGAAAGTTCTCTCTTGCATACCCAGAAACATCTGGTATGGAAGTCACTATATTTTTTCCGGAAAAGCTTGTGGTAAATGGAGAAAGAAAATGAAGGTCTTATGGGCTCCCTGGCGAATGGAATATATCCTTGGTAAAAGAGAGCCTGGATGTCCCTTTTGTCCCCCGGAAATAAATCTTCCTGATGAAAAACGTCTTATCTTGTATGCTGATGAACAAACCATAGTGATAATGAATAAATTTCCTTACAATACCGCTCACCTGCTGGTTTCACCCAGAAAACATGTGCCCGAACTGGACGATTTATCTCCAGAAGAACTGTCAGCCCTTATGTTAACCACCAGGATGTGTCTTAGGGTCTTGCGAGAAGTGATAAGGCCTGACGGGTTCAATGTGGGTATTAATCTTGGTAAAGTAGCTGGTGCAGGCATTCCAGAACATCTTCATATCCAGATTGTCCCACGCTGGGATGGTGACGTTAACTTTATGACAGTTTTTGGCGATGTGCGTGTAATACCTGAACATATGTTAGCAACCTATCGCCGACTGTTTCCTCATTTTGAATTATACCGGAAGGGAGAAAAGTCTCTCTGAACAAACAAATTTTAGCCAAACAGGCTTTAAAAGTTTTATCTACCCATAAAAGGGCCTGCAAGCTCTGCCCGCGAGAATGCAAGGTTGACCGAGTTCAAAAACAAGGGTTTTGCCGAACAAGCTTTAAACCTAAAATTGCCGGTTACGAACCCCATTTTGGTGAGGAAGCCTGTCTGGTAGGAGAAAAGGGTTCAGGAGCAATCTTTTTTTCTGGCTGCAATCTGGCTTGTGTCTTTTGCCAAACCTATGAAATTTCCCACTTAGGGATTGGCCAGGAAATATCTCCTGTCCAACTTGCAGACATTATGCTGGAACTTCAGAAAAAGGGTTGCCATAACATAAACCTCGTTTCTCCAAGCCACCAGGTTTATCAAATAGTAGAATCTTTAGAATCAGCTTTTAACAGGGGGCTTTTCCTTCCCATCGTTTATAATACCGGAAGCTATGACAAATTAGAAACACTAGAAGCCTTAGAAGGTATTGTGGATATATATCTAGCAGACTTTAAGCTCTGGACACCAGAGCTTTGTGCCAGATATTTAGGAGCCAGGGATTATCCTGAAATAGCCCGCAAGGCTATAAAAGAAATGTACCGTCAGGTGGGAGATTTAGTTTTAGATGAGCAAGGGATGGCTCGCAAAGGCCTAATAGTCAGGCATTTGGTCATGCCAGGCCTTCTTAAAGAAACAGAAAAAATTTTGGCCTTCTTAAAAGAAGAGCTCTCCCCGGAGATTTATCTAAATTTAATGGGTCATTATCACCCTGCGGGGAAAGCATCAGATTTTCCGGAAATAAACCGCCCTTTAACTAAATCTGAATATGAAGAAGCCTTAAAATTGGCTAAAGATCTGGGCTTTTCAAAAATTGATAACACTCATAGATCCCTACTAGACTTGTTATTATTAGATTAATCGCAATTTTTCTTAAAAAAACTCTAATTTTGACATTTGCTAAAGATTTTGTTATAAATCTTTTTATAAAAAGATGGCTAATTATTTTTTTATGAAAATAGTTTGCTTGACAAGCTTTGACCCCTATAGTAACTAGCGCTTTAAAAGAGAATCTTTGAATTAAGGAGGGCATTATGCCGGTAGTAGAGTACAAAGGTAAAAAGTTTGAGGTAGATGAAGACGGTTTCCTTCTAGGCGGCTTGGATGCGTGGTGCATGGAGTGGGTTGAATACGTAAAGCAGCTTGAGGGTATTGAAGAGCTTACTGATGAACACTGGAAAGTAATCAAGGTTCTCCAGGATTACTACAAGAAGAACGGTGTAGCACCCATGGTTCGAGTTCTTTCTAAGGTGACTGGTTATCCTCTTAAGAAGATTTATGAGCTCTTTCCCTCTGGCCCCGGTAAGGGAGCCTGTAAGATGGCTGGTCTTCCTAAGCCCACTGGTTGCGTATAAGAAATTTATTTGGGGCGGTCCTGGCCGCCCTTTTATTTTTCTTAGAGCTTGGTCTGAGAAGTAGTAGTCTGTCTAAAACACAGCAAAAATTGTGTCGCAGTATTTAGTAGCTTTACCACTTGCGTTGTCCTTTGTTACCCGATGGTTAGGTAGAATTTTTGTAAAACCTTGTTTTTGGCCTGTCATTTAATTGTTTCCATAGATCTTGGTGCTGGACACCTTTTGAGTTTGCAAATAATTCGTAAGTAGAGTAATAGAGATTGCTTCTCTCCGTTTCGCATGGCACAATAAGAAAAAGGTCCATATAGAGCAAAATTGTCCTCTGGTTCCTATAAAAGGAACCCTATTGCCTTTTGTAGGAAGTTTTCCATATTTTTACACCTTGCTTGTGCCCGCATGAGTTAATAATAAAAATAAGACCTTTGCAAAATATTTTTCTGAGACTGCTTCGCTTGTCCCGAGCGAAGCGAGGGATCTTCTCGCAGTGACAAACAGGGAGAGTCATTGAGAGCGAAGCAATCTGATAATCCCTGAGACTGCTTCGTCGCGCTTGCGCGCTCCTCGCAGTGACAATATGGAAAAGGCTCCTCGCAGTAACAAAATGAGCTTCTCATTGCAAGCTACACCATCCCTGTTATTGCGAGCCTTTTTTCCTACCTTGTCATTGCGAACCTTTTTCTTCCCCGTCATTGCGAACCACGAGTGGTGAAGCAATCCCTGTCGCGAGGTGTTAAATCTAATGTTAAAATTTTTACAAAGGCCTCATTTAAGAATAAATTTTTCTTAAACAAAAATTCAAATAGATTGTAAATAACCTTTGGTCCTCATAAATATTTTTGGTTTGACCTCCATCTCTTTTTTAATATAACTACATTCTATATATATTTTATCAAATTCAGGAGGTTGTGAGTATGAAATGGGTAAAGGGTGTTTTTTGGTTGGCAATCTTTTGCTGTTTTTTAGGTCTGAGCTCGTTGGCTATGGCTCAAACTTCCACCGCAGAACTTTTAAAGAAAATTGAAGAACTTTCCCGCGAGCTTGAATCTCTTAAGAAACAGCTGGCCGAAATGAAAGAGGCCCAGGAAGAACAGATGGCCACGCAGGAAGAAAACACTGAATTCCTGGAAGAAGTGAAAAATAACATGGGTAAATTCAAAATCTGGGGAGACATTAGAACCAGGATTGACTCTACCCGGGCCAAAGTGGCCACCAGTTACTGGAGCTATTTTAACGGAATTTATTATGATCCAAATCTCTATCGCATGGTCCCTATGATTGATATGGCAGACCCAGGTCTTATGCAACCCCGTAAAGGATACCGGGAAAATGATACTTTGTGGACCAACCGTATGCGCCTCAATTTCAAGGTGAAACCTACTGAAGACACCGTGGTTAAAGTGCGCCTGGCGTATTACAAGATCTGGGGCCAATCTGATGACTATGTTTCTCCTGAGCTTTTCCCGGGCATGGATAATAATTTCACCTTTGGGGTCAGGCCTTCTGATAGTCGCCTCTATGTGGACCGGGCCTATTTTAACTGGACAAATATCGGCGGGTTGCCAATATGGATATCCCTGGGAAGACGCCCTACTACCCACGGAGTCCCCTCTCATATACGGGAAGGACTTGACAGGCGAGATGCTACCCCGGCTGGCATTAACATAGACATTCCCTTTGACGGTGCCACTGTTGGTTATCAATACAGCTGGCCCTGGCCAGGGAGAATTCGTTTTTGTTATGGTCGTGGTTTTGAATCTGGCTTTAAAATGCCCATTGACCGTGCTAAGGATGACATAGACTTTTACGGTATTGCCTGGGACGTTTTAGATGATCCTGAACGCAATATGCTTCTAGTGGTGCAGGCCTTTAAGGCTGAAGGCGTGATGGATTTCCCTGAAGGCACCTGGTTTATGTCAAAACTTGGCCCAGGTTACGTAACCACCTCCAACAACCTTGGTGATATTTATGAAATTGGCGCTACCTGGCTCCACAAAATTGATATCCCTGCCCTTGGGCTTGAAGGCGTTGATTACTTTGTCTCTCTGGGGCTTTCTATAACTGACCCTGATCAGATAGGGGCTATGCCTATCTATGTTCAAAATCATCCTTTACTCGGAGATTTTTTTACCCAAATGTATTATACCCTGTTAGGAGGCTTTTCTCTTGGGGATCCCTCTGCGGTGGATACTGGCACCCACACCGGTTGGGCAGTTTACCTGGGCACCCGTATTCCTTTACCCTGGGTTCCTGGGGCCAAACTCGGTCTAGAGTATAACTATGGTTCTAAATGGTGGATGCCCTTTATGGTGGCCACTGACGACATCTATCTCAATAAGTTAGCTACCCGTGGCCACGTGGCCGAAGTTTACTGGATTCAGGACTTACCTGCCGGTGAAGCCCTTTCTGAATACGCCAAAGTGTTTTTACGGGTAGGTTTCCAGTATTTCTGGTTCAATTATAGTGGAAGCGGCTCCTGGCTTGGAGAACCTCATGAAATTAACGAGCTTGACGATATAGGTACTATGGGGCCTGTAAATTCACAGATGTTTGTGCCTCTTGAGCACATGTATAACCTCTATCTTTCTCTTGAGCTCTTCTTCTAAAACAAAAGGGCCGGTGCTTCCGGCCCTTTAAACTCCCCTTTTTTCTCCCCAGAGCACCTTGTGAAGCTGGAGTTGGAAACGCACCTGGAGCCTGTCTTTTATTATCCACTCAGCCAGCTCTTGGGGTTTAACTGTTTGCCAGACGGGTGAAAAAAGCACCTGGGTGTAAACCGGAAGGTAAAACCTGGCCAAAATTTCTTTGGCCCAGTTGTAGTCTTCTTTATCGGCAATTACGAATTTTACCTGGTCTTTACGGGTTAAATAGGCCAGGTTTTCATAACACATGTGGTGAGTCATGCCCGAGGAAGGAGTTTTAAAGTCCATTATTTTTACCACTTCTTTAGGGACTCGCCCTAAAGAAACACTTCCATTTGTTTCCAGAAGAATAGTTGCGCCTTTTTCCAAAAAGGCCTTCATCAGGAGATAAACATTTTCCTGTAGAAGAGGCTCGCCACCGGTTATTTGAACAAATTTAAGAGATCCCTCTTTTTGCCAGCGTATAAGAATTTCAGAAAGACCAAGCAAGTTATTTTGGGGCTTCTGGGCATAAATGGTATCACACCACTTACAGCGCAAATTACAACCTGAAAGCCGCACAAAGAAAGTAGGAAGGCCCATATAAGTGCTTTCTCCTTGAAGGCTTACGAATATCTCTGCTACGTCAAAGAGGGGTTCTTCGGCAGGCATTAATCCTTCAGGTAAGAGGCACAGGAGCGTTCTGTTTCACATACTGTTACACGAACAAGCTCTACTCCATAAGAAGCCATTTTAGGGGCAAGCTTTTCAAAAATATAGCGGGCAATATTTTCCGAGGAAGGGTTTTGGTCCTGAAAGGCAGGGTGTTCATTTAAATTTTGATGGTCAAGCTCTTCAAGCACTTCTTTTAGGTGTTTTTTGAGGTTTTTAAAGTCAACAAGGACGTCTATTTCGTTAAGTTTTTCACCCCTTACGGCAATTTCTACCTTCCAGTTGTGGCCGTGGAGCCTTTCACAGGCCCCTGGGTAATTGCGAAGATAATGAGCTGCGGCGAATTCATCTCTAACAGTGAGTTCAAACATAGGCTAATCCTCGGAAGGTGTTGGAGGCGGCGCGGGGATTCGAACCCCGGAATAACGATTTTGCAGACCGTCGCCTTAACCGCTTGGCTACGCCGCCTCTGTTTGTTGGTGGCGGCGCAGGGACTCGAACCCCGAACCTTGCGGATATGAGCCGCATGCTCTTACCAGTTGAGCTACGCCGCCACGCTCTTCTTTAAATGTTCTAGATAGAGTCCAAGTTGTCAAGGTCTGATAGAGAAACAAAATATTCTCGTGAAAAGGCTTAGCTTGTCCCTGAGACGGCTTAGTCGGCTTAGGCGCTCCTCGCGGTGACAATAGGGAATGTACTCCTCGCAGTGAGATAATAATGGGTTGCTATTGCAAGCTCCGTTTTTCTTTATCATTTTCAAACCTCTTTTCCTGATGTGTCATTGCGAGCCACGGCTCTCACCCCGTCATTGCGAGCTCCACCAGGGGCGAAGCCATCTCGTGAAAGCAATCCTTGTCGCGAGGCGACAGAGTCGCCGTGGCGATCTCAATCTATCAGGAATTTTCAAAGATCTCTTCATATCTGTGTTCTTATTTTGCAAAACATAACAAAACTGGCTAAGATTTGGTCAAGAAAATAAAAGAGAGGTGAATTATGGCAGGGCATTCTCATTGGGCGCAGATAAAACGCAAAAAAGCCGCACAAGACGCTAAACGGGGTAAGCTTTTTACCAAGCTAATTCGCGAAATTATGGTAGCAGCCCGCATGGGTGGTGGGGACCCCAGTGCTAACCCGCGTCTGCGAGCAGCTATTCAGGCCGCTAAAGCTGCCAATATGCCTAAAGAGAATATTGAAAGAGCCATCCGCAAAGGTACTGGCCAGGAGCCAGGAACAACCTGGGAAGAAGCTACCTACGAAGGCTACGGCCCGGGCGGTGTGGCTGTCCTTATAAAAAGCGTTACTGACAATAAGAGACGCACGGTTTCTGAATTAAGGCACATCTTTAGCAAATGTGGCGGCAATCTCGCAGAACCAGGGGCCGTGGCCTGGGTTTTTGAACAAAAAGGCCTGATACTTATTGACCGCCAGGGTACTGACGAAGAAAAGCTCCTTGAAACAGCCCTTGAGGCGGGAGCTGAAGACGTAAGAGAATACGAAAGTGAATTTGAAATTATCACCCTTCCTGAAGACCTTGAAAGCGTTAAAAAAGCCCTGGAAGACGCTGGTTTTATTATTCAATCGGCTAAAGTTACCATGGTGCCAAAGTCCACAGTAAAAATAGAAGACGAAAAGACTGCCCAGCAAATGCTCAGGCTTATGGAAGCCCTTGAAGACCACGACGACGTCCAGCAGGTTTACGCTAATTTTGATATTCCAGACGAACTCATGGAACGGGTAGGTGCAAACATTTAATGCGGGTTTTAGGCATAGACCCAGGCTCTCGGGTAACAGGTTTCGGCCTGGTGGAAAAAGGAGATATTCCTTTGGCCTGGGGAATAATTCGCCTTAAAGAAAAAGACCTGGCCCGGCGTCTTTGGCGTATATACGACGAAATTATGTCTATTATAAAAGAGTTTGAGCCAGAAGTTATCGCCTTTGAGGAGGTAATTCCAGAAACCTATCCGCGAGCAGCGCTAAAGCTCGGCCAGGCCCAGGGCGCAGCCCTTCTTGCGGCTGCCCAGGCCAGGGTGCCCGTGTTTTTTTATCACCCCCTGGAAATAAAAAAGGCCATCACCGGCTATGGGAATGCCTCTAAGGAGCAGTTGCGCTACATGGTAAAAAATATCCTTGGCCTTGAAGAAGATATACCTGTTGATGCTTCAGATGCCCTTTCAGTAGCCCTTTATCATTTACAAAGTCACCAGTGGAAAAATGTTAGCTCAGGTTAGAGGCAAAATCGTAAAAAAGATTCCTGGCAAAGTCTTTATGGCTACAGGGTCAGTGGTGTTAGAAGTTTCTGTTCCCTTAAACTTAAGTCAGAACCTTCCGTCAGAAGGGGAGGACTACACCCTTTACACCACCTTGCGCTTGCGGGGAGAAGTACTTGAACTTTACGGTTTTAAGGACTGGGATACCAAGCTTTTTTTTGAAAAACTTATATCTATTTCTTCGTTAGGGCCAAAACTTGCCCTGAATATTCTTTCTATTTTTGAGCCCGAAGAATTTGTAGAAGCAGTGGTAAAAAACGATATCAAAAAACTGTCAGAAGTGCCGGGCATTGGCCCCAGAAGAGCGGAAAAGCTATGTGTGGAACTGCGCACCCGTCTTGACCTTTCTCCCCAAACACAAAGTCCCTTGTGGGACGAAGCGCTTTCTGCGCTCCTTAACCTTGGTTTTGCCGAAAAAGAGGCTCGCAAGGCCTTAAAAGCTGTTTTTAAAGAAGAGAAAGACCTTACAACCTTGATAAAAGAAGCCCTTAAGAGACTTTCCTGATGGCCAATGTAGAAATACGCCCTAAAACTCTTGCCGATTATATCGGTCAGGAAGACGTAAAAAGAGAACTAAATGTATATCTTTCGGCGGCTAAGGCTAGAGGAGAGGCCCTTGACCATGTTTTGCTTACCGGTTTTCCTGGCCTTGGTAAAACTACTCTAGCTCACATTATTGCTAATGAACTTGGAAGTAAGCTACACGTAACTTCAGGAGCAGCCCTGGAACGCCCAGGAGACCTTGCCGCTATTCTTTCAAATCTTTCGGAAAGAGATGTTCTTTTTGTGGACGAGATACATCGTTTGCCAGCCTCTGTGGAAGAGATCCTTTACCCAGCCATGGAAGACTTTAAGCTTGATATTGTAGTGGGCAAAGGCCCAGGAGCACGTATTTTGAGGCTTAGTCTCCCGCGTTTTACCCTGGTAGGGGCTACCACCAGAAGCGGTCTTTTATCTGCTCCTTTGAGAGACCGCTTTGGCATAACCTTTAAATTGGACTTTTATAACGAAGAGGAACTACTGGCCATTGTCCTTCAATCGGCAAGGGCCCTGGATATAAGAATAGAACCTGAAGGCGCGAGGGAAATTGCTAAACGTTCCCGCGGAACACCGCGGATTGCCAATCGTTTGTTAAAACGGGTGGTTGACTTTGCCTATGTAGAGAAAGTAGAAACTATCACCAGGGAATTGGCCCGCAAAGCCCTTTCTCTTATGGACCTTGATGAAATGGGGCTTGGGCCTTTTGACCGAAAACTTCTCCAAGTGATAATGGAAAAGTTTGACGGCGGCCCTGTAGGGCTTGATACCCTTGCCACCGCCCTTTGTGAGGACCCTCGCACCCTGGAGGACGTTTACGAACCCTTTCTTATCAGGCTGGGCCTTATCAGGAGAACCAAGAGAGGGCGAGTCCTTACCAACCGCACTTACGAATATTTTGCCAAGAGAGGTGTAGGTCATGGCAAACTCTTCTAAAATAACTATACCTGATTTGCTGAGCAAAAAAGGCCAAGAAAAAATATGTGCCCTTACAGCCTATGATGTTCTCTGGGCAAGGCTCCTTGACGAAGCAGGTATAGATTTAATTCTCGTGGGAGATTCTGCGGCCATGATAGTCCTTGGCTATGAAGATACCCTTCCCATTACCATGGAAGAAATGCTTGTCTTTGCGAAAGCAGTTTCGAGAGGTGCCAAAAGGGCGTTGGTAGTGGGTGATATGCCTTTTCTTTCTTACCAGACCAGTCAGGAAGAGGCCATTAGAAACGCCGGGCGTTTTCTCAAAGAAGGAGGTTGCCAGGCGGTAAAAATAGAAGGTGGTGAGGAGATGGCCGAAACCGTGGCCGCGGTGGTAAGGGCAGGTATTCCTGTTATGGGCCACATCGGGCTTACACCTCAGAGGGCCCATGCCCTTGGTGGCTTCAAAGTTCAGGGAAAAGACCTTGAATCAGCTCAAAAGCTTATAAGAGATGCCAGGGCCCTTGAAGAGGCAGGTGTGTTTTCGCTGGTGCTTGAATGCGTTCCTAAAGAGCTTGCTGCCTATATCACCAGAGAACTTTCTGTGCCTACCATTGGCATTGGTGCTGGCCCTGATTGTGACGGGCAAATCCTTGTACTTCCAGACCTGCTTGGTCTTTTTGAGGCCTTCAGGCCCAAATTTGTTAAATCTTATGCTAACTTTGCCGAAGAGGGCCGCAAAGCCTTAAAGGCCTATCTCCAGGAAGTAAAGGAAGGTATTTTCCCCGGCCCAAAAGAAAGCTTTTCTTTAAGCGAAGAGGTTAAGAAACTCTTGAAACTGGGAGAGTAATCATGGACATTGAAGAAATTTTAGGAGTAATAGCGGGAATTATTCTTGCGATAGTTCTCATAATTACGGCCTGGGCTATTTTTAGTGCTTACCAGCTTTACCGTGAAGGAGCATCTCCCCCAATAGTAGCCCGTAAGGCCTGTAGCCCTATTAAAGCAACTGGAGATCTCACAATGAGCGCCCTAGATGCTCTTTTACCTTCCTGGGGACCGATTGATACCGTTATAGCGGGGCTTAACAAAGTAGTTGCAGGAAGTGTTTCCCTGTGCGAAAAAACAGTGGCTGGCTTTCTTGATAAAGAAGACTTCCAATTTTCTCCGCATTCGCCATCCCCTGAACAAAAGCCTCAAAAACCAGAAGGAGGAATTGCCATTTAAGTTTGCTTCAAACTATCGTGCATAGAGCGTAACACTTTAGCCAGTTTAGGCCACATGGTTACTCCTATATGCTCCCAGCGGGCTATCTTTTTGACTCCCAGTTCTTTGAATATCTTTCCAGCCAGCTTAAAACGCCGTGTTTCCATATCATTTCCCCAGAGATGGTGGCAGTTTTTGGGAGGACAACCAGCCACTAATACTCCATCAGCCAGATCTCTAGCCAGAATTTCAAATACTACTTCGGGATTTAGCGAAGCTGAACATCTTATCCTTATACTTCGGTATCCAGCTGGAATTTTTTCTCCATAAACACCCATTAAGTCTCCTGCGGCATAAGAACACCAATAACACAAAAAGGCTAGAATACGAGGTTCATCAGGGGAACAATTATTAAAAGCCACCTCAGCCATTTTTAACAATTGAAAGTCTTCCAGGTTCAGCAGTTTAATGGCGTTAGAACCACAGGTTGCGTAACAGAGACCACAGCCTTTACAAAGGGCTGCTTCAATTTGGGCACCATTTTCATCAAAATTTATAGCCCCATGGGGGCATACCGCCACACACATTCCACAACGCGAACACTTTTCAGGCTCAACCGTAGAAACATATTTGGCCACTCGTCCTTTTAAGGCCCCATAGATTCTAAGGGCAGCGGCCTGGCCGGACTCCACACTTTCCTGCACGTCTTTAAAACCTTTAGCTGTACCTATGGCAAAAACTCTTTCTACGTAAGTTTCTAAAGGGTTTATTACCCTGGGCTGGAATTCGTAGGGAAAACCGTAAGGGTCAAGCTCAACGCCAAACATTTTGGCAACCTTGACACCAGAAGGCACCAGAGGTTCAGCCAGGACCACTAAATCTGCCTCAAATTCGCCTTTTTCAGTAATAACCTTGAGCCAGCCCTCTTCACCTGGTTCAATTTTCTCTACTTCGGCTTGAATAAAACCTACCCCTTTATTTTCTGCTTCCCTACGGAAGGCTTCAAAGGCTCGGCCACAGGAACGCAGGCTCTTATAATAAACGTTTACTTCTGTACCAAGGTAGGCCATGGATAAACGCACGGCATGTTTCATAGCCGCTAAACAACAGAGCCTTGAACAATAACCCACTTCGTCTTTCTGGCAGAGAACAAAGGCGATACTTATGGGTGGTTTGCCTTTAAACTTATTGGCCCAAAGCCTTTCAAATTCAAGCATAGTAACTACATTTGGCAGGTGATAGGATAGTTTTTCAAAGGTATTCATGTCATAGCCAGAAAAACCAGTGGCCAGAGCTACTGCTCCATAAGTTTCTTCAAATGTTTCTGATTGGGCTTTAAGGTCAATGGCTTTAGTAGGACAAACTATTTCACATTCACCGCATTCAGTACAGGCTTCTTTTATCAAGTGATACACATTAGGAACCGCTAACTTAAAACTTTTATCTATGACTTTGCGATTTTTGAGGCCTATATCAAAATCATTGGGAACAGTTTCAGGACATACTACCGCGCATTCTCCACAGCCTATACATTTTCGAGGATCTACAAACTGCGGCCCTTTTTCAATGGTAACAATAAAATTTCCGTTTTTCTTTTTCACAGCAGTAACTTTAGAAGAGAGGAACAAAGAAACATTATCCTGAAAGAGGGTTTCACGCCCTATTACCGGCCCGATACATTCACTGGTACAAACTGAAGGATAACCTTCTGATTGCCAGAGGAGAGGAATCTGACAGGCATGCCCCCCAATGTAAGATTTTTCTTCTACCAGGGTTACTTTTACTCCCAGATCTCCCAGACTTTTGGCACAACTCATTCCTGCTACCCCAGCTCCGATTACCAAAGCTTTTTGGGCAATTTCTCGTGAAGAGTAAGCTGAGTGATTGGTAATAAGTTTTTCGTAGCCCATTTGAAGCAAATCAAGGGCTTTAGCGGTGGCGGCTGAAGAATCGTCATGAATCATGAAACACTGCTCTTTTATGTTCACAACTTCAGCAAAACCTGGATCTATCTCAAGGAAAGAAAGAAGTTTTTCTAAACGTTTTTCATCAAAACTGAGCGAAGAACGTTCAGAGCAGCCTACAAAAAGTAAATGGGTAAAGTGTCCTTTATAATCAGCAAGTTTTTCTTCTGGAGACAGGCAAAAATCAGCAAACTTTAAAACAGCCTCTATTCCTGATAAAGATTGTGCTTTTTCAAACAAAGAGGAAAAGTTTATCTTTTTTTCCAAAAGTCCCCCACAAGAGCACAAAACTACACCTATGCGCTTATTTTTATTTTCCAAAGCTCCTTCCCCCTTTGCGTTCTCTTTTTTTGCTATACGCCTAGTTTTTTTGTTTGTCAAACTGTTTCTCAGTATCAAAAAAAGCTTTAAACACTTTTAAAAACAACCTGAAAAATTTTCTTAATTAGTGAGACCTTTTCAAAGTTCTAAAAACATTAAGGAGGACTCAACCTATATTTTGAGCGGTCTCTAGAAAATAGCCTTGGCTCTATTTTTATTTTGTGGTTAATATAGGCTAAATTGGGAGAAATTTATGTCTTCTTTTACTTTTACCGACAGGATTAGAGAAATAAGCCGGCCCTTTTTATTACCTATCGTCAACTTTTTGGCTCGGCTAAAAGTCCCGCCTAATGCCGTTTCTCTGGCTGGTTTTTTAGGTTGTGTGGCCACAGGAGTAGCCATTGCTTTTGGCTATTTTCAGTTAGCAGGGATTTTTCTTTTAATTTTTGGCCCTCTTGATGCCATAGACGGCCTTTTAGCTAGAAGTACTGGCCAAAAGTCAATTTTTGGGGCTTTTTTTGATTCCACCCTTGATCGCTATGCAGAAATCGCCATTTTTGGAGGCTTTTTATATTTTGCCTTTAATTCCCAGGCCCCTCTGGTGGGGTACCTTGCTTTTGCCGCCCTATGCGGTTCCCTTATGGTTAGTTATACCAGGGCCCGGGCCGAAGCCCTTGGGCTTGACTGCAAGGTAGGGCTTCTTACCCGCTTTGAGCGCCTGGCCCTTTTAACCGCAGGCCTTTTATTAGGCTGGTTTGTACCTATCCTGGCTATTCTGGCTATCTTTGCCAATATCACCGCCTTGCAACGGATATTCCATGTCTGGCGCCAAACAAGGAACTGAACCAGGCACGCTTTACGTAGTTGCCACTCCCCTGGGCAACCTGAAAGACATAACTCTGCGAGCGCTTGATATTTTAGGTACGGTAGATCTTATTGCCGCGGAAGATACGCGCACTACTTTAAAACTCCTTAATGCCTATCAGATAAAGGGACCCAAACTGGTTCCCTATCATGAACATAACGAGAAAGAAAAAGCTCCCCTTTTGATTGAAAAACTTCTGGCTGGCAAAAGCGTAGCTCTGGTGAGTGAAGCCGGAACTCCTGGTATTTCAGATCCTGGAACCTTTTTAGTCCGTTTAGCCCATGAAAAGGGAGTAAAAGTTAGACCTGTTCCAGGCCCTTCAGCTATCTCCACCGCTCTAAGTGTAAGCGGACTGGATTTAAAAAGAGGTTTTATTTTTATCGGATTTCTTCCTTCTAAAAAAGGTGAAAGAAAAAAAGTATTAGAGCAACTCAAAGATGAAAAAAGACCCTTTTTGTGTTACGAAGCCCCTCATCGTTTAAAGACTATGCTGGCTGATGCCCTTGAAATCCTTGGTTCCAGAAAGGTTTTTGTAGCTCGGGAGATGACTAAAAAATTTGAAGAATACTTCTGGACAGACCTCCCCTCTTTACTTGAAAAAATTTCAAAGAAAAAATCCCGTGGAGAATTTACTTTATTAATAGAAGGAACCTCTGAAAATCTTCCGTCTAAAATAGAAATACCCCCCGAGGAAAGACTAGACCTTCTTTTAACCAAGGGCTTAAGCCTTAAAGAAGCCGCAAAGCAGGTAGCCCAAGAATGCGGCATCTCCCGTAAGGAAGCGTATCAACTGGCCTTAAAAATTAAGAATGCTCTTCCAGAAAAGCCTTAACCTCAGCAAAAAAGGCTGAAAGGATTTCTTTTTCCTTTACTTTTTTTACAATTTTTCCCCTGCGAAAAATTAGTCCCACGCCTTTGCCTCCAGCAAGGCCTACGTCTGCCTCGCGGGCTTCCCCAGGACCGTTTACCACACAACCCATCACCGCAAGCTTGATAGGCTGTTCAATACCTCTGGCAAATTTTTCTACCTCTTCGGCAATGGGGAAGAGGTCTATCTCGCATCGGCCACAGGTTGGACAGGAAATAATTTCTGGGCCACGCTCGCGCAAACCCACGGCCCGCAAAATCTCATAAGCCACCTGGATTTCTTCTTCAGGATCTCTGGTGAGGGAAACACGAATGGTATCACCTATGCCCTCTGAAAGCAAAAGCCCCAGGGCAAAGGCACTTTTTACCGTGCCAGCAATAAGGCCTCCGGCTTCCGTGACCCCAAGATGAAGAGGAAAATCGCTTTTCTGAGAAAACAGACGATAAGCATTTATGGTCGTCCAAGCGTCTGAAGATTTAAGAGAAACCTTAAGGTTTTCAAAACCAAGGTCTCCCACTATAAAATCAAGGTGTCTCAGGGCACTTTCTACCAGGGCCTCGGCGGTGGGGCCTTTCCATTTGCGGATAAGGTCTTTTTCAAGTGAGCCAGCGTTAACTCCCACTCTCACCGCAGCTCCTCGCTCTTTAGCGGCAAGAATGACTTTGCGCACGTTTTCAAGGCCTTTTATATTGCCAGGATTTATGCGAATACCATCTGCCCCGGCCTCAAGGGAGGCTATAGCCAGCCGCCAATCAAAATGAATGTCTGCTACCAGGGGAATGCTTATCTGTTTTTTTATTTCTCTGATAGCCTCAGCGGCTTCTTCATCAGGCACAGCCACCCTTATCAGTTCACAGCCTACTTCTTCAAGGCGCTTAATCTGGGCTACGGTGGTGGCAATATCCCGGGTGTCAGTATTGGTCATAGATTGCACCACTACCGGATGACCACCGCCAATAAAAATGTTGCCGACCCTGATAGTTTTAGTATTCTTTCTGGTAATTCTGGACATTTCTGTTACAAAAGAAGTTGCAAAGCTTTTTCATCTGATTATAACATCTTTTAACTGTTTATAATATGGGCAAAACTTTATGGAGGCAGCCTTGAATTTAGTTAAAGCTAAAAAAGAAGCCCAGAAATACATTAAATTAATGCCCAAGTTCCTCAAATTACTTTACAAATTGCTTAAAGACCCTAGAGTACCCGCCAAGGATAAGACTATTTTAGCCGCAGCCATAGTCTATTTAATGAATCCTCTGGATTTTATCCCTGACATGATACCTTTTTTCGGCATGGTGGATGATCTTTACCTGGTGGGCCTTGCTCTTTTACGCTTACTTTATCACACCAACGAACAGGTCTTGCGTGATAATTGGGAGGGCGAAGAAGATATTGTTTCCCTGGTGAAAAAAATAGTGGAAATAGGGGTCAAGCTTTTACCTCCGCGAGTGCGAGAGTCAGTTCTTGGCAGTTTTGAATAGAATTCTTATTTTCTTAACGAAATAGAAAATAGCAGGGGGTTGAGAAATGGGTGAAAAGAAAATAAAACTCGCTATAGCGGGTGTAGGAAATTGTGCCAGTTCCTTAATCCAGGGAATTTTTTATTATCGTGATAAAGGCCTTGATATTTCTCAAGGAGTTATGTTCCCTGATATAGGCGGATATAAACCCTGGGATATTGAAGTAGTAGCAGCCTGGGATATAGACGAACGCAAAGTGGGTAAAGATGTTTCTGAGGCCATTTTTGCCCCGCCAAATTGTACCACCGTGTTTTATCCCGACGTCCCAAAGTTTGGTACTATAGTTAGAAAGGGCAAAGTCCTTGATGGTTTTGCCCCCCATATGAAAGATTATCCGCCTGAAAAATCTTTTGTTCTTTCTTCTGAAAAAGAAGACGAACTTGAAGACGTGGTAGCTGTACTTAAAGACACGGGCGCCGACGTTTTAATAAATTATGTACCAGTTGGGTCTGAACAGGCAGCCCGTTTTTACGCCGAGGCCTGCCTTAAGGCCGGGGTAGCTTTTATAAATGCCATGCCCACCTTTATTGTTTCAGAAGAATGGGGTAAGCGCTTTGAAGAAGCGGGTATCCCGGCCGTAGGAGACGATATCAAAAGCCAGGTAGGAGCTACTATTGTTCATCGTGTACTTACCAAGCTCATGATTGACCGGGGTGTTCCAGTAAAACGTTCTTACCAGGTAAACTTTGGTGGGAATACGGACTTTCTTAATATGCTCGCCCGTGAACGTTTAAGCACCAAAAAAGTTTCCAAGACCGAAGCTGTAACTTCTCTTCTGCCTTATGATATTGGGTCAGATAATATCCATATTGGCCCTTCTGACTGGATTCCCTGGCTTAAGGACAATAAGATCGCCTATATCCGGCTGGAAGGTGAGCTTTTTGGTGGAGTGCCTATGTACATAGAATTAAAGCTAAGTGTTGAAGATTCGCCTAACTCTGCTGGTTCCGCTATGGATGCCATCCGTTGTGCCAAGCTGGCTAAAGACCGTGGTATAGCCGGGCCACTTCTTTCTATATCTGCTTACACCATGAAACATCCACCCAAACAGTATCCTGACGATGTAGCTAGGCAAATGGTTTTGGAATTTATTGAAGGCAAACGTGAACGTTAGGAGGAAGGTATGTTTTCTTTTTCTGAGCGATTGCAAAAACTTCCGCCATATCTCTTTGTAGAGCTTGACCGCATGAAGGCCGAAGTCCAGGCTAAGGGTGTAGATGTGATAGACCTGGGGGTGGGAGACCCTGACCTTCCCACCCCTTCTCATATTGTTGAGGCGGCTAAAAAAGCCTTGGATAATCCAGAAAATCATCACTATCCCTCAAGTGTGGGAATGTTTTCTTTTCGTAAAGCAGCGGCCAGCTGGATAAAAAACCGTTTTGGTGTTGAGCTTGACCCGCAAAAAGAGGTTGTTTCTCTTATAGGCTCAAAGGAAGGTATTGCTCACTTCCCTCTGGCATTCGTAAATCCTGGTGATGTGGTCCTGGTGCCCACTCCCGCTTATCCTGTATACCACATAGGTACCCTTTTTGCTGGTGGGGAAACTTATTATCTGCCTCTTCTCCCTAAAAATAACTTTTTGCCGGATTTAGAAAGTATTCCTCAAGATATTCTCTCCCGGGCCAAAATCCTCTGGCTCAACTATCCCAATAATCCCACCGCCGCGGTGGTTGATAAAGAGTTCTTTGCCAAGGTAGTAAATTTTGCCAAAGAACATAATTTGATAGTGGCCCACGATGCCGCTTATACCGAGCTTTATTTTGACGATTACCTGCCCCCAAGCATCTTAGAAGTTGATGGTGCCAAAGAGGTGGCCATAGAGTTTCATAGCCTTTCTAAGACTTACTGCATGACTGGCTGGCGAATAGCCTTTGCTGTAGGCAATGAGTCTCTTATTGCCGGGCTTACTAAAGTAAAAAACAATGTTGACTCTGGTGCCTTTCAGGTGGTTCAAGAGGCAGCTATAGCTGCTCTCACAGGGGACCAGCAGTGCGTGGCTGAGTTCAGAGGTATCTTCAAAAAACGCCGTGATGTCTTGGTTGAAGGGTTGAAAAAGCTTGGTTTTCAAGTGGAGGCCCCTAAAGCCACTTTTTACGTCTGGGCCAAGGTCCCTGACGGCTATACCTCGGCTGACTTTGCGGCCAAACTCCTTAAAGAAGCAGGCATTGTAGTAACACCTGGAAATGGCTTTGGGGAGCCTGGTGAAGGCTTTTTCAGAGTGGCCCTAACCGTTGACGAAAATCGCCTTGAGGAGGCTATCAAACGCATCTCCTCCCTCAAGTTTTAAAACGAGCCTTTATTGGCATAGGCTCTAATCTGGGAAACCGGAAATTTTTTTGTCAGAGGGCCCTTTGGGCCCTCAAGACCTTTCCTGGTATCTCTCTTATACGATGGTCTCACCTTTACTTAACACCACCTGTGGGGTTCTCTTCTGATAAATATTTCTATAACCTGGTAGCGGAAATAAAAACCTCACATTCTCCTTGGGCTTTGCTTTTTTGCCTCTGGCAAATTGAATTAAAATATGGACGCCGGAGGACCGGAGAAATTACAGACCGTTCCCTTGACCTAGACATTTTGCTCTACGAGGGAATAGTCCTTAATTCTTCTCTGCTTTCTCTACCCCATAAAAGACTCTATGAACGATCCTTTGTTTTAATCCCGCTTGCTGAATTGCTTCCTCATGAAAAACATCCTATGCTAAAAAAGACATATAAAGAACTTTTGTTTGAACGGCCTACTTCAGAAAGAGAGGCCATAAAAGATTTGGGGCCATTATGTTTAGAATAATCCTCATTATAGTTCTCATTTGGCTTATCTGGTTTGCATTAAAAGCTATCTGGAAAGATTTACGACGTGTTCGCCCTAAGTCTAAAACTTCAAGTTCTCTTCCCGAAGTAGCCGATAAGTTGGTAAAAGACCCGGTCTGCGGGGTTTATTGCCCGCGAAAAAGTGCTTACACAGCTATATGGCAGGGAAAAGTTTATTATTTTTGCAGCGAAGAATGCCGCCAAAAGTTTTTAGCCGAAAAAAAGGCCAAGGCCTCTTCTTCTGGCTGATACTTTTTTCTTTTTATTGTTCCCCTTCTTTAGCTGAACTTTATTATTACCGCGATGCCTCAGGAACCCTTTATATAACTAATATTCCTACCAACCATATCCTGATAAAAAGAACTAAGCCTAAAATTCCTGAACGAATTTTTCAAAAAGCAGGCCGTCTTTACGGGATTGACCCGGCCTTGCTTAAAGCTATTGCCAGAGTAGAGTCCAATTTTGACCCCTACGCAGTATCTCACAAAGGAGCACAAGGGCTCATGCAGCTTATGCCAGCTACAGCCAAGGCTTATGGAGTTAAAAATTGCTTTCATCTGGAAGAAAATGTTAGGGCAGCCGCGGCTTTCTTAAAAGATTTATTGGAAGAATTTGAAAGTCTTGAGTTAGCTTTAGCGGCGTACAATGCCGGGCCTAATAAAGTTAAAAAATTCAAAAAAATTCCACCTTATCCAGAAACTCGCCATTATGTAAAAAAAGTCCTTTATTTCTATTCAAAGTATAAAAAATAAAAATTTTTGTCGTTTTTTCTATTTTCCATCTTAAAAATAGACATATTACGCTTTACAATATAAGTAACAATATTAACGTAGCCTTTTAGAGAGGAGGAAGCCGTGAAAATATATTTTGACCCAGATATACCAAAGGAAATACAGGAAGATATCAAACAAGTAGTAGAAGAACAGGTAGAAGGCCCTTGCCCTTCTTGTGGTTGCGATGAAATCTACGTATCACTCATTGATAATACCCTGGATGTTAAGTGTTATGACTGTGGTGAAAGCTTTTTTGAACTGGAACTTGAAATAGAAGAACAACAAACCGCTTAATTTTTATTGCGTTCAATAAAAGCATAAGCGTTATGGGCATGGATAGACTCAAAGTTTTCAGCCTCAACCGAGAACCAGGTAATTTCTTGGTTCTCGGTAAGCCGGCTGCATACTTCTCTAACTACATCCTCTACGAACATGGGATGGTCGTAAGCCCATTCCGTCACAAATTTTTCGTCAGTCCTTTTCAGTAAGGGATAAACTGGCGAAGAGGCACATTTTTCTACAATTTCAATTAGCTCTTCAATCCAGATAAATTTTTTAAACCTCACTTTTACCCTGACAATTCCCCTTTGATTATGAGCCCCCTTCGCACTTATTTCTTTGGAACAAGGGCAAACCGTCATAATTGGAACTTCTACTTCAAGAACAAGGTCACGAAAATTTTCTCCCATAGATCCCAAAATTCGGCAATTATATCCCATAAGGCCCACAGCTTTTGAAACAGGAGCCTCTTTTTCCATAAAAAAAGGAAACGACATTTCTATATGGGCTACTTTGGCGGTTAAGCGTTTTCTCATTTCCTGCAAAATACAGAGTATCTTTTTAATGTGAATTTCGTGGCGAAATTCGTTCAAAATTTCCACAAAGCGGCTCATGTGGGTGCCTTTAAAATGATGTGGTAAGTCCACGTACATATTTATTTCCGCAATGGTATGCTGTATACCTTTATGGCGGTCAAGGACAGAGACAGGATAGCGAATACCCTTTATACCAACTTTATCTATCTCTATCTGCCGATAATCTGGCAAGCTTTGAACGTCTTTGAGCTCGCTCATTTTAAATGATTTTCAAGTCTTTCTACCAGTTTAATAGCCACTTTTTTGGGAGGTTCGATATCTAAAATTGATTGCCCTTTTCTTTCCGCCCTGGCTAGCTCTTGACTGGCAGGGAAGTGAACTAGCACCTGGGCCCCAAGCTCTTTTTCCAGGAAAATAAGGTCTTCTTTGTCTTCTATATTGTTAGCCACAAAAAATATCTTTTTTACCCCGAGGTCTTTGGCCATTTTGGCTATTTGTTTAGCTGTTTCTATGCTTCCACGGTAAGGCTGCACTACTATTAGCACGGCGTCAATGGCAGAAATAGTGGCGCGGCCAAAAGGTTCTACCCCTGCTTCCAGGTCAATTACAATCGCTTCTTTGCTCTGTAAGAGCAGAAAAGAAAGGAGACGCCGTAAAACGGTTTGTTCCGGGCAGGCACAACCTCCTCCCGCTTCTTTAACCGCTCCGAGAACCATGAGTTTTAAACCATTTTTAACAAGGGTAAATTTTTCAGGAAGGTCATCTACTTTAGGGTTGAGAGAATAAAAAGGACCGTCTTTTTCGGCTCTGGCGGTAAGGAGGTCTTTCATCTCGGCAATGGGGGTGACTTTATCCGCTTCTTTAAAGCCAAGTAAACGAGCTAAATGGGGGCTTGGGTCCGCGTCTATGGCTAACACTTTATAGCCCTTTTCTAAAAGAGCACCACAAAGCAAGGCCGCTATAGTTGACTTTCCTACTCCACCTTTCCCACAAACAGCTATCTTCATGTTAAGAATTTTTAGCAGCTAAAAATAATTTTTGCCAGTACTAATTTAAATAGCCTTAGTGTAACTTGAAAAATTTTGCCTGTCCCTTAGTTTATTAGCAACTAGAAAGCAAAGGAGGCATTATGCGGTTCAGTCGCTATTTTGCTCCCACCTTACGAGAAGAGCCGGCTGAGGCAGAGGTTGTTAGCCACAAACTTTTGCTACGCGCTGGTATGATAAGACGGGTGGCCTCAGGTATATATAATTTTCTTCCTCTGGGGCTTAGGGTTTTGCGCAAAGTGGAAAATATCGTCCGTGAAGAAATGAACCGGGCCGGGGCCCTAGAGGTTTTAATGCCTCTGGTACAACCAGGTGAATTGTGGCGGGAAACCGGCCGCTGGGATAAGTTCGGCAAAGAGCTATTGCGCTTCAAAGACCGCAAAGACCATGATTTCTGCTTGGGCCCCACCCACGAAGAAGTTATTACTGACCTGGTAAGAGGAGAAGTTAGATCTTATCGCCAGCTCCCTCTTATACTTTATCAGATTGCAACCAAGTTTAGAGACGAGATAAGACCTCGTTTCGGCCTTATGCGGGGGCGAGAATTTATCATGAAAGACGCCTATAGCTTTGATGTTGATGAAGAAGGTCTTGATAAAAGTTATCAGACCATGTACGAAGCCTACGAGCGCATCTTCAAAAGATGTGGTCTTAAATTTAGGGCTGTATTAGCTGATACAGGGGCCATCGGTGGTAGCGAGTCCCACGAATTTATGGTGTTGGCAGATACCGGCGAAGACGTAATAGCCACCTGCCCGGCCTGTGGTTATGCCGCTAATTTAGAAATGGCTGAGGCTCAAAGAGAGTTTTCTTATCCAGATGAGCCTGAAAAACCCCTAGAAAAGGTAGCAACTCCTGAGGCCAGAAAAGTTGAAGAAGTTACGGCTTTTTTGGGCGTTTCTCCAGAAAAACTGGTCAAAACCCTGATATATATCGTTGATGGCCAACCTTACGCGGTGTTAATCCGCGGAGACCACGAGTTAAACGAAATAAAATTGAGAAAGGCCCTGAACGCAGAAGAGGTACAAATGGCTGATTCTGAAACTGTGGAAAAGCTTACCAGCGCTCCGGTAGGCTTTGCCGGCCCGGTGGGGCTTTCTGGTGTAAAAATCATCGCTGATAAAGCTATAACAGGTCTTAAAAACTTTATTGTAGGGGCCAATGAGGCTGATGCCCATTACGTAAACGTTAATTATCCCAGGGATTTCCAGATAGAAGCGTTCTTTGATCTAAGAAATGTGATTGAAGGAGACCCCTGCCCTAAGTGTGGTAAGCCTCTTAAGCTGGTGCGCGGCATAGAAGTTGGCCATGTGTTTAAGCTGGGCACTAAATACAGCGAGGCCATGGGAGCCACTTTCCTTGACGCCGAAGGCAAAGAACGGCCTTTTGTAATGGGTTGTTATGGCATAGGGGTCTCGCGTACCATGGCGGCAGCCATTGAACAAAACCACGATGAAAATGGAATTATCTGGCCTGTAAACATAGCACCCTTTCACGTGGTCCTGCTCACCCTTAATCCCAAAAATACCTCTCTTATGGAAGTTTCAGAAAGGCTTTATAAAAAGCTTGAAGCCGAAGGGATCGAAGTTTTATGGGACGAAAGAAATGAACGTCCAGGTGTGAAATTTAAAGACGCTGATCTGATAGGCTTCCCCTGCCAACTGGTAGTAGGTAAAACCTTTGAAAAGGAAGGAAAGCTTGAAATCAAAGAACGTGCTACAGGCGAAAAAAGGCTTTTAAGCGAAGAAGAAGCTATAAATTTTCTCAAAGAAAGGGTTACAGCAGGTTCTGGTGAGTAAAGAAAGGCTTGATAAGCTGCTGGTTAAACGGGGCCTGGCCGAAAGCCGTGAAAAGGCTCAGGCCCTGATTATGGCCGGACAAGTTTATGTTAATGGCAAACGCCTTGATAAAGCCGGCCATAAAGTTCCCCTTGAGGCTGAAATTGAAGTGAAAGGAAAAGGGCTTCCCTTTGTTTCTCGTGGAGGCCTAAAACTCGCTCACGCCCTAAAACACTTTGGTTTAGATGTAAAAGGACTCATTTGTGCCGATATAGGGGCTTCAACTGGCGGTTTTACTGATTGTTTATTACAGGCTGGAGCCCAAAAAGTTTACGCCATTGACGTGGGGAAAGGTCAACTTCACTACAAATTACGTCAGGACCCTCGCGTAATAGTCCTTGAAGGAGTAAACGCTCGTTATTTATCAGAAAAAGACCTTCCTGAATTGGTAGATTTAGTCACTATAGACGTATCTTTTATTTCTTTGACCAAAATCTTACCAGCGGCTCTTCGTATTTTAAAGCCAGGGGGAAAAATTATTGCTTTAATAAAACCCCAGTTTGAAGTAGGGCGCGAAAAAGTAGGAAAAGGCGGGGTTGTGCGAAACCCGGCTTTACACCAGGAAGTTATTAAAAAAATTGAAGAGTTCTCCACCAAGGAGTTATCTCTCAAGTCTCTCGGAGTAGTGGAAAGCCCTATACTGGGACCAGCGGGAAATAAAGAGTTCTTAATAGTTCTTGAAAAGAGGCACTAATCGAGTTGGCTTCTTTTTTTAAAAATGTTATAAAAAGTAAAATGTCCTTCTTTGAAAGGGGGTAGTATATGCTAGTTAAAGAGTGGATGACCGAAGATCCTATAACCATTGAAGAAAACGCTTCTATCATGAAGGCCGTTCAAATGATGAAAGAACACGGCATGCGTCGATTACCGGTAGTCAAAGCAGGCAAGCTGGTAGGAATTATTACTGACAGAGATATTCGTGAGGCTACACCTTCAAAGGCTACCGCTTTAGATGTTCACGAACTTTATTATCTCCTTTCTGAAATAAAAGTAAAAGACGTAATGACTCCTGACCCTATAGCCATAACTCCCGATGTTACCGTTGAATACGCAGCGGTGGTCATGTTAGAAAACTGTATTTCTGGCTTACCTATTATAGACGAAGAGAAACACGTTTTAGGAATCATTACCCAAACAGATATTTTTAAAGTGCTCATTCACATTACCGGTATTTATTATGGTCCCTGGCAGATAGCTTTTATGCTTCCAGCCCAACCTGGGCTTATTTCCGAATTGGTTCAGGATATACGCCAATGGGGAGCACGGATTGTTACGGTATTAAGTGCTTATGAAGGGCTTGAACTTGAAAGAAGGCGAGTTTATATCCGGGTAACTGGCATAGAAGAAGATAAGTTTAAAGAAATGGTAGAATCCCTTAAGAAAAATTATGAGGTTCTTTACTGGGTAAAAGATGACCTTTCTTACATTCCTCGCAAGGGAGAAGTATCTAAAAGCCAAGAGGCCTCAAAAGCTCTCTCAAAATGCTAGGAAAAGTTCGCCGTGGTAAAGAATTTTTGAGTTCGGGGATATTCTGCTCTTTAAAAGGAAAAAGCAGGGTTTCTTCTCCTCTTAGAGGGTCAAAATCTTTGGTTTCTATAAAAACTATTCCCTGAGGTGGTTCAGGATTTTTATTTTTGTAATTATTAGGTCTGCTTTTCATTACTTCAACCCAGAGGGGACAGGCAGCTCGGCCTCCTGTCTCCAATCTACCCAGGGGTTTAATGCGGTCATAGCCTATCCATACTCCACAGGTCACCTCGGGGGTAAAACCAATAAACCAGGCATCATGGTAGTTATCAGTAGTGCCTGTTTTACCAGCCACCCAGACCCCCAGTTGCTTGGCACAACGGCCGGTCCCTGCTCTTACCACTTCATGCAATAAAAATTCCATAATATAGGCGGTTTCAGCCGAAAGAACCCGTTTAGAGGATTTTTCCCAGCTAATTTCCTGGCCATGGCGGTCAAAAATGCTATCTACCAAGGTTTCCTCATTTAAAACACCTTGATTGGCAAAAACGGAATAAGCTCTTACCAGTTCTAAAAGTGACACTCCACTACTTCCTAAGGCTATGGAATAATCACGAGCTAAAGGGCTATTTATTCCCATGGTCTTTGCCATGGTAATCACATCAGGCAGTCCCACCGCATAAGCTAATTTAACGGCAGCGGTATTACGGGAGTGTACCAGGGCCGTGCGCAAACTTATGGGACCAAGATAGCCCTTATCAAAATTTTTAGGCTGCCAATAAGAACCTGGCTTGGCTCCGGGGAGCACCACGGGCTCATCAACAATTTGGCTGGCCGCCGTAGCCAAGTTTTTTTCCAGAGCAGCTGCCCAGATTAAGGGTTTAAAGGCAGAACCTGGCTGCCTTCTCGCCTGAATGGCTCGATTAAATTGATTATGATCAAAGTCTCGGCCACCAATTAAAACCCGTACAGCTCCGCTTTTGTTATCAAGACAGATTATAGCTCCCTGAGGAATGTCTTTTTGTTTGTTTCTTTTGGCGATTAATTTTAAGTGTTCTTTAAGCCTTTTTTGGGCTTCTTCTTGCCAGAGCAAATCAAGTGAAGCATAAATAGTATAGCCACCAGTATATAAACTCTCTCCCAGTTTTTTTTCTAAACGGCTTTTCAAAACAGTAAGAAAATAAAGGGCCTCTTTTTTGGGAGAAAAGTCTCCGGGATTTAATTTTAAAGGGCTGGCCATGGCTTTTTGAGCGGTCTCAAGACTTATATAACCTTCTTCAGCCATTCTTTTGAGAACATAAGCACGCCTCTTGAGAGCCAGTTCAGGGTTGCGAAACGGATTATAAAGGCTAGGAGCAGGAGTTAAGCCGGCAATGAGGGCTGCTTCAGGGAGGGTTAGCTCCCAGACGTGTTTATTAAAATAAGTGCGAGCCGCAGCTTCTACCCCGTAAGCCCCGGCCCCGAGGTAAATCTGGTTCAGATAAATCGTCAATATTTCGTCTTTAGTAAGGGCCGAGTCTATTTGCCAGGCAAGGATGGCTTCTTTGAGTTTTCGTTTAAAAGTTCGTTCACGAGTTAAAAGCAGGGCTCTGGCAACCTGTTGCGTTATGGTACTTCCTCCCTGAACTATTCGCCTTTCTTTTATGTCTATGATGATAGCCCTTAAAATACTCCAGAAATCAAGGCCCTGGTGCTCATAAAAACGGGCATCCTCAGCCGAAACAAAGGCCTGAATCAAGTACGGAGGCACCTGCGAAAGGGGAACAGGGAAGCGCCTCTCTTTATACCAATAAGCCAGAACCTCTCCTCGATGGTCTAAAACCGTGGTAGTAGCTGGTGGTTCGTAGTTAGCTAACTTTGATATGCTGGGAAGGTTGAGAGAAAGATAAAAGTATATCAGAGCCAGGATTAGGCCAAGAGAAATGGCTGCCGCACTGAAAAATATTACAGCCAGGTGAAAATGATTTAAAACCCTTTGTTTAGGGGAACGTCTTTTAGGCATTTTAAACTTTTAGGGAACGTAATCGATTAAGAGCTGTTGCTAGCTCAATGGTCCGAAAGAAAGCCAGGTCTCCCCGTGGTAAGGGGCTTAAACTTTTAAGTCCCTTTTCTTCAATAAAAGTTTTTATATAGCTAACTCCTTCTACCAAGTTTTTGCCCTCTTTTAATTTTTCGGCTAAAAGCGGAAGAGCTAAAGCCATGGCCCTTGTCTGGTCAACACAAACCAGTTGTTCCACCGCTGAAAGGTCAATTATCTCTTTGCCCCAGAGGATGTTATCCCTTGCTTTGGCCTTTGGTGGTTTCTTGGGTGTTTTGGGAAAGCTTTGCGGGGCAAAGCGTCTTGGCTCAGGTTTTTTAAAGGGATTTTGGACCTCTTTTAACCGGTTTGACGGATAATTTTTAATAATTTCTCTGGCCCTGATGGTAGCATCCTGAGGAAGATAATTATCCATAACAATTACCGTATCAGCCACATCAAGGTAATCGCCGCAACCACCCACTACAATTATGCTTGATACGCCAAAATTTTCGTACAATTCGCGCACCCGGTCAATAAATGGCGTAATGGGTTCTTTTTCTTTGCTGACGAGCATCTGCATGCGTCGGTCCCTAATCATGAAGTTAGTGGCTGAGGTATCTTCGTCAATAAGGAGCACATCAGCTGAAAGCTCTAGGGCTTCCATGATATTGGCGGCCTGGCTGGTGGAGCCAGAGGCACAATCTGTGGTAAAGGAGCGAGTATCAATTCCCAAGGGAAGGTTATTTATGAAAGGCGAAATATCCACTCCGGTGATTTTACGGCCATCTTCAGCCCGAATTTTTACCGCCAGGGGAGAGGTTACCACCAGTTCACGGCCATCTCCAGGAACATGGTTATAAATACCAAGTTCAAGGGCCCGCAAAAGCGTAGATTTGCCGTGAAAGCCACCCCCGGCAATAAGAGTCACTCCGGGCCTTATGCCAAGGCCCCTTATGCGGCCGCGATTGGGAAGCTCTACTTCAATGGCTAAAGAATCGGGCGCTTTGAAGGGAATGGCCTTTGAGGCAGGCCTTGGGTCCACGCCGGAAGCCCTTGGTAAAATACTACCATCGGCCACAAAGCCTATGAGGCCCAGATCTTTTAGCTTACTACGCAGTAAGTCGGCGTCTTCGTTTGTTTCCACAAAGGCCTTAAGAAGGGTTTTGTCCAGATGGGAATAACAGAGGGCTTTAGCCAGTTTAGGCAGGTAATCAAGAAGTATTTTCCTGGCTTCTTTAGCCAGGATACGCCGTCCTGCCGCTGGAAGGCCTACAAAAAAGCGAAGTTCTAGGCTTCCATTCTGGCTTACCTCAAGGGCTGTGCGGGGAAGAATTTCCTGCCCCGGGCCGTGCACTTTAATGATTCCGCCTTTGCCTGTGCCTATTTTTCGGGAAAAGTTTTGAGCCATCCTGGCGGCTTGATAGGCCAGATAGTTTTCCAGGCCAATCCGCCGAGAAAAAGAGCTGTAAAAATGTGAAGGAATTTGGGCTATGTCGCCGGAGATTTTTAACCTTAAAAGGCTTGGAGGAGCAAAAGGGTCAGATTGCACTTTGTCTATAAAAAGCTCACCCTCGGCAAAGCGATAAACTCCGGCGAGCTCTTTGTAAGCACCGTATCCTTTGCCGTCAATACGTTTTAATTTGGTTTCAAGGTCTTTTAAGTCCATATCAGGAGCGTCTTTTAAAAGCCCAGAGCAGGTGGCTCCTGGGGAATTCTCTGGCAATAAGCCTTTCTAGAATTTTTTTAAGTTCTTTTAAATTTCTGGCCTGGTGGTCTTCGTTGAAAAAGCCCCTTTCTTCCAGCTGAAACCCCTCTTTCGTTTTTATTACCCTGACGATGCGGTTTTTCTTTTTACAAAGCAGGTCAATACATTCGCCTTCTTTTAGTTCTTTGCACTGGGAAAGGCTCCAGTTAAGGGCCTTCTCTATCGCTATTCGGGCCATGCTCCCGTGTATTTTAGGGCAAAAATGGGTAAAAACAAGGGGGCTTAAAAACTTCTCCAAACCGTGGTTGACACGAATTATTTTTTCTTGCTACATATAGAATTCTATAAAATTCATAAAAGGGAGGGCGTGTTATGTATTTCTGGTCGTTGCTATTGGCTTTGCTCCTGGGGTTTTTATCAGTAATGCCTGTAAAGGCACAGGAATCACAGGCTATTTCTCTGGGCGAAGTGGTAGTTACCGCTACCAAAACAGAGACGGCTATTAAAGATGCACCAGCAAGCGTTACTGTGATTACCAAAAAAGACATGGAAGCCAAACACCTGGTTACCATAGACAAGGCCCTTGAGACCGAAGCCGGCGTTTATGTTAAGCGCTCTAAAGGGCTTATGGATACCCTGGCTTCAGTTACCCTGCGGGGTATCCCTTACCAGAAGAGGACTCTAATTTTGCTTGACGGAATTCCCATAAATGATGGTTATTATGGTGGTGTTCCCTGGAGTAATTTTTCTACTGAAAGTATTGACCGCATAGAAGTGGTGCGCGGGGCTTACTCGGCGCTCTGGGGTGGAAACGCTATGGGCGGGGTAATAAGCCTTTTTACCGAACTTCCCCAAAAGCTTACCTACTGGGCCAGGGCCGGTTTGGGGGGCGGAGAAAGTGTAACTCAGGGTTATCGCCTGGGTTTTGGAAATCGTCTGGGAGATGTGTCTTTCCTCCTGGGTTTTGAAAAAGATATAGACCACGGGTACCCAACTACCCCTGTCCTGCGTTCCCCCAAAAGTGGCAGTGGGGCTCTCGCAGGCGGTTATCCTATGCTAGATCCTACTGGAACAGAAGTTAAATGGGTAGTAGGTGACAAGGGTGACAACTGGGGACGAAGGGAAAATTATAATGCTGCTCTGGGCTGGGCCTTTAGCCCGGACGGTTTTTTAAAACTTACCTTTCAGCACGGCTGGACTAGTTACGGCTACGGCCCCCCTCACACTTATGTTTATGACCCCACCACAAGTGAACCCGCATTCAGTGGAAATGTATCTTTGCCTGATGGACAATATGTTTCTGTCAGTCCTTCAAACTACATTTACTATACGGGAATAGGTCGCAATCAAACAGACCTCTGGGCACTAAACACTAAAAACAAGTTTGGTAAAGCTGAAGTAAATTTTGTGTTGGGATACACTAAAAGAGATAAATATTATACCGTTACAAAGACATATACTAAAGATTACAATACTGCTGACGGTACATTATCCGAAACCAAAGCAGATACTTTTTATACCGACTTAAGCACCACTTTTCCCTGGTTTGCCAGACATAAGTTAACTACAGGAGCAACTTATCGTCTGGATAAGGCACATACTAAAGAATACGAGCTTTCTTTTTATCGGGACCCAAGCTCTAAAGGAGATGAGACCTATCGTTCAGGCGGTTATGTAGGAACTCTGGGCCTATTTGCCCAGGATAAGTGGGTTCTTAAAAAGAACTTAAGTTTATTTTTAGGCCTGCGTTACGACCACTGGTGGACTTATAACGGTTATTCCAGTGTAGATGGCTCTTATTCTTCAAGGGATACAGGGACGGTTTCACCCAAGGTGGCTTTGGTATGGGAGCCTTTTCAGGATACCACCTTACGGCTTTCTTACGGCAAGGCCTTTCGGGCCCCCAATGTGTATGAGCTTTACCGTACCTGGACCTCTTCCTGGGGAACAACCTATCATTCAAATCCTAACTTAGGGCCGGAGAAGGCCTATACCACTGAAGCCTCTTTAAGTAAAAAATTATGGGAAAAACGCCTGGAGCTAAACCTGAGTCTTTATCACACTAAACTAAAAGACTTAATTTATCGTAAAACAGTGGGTTCGGATAAGTATTACATAAACGCTGGTGAAGGAGAAATTTATGGCCTTGAAGCAGGTGTTAAGGCCAAACCTACTCACTGGTTAAACCTGGGAGTGAATTACACCAGAAACGATACTAAAATCACCTCTAACCCGGCAGATCTCTCTTCTGAAGGCAAACGTTTTGTAGAAACTCCACCATGGATCTGGAATTTTAATGTGGGGATTGAGATACCCAGAGTTACTTTTGCTTTTAATGGACACTACGTCGGCAAAATTTATACAAATGAAGACAACTCAGATGTTGCTGAAGGTGTTTACGGCGCTTACGAGAAACACTTTGTGGCAGACTTTAAGGGAACGGTCTATTTGCCAGTTCCTTCCTGGCTTGCAGGAGACAAGCTTGCCCTTTCTCTTTCCGTAACTAACCTGTTTGACGAAGACTACTTTGATTATTACAAAGCGCCAGGGCGTAGCTGGTTCTTATCCCTTGAGTTGAAACGATAGCTAAATAAACGGGGCGGGGCCTCCGCCCCTTAATACATTAGAGATCGCCACGACGGCTTATTCGCCTTGCGATGACACTCTGGAATGTAAAAAGCTCTTATTATCTGACTTCTATTTTTTCCCACTCAAAACTAACTATATTCCGCTCTTTCTTGCTGAACTCTACTCCAATAAGATAAATTTCCTGGCACTTATCAGTATATTTTTCGTAATACTTTCTGGTTTTAAGCTGCTCTAAGGCCCTTCCTTCTGGCTCAAGCTCTACTACTTTGAACTCAAAAAGATAACACCTGCCGTCAAACAATACGGCCATGTCAAGGCGGCCGTGGTTGGTGGTATCTTCCACGCGCACGTCAAGGCCAAGGGCCGTAAAGTAGCAATAAAAGATACTGGCATAAAACCCCTCGTAGCCTGAAAGCTCTGTTTTGCGGTACCAATCATAAGGAATTGAAGCAAAAAAAGACTTGAATATACCTTCTAATTTTTGAAAATCGTTGACTTCAAGGGCATCATAAAGGCGGTCAATAATTCTTTCTTTTTCTGTTCGTTTTTCTACATACCAGTTAAGAATAGTATCTGTAAAACTCATTTTAACTTCCAGATTAGGATAAGAGAGGAAGTACCGACGGCGAGGCCCCTTCCTTTGTAAATCTCTGATGGTGAGATAGCCTGTTTGAAAAAGAATGGTCTCAATCTCAATGTAGTCTATGTCAAAGGACTCAAGTATGTTTTCACCAACTTCCAGGTCTTCAAGCTCTGGAATGAAATACTTTTTTTCAAGGAGAAGCTTGATGAGAAAAGTAGGCGTGCCGGTTTCAAACCAATATGGGCGGAATTCATATTCTCTTAAGAAAAGTAATATGTCAAAAGGATTATAAACAGGTTCAC
>NZ_LSFI01000079.1 GCF_001642325.1 Thermodesulfatator autotrophicus | reverse complement strand
CCCATGCCCCTGTGGGGCACAACGAAGGCATGGAAACATTGAAAAGAGAGGAGCCATGGATATTTTGATTATTTCCAAAAAACTTTAAAAAAGGAGGTAAATACCCATGGCTCCTAAAAAGAAAGATAACCAGGTTTTGAAAATTATTCATCCCACTTGTTGTGGCCTTGACGTTCATAAGCGCTTTATCTCAGCGTGTCTTCTACAAACTCTTCCTGATGGCTCTATAGAAGTCGAAGTTAGAGAATTTGAAACTTTTACCGATGATCTTGTTGCCCTGAGAGACTGGTTGATTGAAAAGGATTGTCCTATTGTAGCCATGGAAAGCACTGGTGTTTACTGGCAGCCTGTACACAACATTTTAGAGGGCTATGTGGAAGTGATCTTAGTCAATGCCAGGCATATCAAAAATGTCCCTGGACGAAAGATAGATGTTTCAGACAGCCGCTGGCTA
>NZ_LSFI01000078.1 GCF_001642325.1 Thermodesulfatator autotrophicus | reverse complement strand
GAAAAAGGGACAGGCAAAATTTTCAGGCAAAAGATCAGATATTTTACCGAGGGCCTAGTCATAGGGAGCAGGAGTTTCGTGGAAGAGATTGCCCAAAAATTGAGAGGATTTCTAGGACTTAGAAAAGCCCAAAAAAGCAAAAAGATAAGAAAACTGGAAGACATAGAAGATTTTAAAAGGGAGTTAGTTTTCCTGTAATGATCTTATAGTCTGGCTTTAATTGAATTTTTAGTTCTTGAATTTCGTAACCTCGTAACCAGGCTTTCTTTAGCACTGATACCTATGCTGGTAAGTTTTCCTACAATGATAGAGAGGTTAAGGGAGCAATATACCCATTTTACTGGCTAACCTTACACATACTTTTATCAAATAAGTTTATCCCGTAAAACCTATTTTGAAGATGCCATACTATATCTTAGTAAGTCTCTGCTAAGTTCGATATTTATATCAGGAGAGACTCAAATATAAAAAGAGAACCCTTCGCCAAAATTGAGAAAATAGGTTAGAACGCACGGTTGCTTTTGGCTGTTAAGGCTGTTTCGTATACAAAATGTCCAGAATCAAAATATTTTCTTAAGTAAGCTATAAAGTTTTTCCGGGAATTTGACCAAACGGCCTTCTTTGTTTACGGGCACATGCACAGTAAAGCCTTCCACTAAAAGCCGCTTTTCGTGCCAGATTTTATACTCAAAACGAACTTTATGAGGGAAAAGTTCAGCAAAAGTAGTTTCAATGGTAATAAGGTCGTCATAGCGAGCCGGGTGGCGGTATCTGGCCCGGGCCTCCACCACTGGCAAGATAATACCTTCCTTTTCTTCAATATCGCGATAAGTAAGGCCTGCCTGGCGTAAAAGCTCGGTGCGGCCTATTTCAAACAGCCTGAAATAGTTGGCGTAATAAACCACGCCACCACAATCGGTATCTGCGTAAATAATGCGATAATCTGCCCTTGCCACCTTAGCCATCTCGCCTTAAAACCTAACCTTGAAAAACCTCAGGCACAAGGAGAAATTATGCCAAAATTGCCGGTTAAAAATCCTAGGGCCATGGCTCTAAAGGTCCTCATACGCTGGGAAACTAAAAAACCCCTTCTTGACGAAGTCTTAACAGAAGTCCTTGAAAAAAGCGTGCTTCCTGACCCTAGAGACCGGGCTCTCGTTTCCGAGCTCATAAACGGGGTGGTAAGGCACCTGGCTTATCTTGATTATATGCTCTCACGGGTTAGCCGAAAACCTCTTGATAAAATGGATCCAGAAGTAAAAAACGCCCTGCGTCTTGGAGCCTATCAAATATTTTTCACCCGCATCCCTGTACAGGTAGCTGTAGCTGAAACTATAAAACTTGTTAAACCTCGCCGCGGACAGTGGATTGTAAACTTTGTAAACGCTATCTTAAGAGAGCTTGCCAGGCGCAGAGAAGAAATAACCCTTCCCCCCAAAGAAATGGATCTCGCCGAATACCTAGCCATCAAATACTCTTATCCCCGCTGGCTGGTAGAACGCTGGCTTGAACGCTTTGGCGAAGAAGAAACCGAAGCCCTGCTTAAGGCCGGAAACGAAAGGCCGATCCTGGTAGTTCGAGCCAACACCTTAAGGGTAACTAGAGACAATCTTTTGCTCTTCCTAAAAAAAGATGTGCCTGAAGCAAGCCCCTGCCGTTTTAGCCCTGACGGCATTGAACTTAAAGGCTTTCGCGGGCAGATAACTTCCCTTAAGGCCTTCAAATTTGGCTGGCTCCAGGTTCAAGATGAAGCCAGCCAGCTGGTAAGTTATCTCATTTCCCCTAAGGAAGGCGAGCGCATTTTAGACGCTTGCGCCGGAGTTGGCGGAAAAACCACCCATCTGGCTCAGCTCATGCGCAACACTGGAAAGATATATGCCATGGACGTGCTGGCCTGGAGACTAAAGCGCCTTGAAGAAAACGCCCGACGTCTCGGCATAACTAACATTGAAGTAATCACCGGTGATGCCACCAAGAGCATAGAAAAACTTGGTGGGAAATTCTTTGACCGCATCCTCATAGACGCCCCCTGCACAGGCACAGGGGTTATAAGGCGCCATCCCGACATAAAATGGGCCAGAAAACCTGAAGACTTGATAACCGTGCCTGAAAAACAGCTCTCTTTACTTAACTCTCTTGCCCCGCTGGTAAAAGCTAAGGGAGTGATAGTTTACGCCACCTGTAGCCTTGAACCTGAAGAAAATGAAGAGGTTATTCAGAAATTTATTTCAGAACACTCTGAATTTCAGATAGAAGATGCTCGCCGTTACTTACCAGGAGAAGCTAAAGAACTGGTAGATGATAAAGGCTTTATGCGCACTTATCCACACCGCCACGGCCTTGACGGCTTCTTTGCCGCCAGGCTAAAGAAGTCGGGCTAATAAAGGACTAGGCCTTCCACTCTTCCTTTACACGGGCGATGAGTTTTTCAAGGTAAGGCCTTTCCTCTTCGGTACACAATCCGAAGAGAGGTTCACCCTGTTCCACCATCTGGCCGCGGCTGAAAAACACCCGAAAAACCACCATGGGGGGCCCTTCGTGTAAAATGGGGGTCTCCCTTTTCATAAAATACATAATGGCCAGTTCGTCGCCAGGTTTTACTACTACACGGCCTTCACCTTCTTTTTCAATTCTCTGGGCAAGCTCCGGGCTTAAAAAGTAGCGGGCTTTTTCCGGGGCCTTTACAATGTGTAAGGCCTCACGCAGAATCTCAGCTATAATTTCTTTCTGGCTCAAGGGATGCTTTATTTCTAAAATAGGCTCAAAGGCCTCTACAAACTTGCCGTGTAATTCATGTCTTATTTTAGAAACTACCCCATTCACCTTGGCCCGTATAGTTTTTGGATTTCTTTCGCGCTCAAGCACAAAAAGCGGAGTACCCGGTTTTTCAAGCCATTTACCTGATGGACCTTTGACTTCGTCGCCCTCTTTCACCAAAATCTCGCGAACATAGCCGGTATGTGGCGCTCCCACCACAAAAACCCGGTAAGGATTCGCCTTAAAAGCCCTTAATAGTTCGTCTATTTTACGGTTATCAAGCGCCATAAGCCCTAACGATAGTAAAGATTCTTACCCCCCATGGTAAGGAGGGCTTCGTAAAGTTTTTTACGTATTTCTCGCCTGTCCCAGATGCCTTGAATATGGCCGCGCCTTAAAGCGTTTTCTGCACTGTGATAGTCAGGGGGTATGTCTTCTCCTGTAGTTTCCCTGATGACCCTAGGCCCGGCAAAACCAAGCCTGGTAGACCTTATGGCAAATTGATAGGGAGAACAACCAAGGAAGCTTGCTACCGGCCCAGCGTAAGAATTATTATCGTAAACCACGAGATATAAACCGCCTTCGTCTATGTATTCGCGCACAGCAAGCGTGCAGCGCGGCATCTGGATAACCCCAAGGGTCCCTTCATGAATCCTGATACCGCCGGTAGTGTGGATAAAGGCCAGAAACGGCCGCTTGGTAATGCGGGCCCTATCACAGGCCTGAATAAACTTTTCCCCCTCAGCAGCACCTACCGTGCCCTGGCGAAAATCAGCAATGAGCATGGCTACAATAAGGGAGATGCCACCAATTTTGGCCTGAAAAGTAATCATGGCCGAGTTTCGGCCTGTCTTTTTCCGAGCTAGAGCCAGTTTCTTGTCAAAACCTTCAAAGCCAAGGGGATTGGTAGAGGCAATGTGGGCGTTAAATTCTTTAATGCTATTGGCGTCAAAAACGTTGCTCAAATACCATTGGTACTCAAGGGGAAAGTGATAACCACAGGTAGGACAAACACCACAAAACTCACCGTAAAGGTCAGGTACCCAGATATCCTGGCAGCCAAACTTTTCAGCGTTAGGGCAGGTAACCGTGCGGTCTTCAAGAGCAAGCGGGCTTACGTAAAGCTCAGAAACATCTTCAATAACCGGCTCTTCTACCACAGGTTTGGCCCGGCCACGGCGACCTTTGGTACCCAGGAGGTCATAAGTGCTTTTAAGGGGCTCGGTAAGTTGTTTTAAAAAAGCAAAACCTTCACCAGAGATATCTTCCATCACCCGCTGAATCATCTTCTGGCTCTGCTTGAGAAAGCCGTAACGAAGGTCATGATATACACGAAGGCCAAGATCCTGGCTTTTTTCTATGTAGTTTTTCAAAGGCGATTTTTTAAGCCCCAGGACATGGCGGCTCATCTCACGATACTTTTTAGAGCGCAGGTCAAGAAGCTTTTCTATTTCTACGTCTGAAAGCTCCCAGCGGACATAAACATCAAACTCATCTGGTGGATTTTCCTCTTCGCTTTTGCGTTTAAGGGCATAGCTACGAAAGGCCTTAAGGCTCTTGGTACGCAAAACAGCTTCATCCGTGGCCCTTATCATCTCGTAACGCAAGCGCTTGAAAAACTGATAGTCATTTCGCCTGGCACCAAGTGGTGGTTCAGGAACAATGCGGTCAATAGTGCCCAGACGTAGATTATCTTTGGCGGTAATTTTTAGCTGGCGGGCACAGAATTCTACCAGGTCCCTCGGTGGCCTCTGTCCTTCTTTGAGCTTACCCTCAATGGCCGCCGCCCCTTCAGGGCTTATCACCGAGTAATAACCATAAGCAGCCATGAGCCGCACGTCAGACAACGCTATGGCCTCCGCCCCACCAGACCCACCTTCAGAAATAAAAGCCACCGTGGGCACCTTAAGTTTGCTCATGAAATAAAGATTTCTCGCAATCTGCTGGGCTGCTCCTGGGTAATCCTCTATAGGAAAAGCCCCCGGCGTAAACACGTAAAAGTGAATGGGGATGCCTTCGGTCTCTGCTACGCGCATGTAACGCAGGGCCTTCTCGTTCCCCCAGGGCTTGGCACTACCGCCGTTTCTAAACTCTTCCCCGTGGCCTTTTTCGTGCCCAATTACAATTACCTGGTGCATGTAAATCTTGTCTCCCACGCGGCGGGAAATCATAGCTCTAGCACAAATCACGGCTGGATCAACGTTTATTTCGCCCTCACCGCCAAGCTCAGTAAAGGAGTCATAAACGTTTTCCAGTATATCAAGCAGGGTGAAACGCTGGGGATTTCTTACGATTTTAACGGTTTCGTAGGGGGTGAGGGTCTTATCAGCCTGCTCTTCAAGAAGAGATAGGCGATTATCAATGGCCTCAAGCCTTGCCTGACATGTTTTTTCGGTTATTTGATAAAAGTTCTCTTTAAGGCTATTAAGTTCAGAAAGGATAGCCGGAAGGCCTTCCCAGTCCTCGCCTTTTATGTCCTGTAGGTAGATTATGCGGTCTATCAAGTCGTTTAAATAACGCTGTAATTCTCTCATAGAAATTTCAAAATCTCTGGTAATTTTTCTTTTAAATAAGGTATGTTGGTGGCCAGGGGTTCACCCTGGGCTGTTTCTCCTTCAATAACTAAGGAATTAAGAAATTCAAAGCCACGCTCCATGGCCTGAGGGGTATTTTTTCCCCAGATGATACCTAAAGCCAGATTGGGGTCAAACTCCGTAGGAATACGATAAGGTTCGTCCTGGGGCACATGAGTGCGCACTCGCAACCAATCTCGCTCAGGGTACTCAAACCTGGTAATAGTACCTGAAAGGGGCTTAAAACCCCGCTTTACGTCTTCGGCAATTAAACGAAACTCTATACTTGTGCCTTCAAAAGAAATGTCTTTTTGTTTATAGCCCAGTTTATCACCGAAGGCCGCCCGAATTTGTTCCACCAGGAGATTGGGTTCTTTTCCTTTTATGCGGCTTATACGGGCAGAAATTTCGTTTTCCACCTGAATGCGGGTATTAACTTCCATAAAGTAATGTTTGCCATCACGGGTAACCAGCCACTCCCAGGTGCCAACGCTATCGTAACCCACGTGCGCTGCAAGTTTAAGTGAATGGTTAACAATGCTTTCAAGCACTTTTTCCGCGTCAAAAGGATAGTCAGTATAAGCCGGGTCAAACCCGGGAGCCACTTCTATGCGTTTCTGGCGGTGCACCTGGATAGTACAATTTCTGGTACCAAAATGAACCAGCTCACCAAATTGATTACCAAGTAACTGGAGTTCAATATGATGAAAGTCCCTGATAAAGACTTCAATTAAAACGCCGTCATCTCCAAAAAGCCGCTTGGCGTAAGCGCGGATACGGCGAAAGACCGGGCGAACCATATCAAGGTTATCAACTTCTTCTATACCCATCCCACCACCGCCAGCTGCGGCCTTAATCAAAATGCGCGGCTCAAAGCCCTGTTCTTCCTGCCATAGGAAAAGCTCTTCGGCCTTAGCCTCGGCTTCTATTTCATTGTAGATGGGGTTAATTGTGCCAGGAATTACCGGAATACCTAATTCATGGGCTACCTTTTTGGCCATCAGTTTGTGGCCAAGATCTCGAATTACCTCCCAGCGCGGGCCTATAAAGATGAGAGGATTATTGCGTTTCACCACTCG
>NZ_LSFI01000077.1 GCF_001642325.1 Thermodesulfatator autotrophicus | reverse complement strand
GAAAAAAAACCATACCCAGGGTGAATGGCTGTACATTTGGCCTCATCGGCCACGGCTAAAATATCATTAGCATCGCGATAGCTGGAAATGCGAAAGCAGGGCTTACCTTTGGCTTGAGGAATCTTTACGTGAAGGCTTTGCTCATCTCCTGGAGCATAGACAACCACATAATCCAGATCTAAAGCCTCACAGGCTTCCATTATGCGCAGGGCGATCTCCCCTCTATTGGCTATAAGGACCCGTTCTTTCATATTTACGACTCAAAGGGATTCCTCAAAACAATAGTTTGGTCACGCGAAGGGCCGACAGAAACTATATTAACAGGAACCCCGGTAAACTCTTCAATAAATTTCAGATAATTTTTACAATTCTCTGGCAAATCTTCAAGTTTTTTTATACCTGAAATGTCCTCTTGCCAGCCAGGTAATTCTTCGTAAATGGGTTTTAAGTTAGAAAAAACCTTGATATTTCCTGGAATATTTTCCAGGCGCTTTCCATCATACTCATAAGCCACACAAACTTTTAAGGGGTCAAGGCCAGATAGCACATCAAGCTTGGTAATAGTAAGAGAGGAAAGCCCGTTTAGTCTCACGGCTTCTTTTAGTACCACACCGTCAAGCCAGCCACAGCGTCTCGGGCGCCCGGTGGTAGAACCATACTCCCCGCCGCGTTCGCGCAGGTGAAGCCCGGTGTCGTCAGAAAGCTCGGTAGGAAACGGCCCCCCACCTACCCTGGTGGTGTAGGCTTTACATATTCCCATGACTTCGTCAATGGTAGTAGGGCCTACCCCTGCCCCGTGACAGGCCCCTCCGGCTACGGTATTAGAGGAAGTAACAAAAGGATAAGTGCCGTGATCAATATCAAGCTGGGTGCCCTGAGCGCCCTCAAAAAGGATTCGTGCTTTTTGCTGGCGGGCCTTTTCAAGCTCTATCGCTACATTGGCTACATAAGGCGCAAGCCTTTCCCCCATGCGCAAATAGCTCTCAAAAATTTCATCAAAAGACAAACCATCTGCTCCTAAATACTTCTCAAGATAAAAATTCTTTTCCTCAAGTATTTCTGAAAGTTTTTCATGGAAAAGCTCTTTATCTAAAAGGTCTCCTACTTTTATACCCCGACGGGCGATTTTATCTTCGTAGCAAGGGCCTATGCCGCGGCCGGTAGTGCCAATTTTGGTCTTTCCGGCCTTGGCCTCGCGGGCCAGATCAATGGCTTTATGGTACGGCATAATGAGATGGGCGCGTTCACTGATTAAAAGCCTTCCAGGCTCAACAGGGATGCCTTTGCTAGTCAGATTATCTATCTCCTGAAGCAGGACCGATGGGTCTATCACCACGCCGTTTCCAATAAGGCATTTTTTACTTTCGTGAAATATGCCAGAAGGGATGAGATGGAGAATAAACTTGTGGCCGTCAAACATAATAGTATGGCCGGCGTTGTTCCCACCCTGAAAACGAACAATAACATCGGCGTAAGCCGTAAGTAAATCAACTATTTTACCTTTACCTTCATCACCCCACTGGGTACCTACAATAACAACCGAGGCCATGACACAATCCTCCTATTATACATTCCAGCGGTGGAAAATACTTAAGACCTGAGCAAAAGTCAAATTTAAAAAACCGTTTTTATCGGCGAGGGAAAAATTTCATAGTGTTTCGTCAACTGTGTCCGCA
>NZ_LSFI01000076.1 GCF_001642325.1 Thermodesulfatator autotrophicus | reverse complement strand
TTTCGGACACAATTACTGAAATACTACCTAACCGCTCACCATCCCTCTAGGCCTAACCAAAATTTTGATTTGATTACTGAAAGCCAAAACAGATGACAATTTATTAGGGGAGCCGTAACTACAAGTCCCCTCCTCGTGATTATAGGTCCCCTTTCCGTCATTGCAGACCCTTCCCAGCCGTTACAAGTTACACTCCTGGCCATTGTGAACTCTTTCCTGGCCATTGCTAACCCCTTCGCCGTTATTCCCGAGCGAAGCAATCCTTGTCCCGAGCGTTAGCGAAGGGACCAGAGATCGCCACGGCTACTACGTCGCCTCGTAAAATATGCTTCATTAATACTTATCTGTTATTATCACTACGAGGAGGCCGAAAGGTCGACGAGATAATCCTCTGAGGAAAAATAGGCTTAGCTTTCTTCGCTTTGCTAGCAATAATTTCTCAAAAGTTGTAATTATTTTTATGGTTTTTGTAATAATTTTTTTATAAAAAGCTTGTTTAATTTTAAATTAAAATATTATAAGATTAAAATACTAAAATTTTTGTAGGAGGGAGTTATGGAGGTGGGTATGGTTTCTAGTGTATGGATTTATCTTTTATCAATTGCTCCCCAGATAATTGGGGCCATTTTAATTCTCATTATAGGGTTTTGGCTTTCAAAGCGCATAGCCAATTTCTGTGAAAGGCTACTTGAAAAGAGAGAATTTGATGTAACTTTAAGCCGTTTTTTAAGAGGAGTTATTTATTACTCTCTCGTAATCCTGGTTCTTATTGCTGCTGCTGGCCAACTTGGTATCAACACCATGTCTTTTTTAACGGTTCTTGGTGCTTTAGGTCTGGCTGTTGGTCTGGCCTTGAAAGATTCTCTTTCAAACATTGCCGCTGGCATCATGATCCTTATTTTTCGTCCTTTTAAAGTGGGAGATGCGGTAACGGTAGCTGGGGTTACCGGGGGCGTCCAGTTAATTGGGCTATTTAATACTATTCTTCACACCCCTGATAATCAAAAGATCATAGTTCCCAATGCCAAAATACTTGGTGATATTATTACCAATATTACGGCCAATGATACCAGGCGCATTGATCTGGTAGTAGGCATAAGCTATGAAGACGACATAGACAAGGCCAAGGCCCTTCTCTGGGAAATGGCCGCAAAAGATCCTCGTATCTTAAAAGATCCAGCTACTACCGTAGCCGTGGCTGAATTGGCCGATAGTTCAGTCAATTTGGTATTTAGACCCTGGGTGAAAACAAGTGATTACTGGGCCGTAAGGTTTGACCTTATTGAACAAATTAAAAAGACTTTTGACCAGGAAGGCATAAGCATTCCTTATCCGCAACAGGATGTGCATCTCTTTGTAGAAAAATCTTCAGAAAAAAAACAGTAATTTCAATAGTGATGGCCCGTCTGGCTAGACGGGCCTCTTTAGTAATTACCATAAGCTCTATATTTTCCATATTAGAGCAGGGCAAGTAACACCTATTCTAAGCGTCAGCAAGGCTGATAGTAACGTAGCGGCAAGATCTCTCGTGATAATTCTTGTCAGGCAAAAGGCTTCCTATAAGTTTATCCAATAAGTTTATTTTTTCCAAAAAAACGTTTAAAATAGGGCTAAATCTAATTGGAGGAGTTTTTATGGCTCAAATTGACAAGAAAAAGGCCATTGAAGCGGCCATTTCTCAGATAGAACGTCAGTTCGGCCGAGGGGCAGTGATGCGCCTGGGAGAGGCCCCAAAAATAAGGGATGCAGAGGTTATTTCCTCTGGTTCTATAGGTCTTGATATTGCCACCGGTATTGGTGGTATTCCCAAAGGCCGTATTACCGAGATTTTTGGCCCAGAGTCTTCTGGTAAAACTACGCTTGCCCTTCATATAATCGCTGAGGCCCAGAAAAATGGGGGGACAGCCGCTTTTATTGATGCTGAACATGCCCTTGATGTCCACTACGCTCAAAAACTAGGTGTAAATATAGATGACCTTTTAGTCTCTCAGCCTGATACGGGAGAGCAGGCTTTAGAGATTGCCGAGGTCCTGGCTAGAAGCGGTGGAGTTGATGTAATCGTGGTGGATTCGGTGGCCGCGCTGGTACCTCAGGCCGAAATTGAAGGTGCCATGGACGAAACCCAGGTGGGATTACAGGCGCGCCTGATGTCTAAGGCTATGCGAAAATTAACCGCCGCTATTGCGAAGACTGGCACCGCCGTGATTTTCATCAACCAGATACGCATGAAAATTGGTATGGGTGGTTACGGTAATCCGGAAACTACCCCTGGCGGAAATGCCCTTAAGTTTTATGCCAGTCTGCGCCTTGATATTCGCCGCATTGGTACTATCAAAGAAGCCAATGAGCCTATTGGCAACCGAGTACGGGTAAAAGTAGTCAAAAATAAAATGGCTCCTCCCTTCAAAGAAGCTGAGTTTGACATCTACTACGGTGAAGGAATTTCTAAGCTTACCGAAATTCTTGACTTGGGCGTTAAGATGGGCCTCATTGATAAAAGCGGGGCCTGGTATTCCTACCAGGGTGACCGCTTGGGCCAGGGCCGTGAAAATGTAAAACGTGCCTTTCTTGAAAAGCCAGAGCTTGTAGCTGAACTTGAAAGTAAAATAAGAGAGCTCGCAGGCCTTGCCACTCCAAAAACTGAGGCAAATGAGGCCCATGCCGGATAGCCCTCTTAAAGATCTGCGCTTCCTGGTGGTAGGCGATGTAATGCTTGACCGCTACTTCTGGGGAGATGTAGAACGAATCTCTCCAGAAGCACCGGTGCCCGTTTTTAATCTCAAGTCTGTTACCATGTCTCTTGGTGGAGCAGCCAATGTTGCCAATAATTTGAAAGGCCTGGGAACTAAAGTAGAACTAGCCGGAGTAGTGGGACAAGACAATGAAGCCCAGGAATTTCTAGGGCTTGCCAAAGAGAAGAAGATAGGCACTAAGGCTATTATACGGGATAGGGGGCGCCCCACTACTGTTAAGACCCGAATTATAGCCAGTTCGCAACAACTTTTGCGCATTGATGCCGAAAACACTGACACCCTTTCTGAAGAAAGCTTATCTCACCTCAGAAAGGAAATAGAGGCTCTTCTTCCTGAAATAGATGCTCTAATTCTTTCAGATTATGCCAAGGGTATCCTTTCTTCGGGAGAACTTTGTCGGTGGCTTATCGGGAAAGCCAGGGAGTTTTCTCTCCCTGTTATGGTGGACCCTAAAGGACTTTTCTGGAGGCGTTACGAGGGGGCCACTTGTATTACCCCCAACCTTAAAGAGCTCAAAGAAATTGCTAAAGAAGAAGGCCTTTATAGTTCTGACATGGCCAAAATCTGTGAGCATTTAATCCGTAAATATAATCTTTCTTTTATGTTGGTAACGCTTGGGCCAGAGGGCATGTATCTTCATCATCCTGAAATTAAAAAGCGTTTCCCGGCCCAGGCCCGCGAAGTTTATGATGTTTCAGGCGCAGGAGATACAGTGATTGCCACTCTTACCGCTTTTTACGTGGCAGGCTATCCTTTAGAAAGGGTAGTCAACATTGCCAACCAGGCCGCAGGAATTGTGGTTGGTAAAGTGGGCACCCAGCCTATTTTATGGGATGAGCTTAAGTCTTTTATTTATTAACCCAATGCCCCTGTGGGACATGGGGGTTAATAATAAGCTGGAATCAAAGTTGTTATCATCTTGAAAATCATTGGTAAAGTCAAAAAAGAAAAAATTATTCCCAATCCTACCAGTGAAGAGGCTAAACTCGGGCGCAAATTAGCAATAGTAGCTAAACTTCCGGCTACAACCATAGGGGGCATGGCTGCTTCTAAAAGAGCAACCTGAACTGGCAGCCCTTTAAACCCCAAAAAATGACAGCCAAGAATAAATATTGTCGGTGTAATTATTAGCCTTATGCCTAATCCCATTACAAAAGGAAGTAAGTCATTTTTGGGTATTTTTAGCTTCAGTTGAAGGCCTATAGCTACTAAAACTACTGGCACTAATGAAGCGGCTGTTATATTGAAAAGGGTGTTAAGCCAATCCGGATAACTGACATTTTTTAAAGATAAAGCCAGTATTAAAGCTATAAAAGGCGGAAAAGAAACAATTTTATAAAGAACATTTTTTAGCTTTGGTTTATGGTCAGGGGCATAAATAGACAGAATTAAAGTTCCATAAGTGGTAAGGGCCAAAAAAGAACCAAACTGGTCATAAATTACGGCAAAAGGCACCCCTTTGGAACCGAAAAATTGCTCTACCATGGGAATCCCTAAAAAAGCGGTATTCCCCAGAGGAGTTAAAAGAAGCAGGGCTCCGGTGGTCTGGCGGTCAAACCGGAACAAGAAAGATAGCCCCCATACCAGGGTGGCGGAAAATATCACCACTAACCAGGGCAACATTATGGGGAATAATAATTGGGCTGAAAACTGGATCTTGGAGACTTGTTCAAAAATAAGAGCCGGTAGAGCTATATAAATGACGTAGAAGTTAAGAGCAAGGGCAGTATCTTTGGGGCAGGGGGGTAAACGCCGTAAAAGATAGCCTGCTATTATTAGCCATAAATGGGGTAAGATTTTTTCCATAATTTATAACTTTAGTTCAATTTTGAATAAAGGTTCAGCCGTAGTTTTTTGGAAAAACC
>NZ_LSFI01000075.1 GCF_001642325.1 Thermodesulfatator autotrophicus | reverse complement strand
TTTTTTTTTCGACAAATATTAATGGGAGCACTTTTTGTCCGACATTCAGCCCGTTGATTATGCGTTCTGATTTTTTAATGTCGAGTTCTTAATTAACAATACTTGCAATTTTAAATTTATGGGCTCCAAAAATCTGGCATAAATAAACTTCAAGAACTAGCGGAGTAAAATCGGACTAGGTCATAAAAAACAGATAATTGTTAATGAGGGCATAAAACAATGACAATTTCAGGGCTGTCACTGCAAATTCTCTCTTTGTCATTGTAAGCGAAGCGGTTCAATTTCAGATCGCCACGGCAACTACGTCGCCTCGCGATGACGCTATGTAAGGTAAAAAATACTCCGTTAATAACCGCGATTTATCTACGAACGGAATAAAAATTGTTAAAACTTGGTGACAAAGCAAAAATTTTACTATATAATTTCTTTTCACTTCTGGATGGGCTAGTTTAAAACTTAGCCCTTGACAAAGTTTCAAGAGGTCGTTATAAATTTTCGGCCCACAAAGGAAAGGCCGTGTGGGTTATATTTTTGTTTGGTGAGGTTTGAAATATGCCAACAATTAACCAGCTGATAAGGCTTGGGAGAGAAAAAAGGAAGACTAAGTCAAAGTCTCCGGCGCTAATGGGTTGTCCGCAGCGCCGTGGGGTTTGTACGCGTGTTTATACTACTACTCCCAAAAAGCCAAACTCTGCGTTGCGTAAAGTAGCTCGTGTGCGTTTAACTAACGGCATAGAGGTTACGGCTTATATCCCAGGGATAGGTCATAATCTGCAGGAGCACTCGGTGGTGCTTGTGCGTGGTGGTCGTGTTAAGGACCTTCCTGGTGTGCGCTATAAGATTATTCGTGGGGCACTTGATGCCGCAGGTGTTCAGGACCGCCGCAAATCTCGTTCTAAGTATGGAGCTAAAAGACCTAAATAAGGGTAGGAGCTATGCCACGAAAAGGACCAGTACCAAAAAGAGAAGTGCCGCCTGATCCTAAATACGGTAGTGAGTTGGTGGCTCGTTTTATTAACCGTTTGATGCTTGATGGAAAAAAAAGTGTGGCCCGTCGCATTTTTTACGGGGCCATGGAACTTTTGCGCGAAAAAAGCGGGGGAGAGGACCCTTTGCAAATTTTTGAAAAGGCAGTAGAAAACGTTAAGCCCCTGCTTGAGACCCGCTCGCGCCGGGTGGGTGGAGCTACGTATCAGGTGCCGGTGGAAGTGCGTCCTGAGCGTCAGCGCACTTTGGCTATTCGCTGGATAATTTTGGCTGCGCGTGAGCGCCCTGAAAAAACTATGGTAGAAAGGCTTGCAGGGGAGCTCTGGGACGCTTACAATAATCGCGGCGCAGCCATTAAAAAGAGAGAAGATACCCACCGAATGGCAGAGGCTAACCGGGCCTTTGCCCATTATCGGTGGTAACGTTTTAAATACCCATTTTTGAAGAATGGGGAGACTTTTCTCAAAGTTTCCCCATTCTTTATGTTTGAATTTTGGTTTTTGAATAAAGCTAAGGGGTTGAAAAAGGATGAACAAGGAATCCTTGGCCAAACTTAAAAAGACACGCAACATTGGTATAGTAGCGCATATTGACGCCGGTAAGACTACGACTACCGAGCGTATCCTTTATTATACCGGCCGTACTCACAAAATAGGTGAAGTGCATGAAGGTACGGCCACCATGGACTATATGCCTCAGGAACAGGAAAGAGGTATTACCATTACTTCTGCTTGCACCACCTGTTTCTGGCGGGATCATCGCATAAACATTATTGATACCCCTGGCCACGTGGACTTTACCGTAGAGGTTGAGCGTGCCTTGCGTGTGCTTGACGGCGCCGTGGTTATTTTTTGCGCGGTGGGTGGAGTTGAGCCCCAATCTGAGACTGTCTGGCGCCAGGCAGACAAGTATGGCGTTCCTCGTATAACTTTTGTTAACAAGATGGACCGTGTTGGGGCCAATTTTGAGGCCGTGCTTGAGCAGATGAAAACTCGCCTGGGGGCTAATCCTGTCCCTATTCAAATTCCTTATGGCGCTGAAGAAGATTTCCGTGGTGTTATTGATTTGGTGGAGATGAAAGCCATTGTTTGGGATGAGTCCACTCTTGGCGCCCGCTTCCATGAAGAAGAAATTCCAGCTGAGTTAAAGGATAAAGCTGAAGAGTTTCGTAATCTCATGCTTGAGGCCCTGGCTGACGTAAGTGAAGATATAATGCTTAAATATTTAGAAGGCGAAGAAATCAGCCCTAAAGAGATTCGGGAGGCCTTACGCGAAGGAACTGTCAAGCTTCAGCTGGTGCCAGTCCTTTGTGGTTCGGCCTTTAAGAACAAGGGCGTCCAGCCTCTTCTTGACGCTATTATTGATTATCTTCCTTCACCTTTAGATATTCCGCCAGTTAAAGGCATAAATCCTGAAACTGGTGAGGTGGAAGAGCGTATTACAGACCCGGATGCTCCGCTTGCCGCTCTAGCTTTTAAAATCATGACTGACCCTTACGTAGGAACCCTTACTTTCTTGCGCATCTATTCTGGAAGGATTGAAAGTGGCATGAGTGTATATAATGCCACCAAAGGCAAGCGTGAGCGTATTGGTCGTTTGGTGCGTATGCACGCAAACCGTCGTGAGGAAATCACTGAGGCCGAAGCAGGCGACATCGTAGCGGCCCTTGGTTTAAGAAATACTACTACTGGTGATACCCTTTGTGATGAAAATCATCCTATAGAGCTTGAGTCTCTTGAAATCCCTGAGCCGGTTATCTCGGTGGCCATTGAGCCCAAGACCAAGGCTGACCAGGAAAAGCTTTCGGTGGCCCTTCAAAAAATCGCCCTTGAAGATCCTTCTTTCCGGGTGGTTACTGATCATGAAACCGGCCAGACCCTTATCTGGGGAATGGGTGAGCTTCATCTGGAAATTATTGTTGACCGTCTTACCCGTGAATTTAAGGTCCAGGCAAACGTTGGTAAGCCTGAAGTAGCCTATCGTGAAACCATTACCGCTTCTGCTGAAGCTGAAGGTAAATACATCAAGCAGACCGGTGGTCGTGGTCAGTATGGTCACGTAAAAATTGTAATAGAGCCTAACCCTGAAAAGGGTTTTGAGTTTATTTCTGAAATTGTGGGTGGGGCTATACCTAAAGAATTTATTCCTGCTGTAGAAAAAGGCGTGAAAGAGGCTATGGAGCAGGGCGTGGTAGCTGGTTATCCGGTGGTAGATGTGAAAGTGCGCCTGGTAGATGGTAGCTATCACGAGGTTGACTCTTCTGAAATTGCTTTTGCTATTGCTGGTTCCATGGCTTTTAAGGAAGCAGCTCAAAAGGCCAAGCCCATTCTTCTTGAGCCTATTATGAAGCTTGAAGTTGTTACACCTGAGGAATATCTGGGAGATGTTTTGGGCGACATTTCTTCTAGAAGGGGTAAGGTCCAGGGTATGGAGCAGCGCCCTGGCGTGAGGGTAATAAAGGCCTTGGTCCCCTTGGCAGAAATGTTTGGATATGCTACAGAACTTCGTTCTAAGACACAGGGTCGGGCAACCTTTACCATGCAGTTCTCTCACTACGAAAAATTGCCTGAGGCCCTGGCGGAAGAAATTGTCCGCAAGTCCAAGTTAGCAGCGTAAAGGAGGAGAGGAGATGAGCAAGCAGAAGTTT
>NZ_LSFI01000074.1 GCF_001642325.1 Thermodesulfatator autotrophicus | reverse complement strand
CCTGCGGACACAGTTGACGAAACACTATGTTGTTGCTATTTTTTGAACAAAAATTTTCTGGGAGAAATTTATAAAAATGGTCAGAGACATAATTTTGGTTTTGCCAGAGGCTTCTTTGATTCTTTGGGGTGGTTTTTGTGCTTTACAATTGGCTAAACGAGAAGGTGGTAAAGTTTATGCTTTGCTAGACATAAATGGAGAGCCCTCTCCAGAAGTAACTAAACTTCTAGCCAGATTGCGTAGCAAAGCCGAAACAGAAGAAATAGACCTAAAAATATATCTTTCCGATGATAAGAAGCTGGAAAGTGCCCTACTCGACTTACTGAAGCGCAAAGATACCGTCCAAATATTAGTAGCAGTTAAAAATAGAAGTCAAATTAAATACACAGAAAAATGGATAAAAGAAATAGAAAAAAAGCTAATTGAGCAGCCAGATTGGCCTTATTCTCATCTCCAATATTTGGTTGTTCCTGAACCAAACGATACAGAATCACAAAAAAACATTGAAGCTTATTATAAAAACAAATAAGGAGGAAGACATGTATATTTACTTACCTATTGCTTTAACGAGTGTGAACATTTTCTTGATTGTTGGTCTAGGACTAATGGTTGGATTGCTTTCTGGACTATTTGGTGTAGGAGGAGGTTTTTTAATGACTCCCCTTTTAATTATGATAGGTATACCGCCTACGGTAGCTGCTGCCACTGATGCCAACCAAATTGTTGCTGCTTCTTCCTCAGGAGTAATTGCTCACTGGCGCCTTGGTAATGTTGATTTCAAAATGGGGTTATTGCTTTTGATTGGTGGTTTTACAGGAGGCGCATTGGGTGTTCACATAATCAAAATACTGAAAGCTATGGGAAATGCCAACTTTCTTATCAAAATCACTTATGTAGTTATGTTAGGCTTGGTAGGTGGTTTTATGTTTGTGGAAAGTCTAATTGCTCTTCGCAAAAGCAAACATAAGGATAATCCTGGAGCCACGGCTATTTCTTCAGGAGAAATGGTGGTAGAAACTAAAAAAAGATCTTTTTTAAGGAGCCTTCCCTTCCAGGTTTATTTTGAAAAGTCTGGCGTTTCTCATTCAGTCATAGTTCCTGTTGCTTTGGGCATGTTGGTAGGAATTCTTGCCGCTATCATGGGAGTGGGTGGTGGCTTTCTTATGGTGCCAGTAATGCTTTATTTTCTTCGCATGCCCATGCACGTTGTAGTAGGAACCAGTCTTTTCCAGATAATGTTTACCTGTACAGAAGTTACTTTTCTTCAAGCCTATGCCAACCATACTGTAGATTTCATTTTAGCTATTCTCTTGCTCTTAGGTTCTACTTTTGGAGCTCAAATGGGAGCTAGGATAGGACGGCGCTTAAAAGGAGATCAATTGAAAATTCTTCTTTCGCTTATAATCCTAATCATAACAGTAAAAATGTTACTCAGCATAGTTATGAAACCAGATATTTTACTTTCTTATAAAGGAGGACACTAATGATGGGTAGAAAAAAATTATTTCTTTTTGTCTTTATTGTTGCTATCTTATTGATAAGATTACCAAAAGCCCAAGCTACTCTTTCTTTCAAGGTAGTTCCTAATTATATTCCCATACATTTTTTTTATAATGGAAAAGATTTTGAGATTTCTGGTCATACAGATTATACTGCAGATTATATAATTATCATTAAAGATAAATCTGAAAAAAAGTTAGTATTAAGACGTAAAGGTAAAGTAAAGGGTTTATTTTGGATGAATGTTGGCGAAATATCCTTTGAACCCATTCCTATAGTTTATATGGTTTTTACTGATAAACCTATTGACAAAATTTTAAACAAAGAAGAACAAAAAAAATATGGTATTGGTTATACTGCTCTATTTGACGGAGTAAAAATAGAAGGAGTTCCTGAAAGCCAAAGAACAAAATGGATACGAGAGTTTATTAAATTTAAAGAACATTTAAAGCTCTATCGCCAAAATATTAATAGTATAAAAGTTGAAACTGGGAAAAGTGGTTCAGATTTTATTTTGCATACTCATTGGCCTTTTCAGGTACCACCTGATAATTATACCGTTACAGTATACGCTATAAAAAATGGCCAAATAGTTGAAACTAGCACTAATATTATTAAAGTTCAAAAAGTAGGTCTTTTAAAGAAAATTACAGAATTAGCTTTAAAAAAACCAGCTCTCTATGGAATTATAGCTATATTAATTGCAATAATAGCTGGTTTAGGAGTAGGTATGATATTTGGTGGTAAAAGTAAACATTAGATAAGCTCAAAAAATTATGAATCTTATTAAAAGATTAGGTGATATCTTTAAAAAAAAGCAAAATAATCAGAAACTAATTTCTATACGTTCTATATTTAATAGATTTAGAGCAGTAATTGATTCTAATACTAAAGCATTGGAGCTCATAGCTGATATGGGGGATAAGCTGAGTGGAGACTATATCTTTGATATAGCCTATATTCGTCAGATATCCCGAGATCTTTCTGAAGCAGTATTTCGTTCTATACACAATTTAAATGTTTTATGCCGAAATAAATATGAGATTCTTTATCAAATATTTGACGAAATTAACACTCAATTAGAAAATTTGATAGAAGGGAAAATACAAAATGGCCCTTTGGTATTGAAGACAGGGATAAAAATTTAGAAGACAAAAGAAAAAAAGTTGAAAAAGCAATTCTAGAAAGCAAAATAAATCCCTCGTTAGAGGAAGCTTTATCCAGTGCTTTATTACGATATAAAGAAATTTGTGGTGATCGTCCGCTAGTAGTTCGTTCCAGTGCTCAGGAAGAAGATCAGGAATTATCTTTTGCTGGATTATTTAAAACAGTAATAAATGTCCCCCCTACTCTACCCATTCTTGAAAAAGCTTATAAACAGGTAATAGCTAGCCTTTTTAGTTCTAAGGCTCTTAGTTATGCCAAAAGTTTTGGCTCCTATTTTCTTGACATGCCTATGGCTGTAGGCTTCTTAGAACTTTTAGAAGCTCGTACTAGTGGTGTAATGTTTACGGTAAATCCTCAAGACATTAAACTGGAAACTCTTTTAATTACCGCTAATTGGGGGCTGGGAATATCAATAGTTGAAGGCACTTTTCCTTTAGACCATTTTATTGTATCTCGAAATAATCCTAATCGTATTTTACATAAAAAAATATCCGAAAAAAATTACTATTTTATTACTAATAAAGATGAAATTATTAAAAATAGCTTACCAGAAGATATAAAAAAAGAACCGTGCCTTCTTGACGATGAAATTAAAGCCCTAGCCAAGGCGGGTTTATTGCTAGAGCGTTATTTCAAACGACCACAAGATATAGAGTGGGTTATTGATACTAAAGGATCACTTTATATACTGCAAAGTCGTCCGTTAGTTATCTCAAATAAAGTTTTAGAAGAAAGACCCCTTCCAGAAATTAAGCAAAAATATGAAGTAATCACAGAAGATAAGGGATTTGTTGCTCACGGAGGGATAGCTTTAGGCCCTGTTTTTCTTTTACAGAGTCTGAAAGATTTAGATGAGTTCCCAGAAGGAGCTGTTTTAGTAGCCAGACGGGACTCTTCACATTTTGTAAAAGTTATGCCTAAAGCAGCCGCTATTTTAACAGATATAGGTTCTCCCACCAGCCACATGGCCACTCTGTGTAGAGAGTTTCGTGTCCCCACTATTGTGGGAATGAAAAATATTACCAAACTAGTAAAACCCGGTGAAGTTATTACTGTAGATGCTGATGATAACTGCATTTATCGTGGCCGGGTAGAAGAACTGCTTAAGTTTCAGGCTGTTTCTCAACTGAACCTCGCAGACACTAAAGAGTTTCGTCTTTTACGCAAAATATTGCACTTAGTATCTCCTCTTAACTTAGTAGATCCTTTAATAAAAGATTTTCGTCCCGAAGCCTGTAAAACTTTTCATGATATACTACGTTTTTGTCATGAAAAGGCTGTCCAAGAACTCGTCAATGTAGGGAAAGACGCCAAAAATTTACTTGACAGGCATGTAACAAAAAAATTAAAACTAGCTATACCAGCTGGCATATTAGTTATTGATTTAGACGGCGGATTGACTAGCGAATCTCAATCTAAAGATGAAATTACTCTGGAAAATATAGAATGTTTGCCTTTTAAAGCCGTTCTTAGGGGCATGCTTACTCCGGGAGTATGGCAAACTGAAGCGGTTAAAATGGATTTCAAAGATTTTATATCTAGTATGATAAAAACTCCTGCTATATCTCCACATTATATAGGAGAAAATATAGCTGTCATCTCAACTTATTACTTAAACTTAAGTCTTCGCTTTGGTTATCACTTTAATATTTTAGATACTTATAGCTCCCCCAATACACGAGAAAATCATATTTATTTTCGGTTTCTTGGCGGGGCTACAGATATGGCTAAAAGAAGTCGTCGTATTCAGCTAATAAAAAAGATACTTAGTTATTATGATTTTAATGTTACTACTAAAGGCGATTTATTAATATCTAGAATAACTAATTTACCATTAAAAGAAATAGAAACACTTCTTGAAATGATTGGTCGACTAATTGGTTTTACTAGACAACTTGATGTTTTTATGGAAAATGATTTATCAATAGAAAGGGCTTTCGAAGGATTTATATCAGGAAATTATAGGCTCAATATTAGGAGGAAAAATGTCAGTCAATAAATATAGAATTATGATAATTGATGATGAGCCCATTGTAGTTAAACGACTTAAATTAGTTTTTGAAAAAATGGGATATGAAGTTCTGGTACATACCAGCGGGAAAGAGGCTTTAGAAACCTTAGAAAAAGAACCATTTGATATAGTTATAACAGATCTCAAAATGGATATAGATGGTTTTGAAGTTTTTGAGAAGGCCAAAACTTTAAACCCTAAAGCTAAAATTATCATTATTACCGGTTACGCTGATGCTCAAAGTGCCCGTCGAGCGGTAAAAGAAGGAGTATTTGATTTTATTCCAAAACCTTTTCGTCTAGATGATCTTAAAAAATCTGTTATGCAAGCAATTGAGCAACTTGAGAACCATACCAAAGGAGAACGGTTTTAATTGCTAAGAAACAAATATATAACACTAAAAAAAGCTATATATATTGCTGTTATTTGTTATACTTTAATACTATTATTCATAGTAGCCACAAGCTATATATGTATTAAAAAATTAGATCAAAAAGTCTATTTATGGATTCAACTTGAAAATATTGACAGGCAGATATTAGAAGTCCGCAGGTATGAAAAAAATTACTTGCTATACCATAATAAACAAGATCTTATATATGCAATGGATTATATTGAAAAGCTAGAATTAGAACTAGAAAAAAACAGTAAATTTATAAAAAATTTAGATACTAAAAATAAAATTGATGAACTTAAAAAAACAATAAATAACTATAAAACAATTCTGGAAAATTTTATAGAACAGGAAAAAATTAGTACAGCACAGGCTAAAAAAATAAGAAAGGAAGGGCATAAAATCGTTGTTATCTTTAATGAAATTAGAAATAAAATAATCCAAAAATTAGATGATGAAATAAAAAAATATTCATTAGTTCCTATATTAATAATTTTTATAGTCTTATTAATTGCTCCTATTGGGGCATATATTTTAGCTATCTGGATAATTAAACCTATAGAACATCTAGCATATTATGCTTACCAAATAACAAAAGATCAAGCAAATTGCATTCCAGAATACGAAAAATGGTTCATAAAATATAAAGAATATGAACAGTTAAGAAAGGCTATTAACCAAATGATAAACTCTTTAAATAACAAACAACAAGAATTAATACAAGCAGAAAAAATGGCAGCTATTGGAACTACTATATCAGGAATTGCTCACGAAATAAACAATCCTTTAAATAATATCTTTTTAACAGCAGAAATTATTATTGATAGTTTTGAAGAGCTAAATCAAGAAGAAATACAGGAAATGTTGCAAGATATATATAAAGAAGCTGAAAGAGCTAGAGAAATAGTAGCTCATTTATTAGAGTTTGCTCGCAATAAAAGAGAAAGTAATCTTGAAAATATAGACCTAAGAAAGCTGGTCAAAGAAACTCTCAAATTAGTAGCAAATGAAATAGCCCTAAAAGGCATAAAAGAAAAAATAATATTACCAGAAGAAGAGGTCTTTGTTAAAGGAAACTTCAATCAGCTACAACAAGTATTAATTAATATTATAACAAATGCTATACAAGCTATGAATAAAGGAGGTAAGCTTGAGATTAGAGTAAAGAAAAAAGACTACCAAGCTGTTATAGAAATTTCAGATACAGGACCGGGTATTCCTGAAGACATTAGAAAGAAAATTTTCGACCCCTTTTTTACTACTAAAGAAAAAGGAACCGGCTTGGGACTTTCAGTTTCTTATAGTATTATCCAAAAACACAAGGGACAGATTGAAGTAGAAAGTGAAGAAGGGAAAGGAACTATTTTTAGAATTTTATTACCTGTTTATAGAAAACAAGGGAGGGGCAATGTAGATGGCAATAGATAATCCTCCTCGTTTAGTAATTATTGATGATGACCAGATTACTTGTAAGCGGCTTAAAACAGCTCTCTCCAAAAAAGGTTATGAGGTCTACACCTTTACTAAAGGTTTACCTGGCTTGAGCTTTATCGAAGAAAATTTTTGCAATCTGGTAATAAGTGATATCCGCTTGCCAGATATTGATGGTCTAATGTTGCTCGATGAACTTCATAAAATTTGTTCTGCTTTGCCGGTAATTTTAATTACCGGTTACGCTTCTATTCCAGGAGCAGTGGAGGCAACCAAAAAAGGGGCTTATTATTATTTGCCCAAACCTTTTAATTTAAAAGACTTATACGCTTTAATCGAAAAGGCCCTTAAAGAAAGCGAAGGGCTAGAAATATGTGAAGAAAGATTAAAAATTAAACAACGTCGCTGTTTTGCTGGGCTCATTGGGGAAAGTCCAGCCATGAAAAATCTATTTGATAAAATTCTAAAAATTGCTCCTTTAGATTGTAATGTACTCATTGAGGGAGAATCGGGAACTGGAAAAGAACTTATTGCCCAAGCCATTCACTATTTAAGTCCTCGCAAAGACAATCCTTTTGTGGCTTTTAACTGTGGAGCTTTTAGTGAAGATTTAGCTGCTAATGAGCTTTTTGGTCACGAAAAAGAAGCTTTCACCGGAGCAGTAAGTAAGCGTATCGGGCTTCTAGAAGCAGCTAATGAAGGGACTCTTTTTTTAGACGAAGTGGGAGAGTGCCCGCTCTCTCTTCAAGTAAAGTTGCTAAGAGTCCTTCAAGAGCGCCAGTTTTATCGTTTAGGAGGAACAAAACCAGTAGATATTAACATACGTATTATTGCGGCTACTAACCGCAATTTACGAAAAATGGTTGAAAACAGTCAATTTAGAGAAGATCTCTTTTTTCGTTTAAATGTAGTAAATATAAAAGTTCCGCCTCTACGAGAGCGCAAAGAAGATATTCCTGCTTTAGTTATTCATTTTTTAGACAAATATAATCAAAAATTCAAAAAAGATGTACAAAAGGTTTCTCCTGATTTTATAAAAATATTATTAAACTATTCCTTTCCCGGAAACGTCAGAGAATTAGAAAATATTATAGAACAAGCCGTAGCCTTATGTGATAAAAAAACATTAGAAGTAGACGAGCTTCCTCCAGATTTGAAATTGATAGGTAAAAGCCAACCAGAAATCCAATTTTTACCTTTAAAAGAATATGAAAGACAATATATAAGAAGTATTCTCTATCTTACTGGCTTTAACCAAAAAGAAGCTGCTAAAATCTTAGGGATTTCTCGTACTACTCTGTGGCGAAAGATGAAAGAATTCAATATGCCTTAAGTCTTTTTTATTACCCCCTATCCAAAAGAGCAAGCAAAAGCAAGAAGCGATTATCTTTTACAGAACAAATGTCATTACCAGATTGCGTAGTCGTTAAAGAAATCTTGCACTAGGGACCAGTGCTTCCTAGCGGCCAAGATTGCTTCGCTCCGCTCACGATGACAAATTTGTGTCCCTAAAATTTAAAATTTTAGCCAATATGTCCGAAATTAAATAAGATATTCACTAGTCTATCACCAAAATTTTAGCCGGAGGTATTCATGAAAAAATTAAGTATCAACAAGTTCTTTACGATTCAGGTTGTTTTGATAGTTATTTTAGTTTCTTTATTAGTGGGCTGGCAAAGTTATCAGAACTATCGTATGCTTGATGCTGCTTACCGTATGCGCATTCAAGATCTGGTAAAAGAAGCCTATTCTATTCTTGATTTTTTTCATCAAAAAGAACTTTCTGGAGAACTTACCCGGGAACAGGCCCAGAAAATGGCCAAAGAAGTGCTAGCCAAACTTCGCTACGGTAGCCAAATGAAGGACTATTTTTTCGTAATTGGCGACAATCCAGATAAAGTCATAATGATAATGCATCCTTACAAACCTAACCTAAATGGAAAAGATATAACTGACATTAAAGACCGAAAAGGAAATAGGCTTTTTTATGAAATAGCCAAGGTAGTTCAAGAAAAAGGAGAAGGTTTTACTCGCTATTACTGGCAATATGAAGATAATGCCAACTTGATAGAATCAAAATTGACCTTTGCCAAAGAATTTAAACCCTGGAGATGGATTATTGCTACGGGTTTCTATGAAAAAGACTTTAAAGATTTATATTATATAGCTTTGAAAAAAACTTTAGTTTCGGGAATAGTTATCATATTGATACTATTTTCAAGTATAACATTTTTTGCTAAAAAGATTAGATCAGATGTAAATTATCTATTATCTAGTATTAACAAAATCATAGTGTTTCGTCAACTGTGTCCGCAGGA
>NZ_LSFI01000073.1 GCF_001642325.1 Thermodesulfatator autotrophicus | reverse complement strand
GGAAGAAAGACCTGGAGATAGGAGTGGAGGATACGGTGTTCTTATAGGCTTATTCCGTAGATAAAGTAGTTTCACTTATTCTTGAGATTGTTTTGCCCTTGTTCCGAGTGAAGCGAGGATCTTCCCCGCAATGACAAATAGGGGAGTCATTGCAATCTACGAAGTGGGAAAGTGATCTCGCCGAAGCAATCCCTAAAATGCCAAAAATGTCAAAAGGGTGAAGAAGACTTTAAAAAAAACAAAGGCTAAGTTATTTTTGAAGCAAACAGTTAACAGATCCAAAAACTTTAAATGAGTCCAGGCCTTCTAGAGATATATTTGCAGCTTATTTTTATAGTTTCTCTAATTTGCTTTTCGGCCTTTTTCACCAGCTCTGAAGTGGCACTATTTTCTTTGTCACGTCTGGATATTTTGCGTTTAAAAGAACATGCCCGTAAATCTTGCCGTTTAGCCGCCAATTTGCTTCAACATCCCAGGAGAGTTTTAGCCACTATTCTTATTGGCAATGAATTTGCTGATATTATTTCTTCAGCGGTAGCCACGGTTTTATTTGTAAAGCTTTTTGGACCTGAAAAAGCCTGGCTAGCGTTTCCTGTCATGACTATTCTTCTCTTCTTTTTCGGAGACTTAATCCCCAAGGTTATAGCCTTTCGTAAAAGGGAAAAAGCTGCCTGCTTTTTAGCACCTTTTTTGCGAGTTTTTATAATGTTTTTTTCTCCGGTAAGGGTCTTTTTAATTTCTTTTTCTGATGCCTTTCTTCGCCTTTTTGGGCTACCTACCCGTAGTGAAGTTGAATTTTCCGAAGAGGATCTCCTTCAGTTAATTGAAGAAAGTTATCAAGCCGGCCTTTTAGGTGAACAAGAGAGACGATTTATTTATGGACTTTTAGAATCAGAAAAAATACCAGTTTCTGCGATAATGACCCCTCGGCGGGAAATTTTTGCCCTAGAAGATGGCCCTATCACTGAAGAACTCCTGGTTAAAATTAAACGAAGAGGGGTTTCTCGCATTCCGATTTATCAGAAAAACATAGATGATGTTATAGGCATTTTGCACGTTAAAGATCTTTTGCGCTGGCAACTTCAACCTAAACCTACCCGTTTATCTCAATTGGTGCGCCCGGCCTTTTTCGTGCCTGAAGCCATGAAAGTACGCACTCTTCTTGAGGAATTTCAGAAAAAACGCCTCAAGTTTGCTCTGGTAGTAGATGAATATGGCACCATTGTCGGCCTGGTTACCCTGGAAGACATTTTAGAAGAACTTTTCGGAGAAATTTACGACGAGTTTGATATCCGCCGTGAACCATTGCAGGAAATCTCTGATGAAGTTTATAGGGTTTCAGCCAGGCTCCGTATAGAAGAGTTTAATCGCCTGGTGGGAGCCGAACTCCCTACAGATGAAAGCGAAACCATGGGGGGCCTTGTGCTTCAGCTTTTTGGAGAACTTCCCCGTGAAGGTGAAAGCCGGGAAGCTTTTGGTTTTAAGTTCACGGTGGAAAGGGTTAAAGGAACGCGTCTGGTAAGTATTATCGTGGAAAAACTCAAATGATTTACCTGACAGGCTTGCTTATATTCCTGGTCCTACTTTTTTCCGAGGCCTTTTTTGCCGGAGCAGAGATTGCTCTGGTGGCGGCTGATGAAAATCAGCTAAAAAAACAAGCTAAAAAGAGTCTCGGAGCCAAAATCGCTTTAAAGCTTCTAAAAAAACCGGAGTGGTTACTGACAACAACCCTTTTAGGGTTAAATCTTTCTGTTATTGGAAATAGTGTTGTAACTACTAAATTTTTACTCAAAGTGTCTCCTGAGTTTGGAGGGATTTTAGCGGTTTTTGGCTTACCCCCTCTAATGTTGTTGTTTGGCCAGATGATACCTAAGAGTATAGCTCAGCAAAAGGCAGACACTATGGCCCCTAAAGTGGCTCCACTGGTTTATTTAGTGAGTCGCTTTATGTATCCCCTGGTATGGCTGGTGGCTAATCTCATTTCCCTGGTAACCAAAGAAGAAGGGAAAAAACTTCCCTCTATTACCAGAGAGGAAATCCGCATCCTGGTATCATCTGAAGAAACTCTTGATCCCCGTGAAAAGCTTTTGATTAGTCGCTTAATAGATTTTTCCAAAAAAACAGCCACTCAGGTTATGATTCCTTTAGTAAGGGTTAAGGCGGTAGAAAAAAGTCAGCCCCTCAAAGAAGCCCTTAAATTGTTCGTTGAAACAGGTTTTTCAAGGATTCTTGTCTATCGTAAACATCCTGACCGCCTGATCGGTGTGCTCATAGCTCTTGACGTTTTAGGAGTCAAAGAAATGGAAAGGCCTGTTAGCCGTTTCATGAGAGAGGTGTTATATGTGCCGGAATTTAAACTAGCCGCTGAACTCCTTGGTGAAATGCAAAAAATGGGGCAAACCTTAGCAGTGGTAGTCAACGAATACGGCCAGGCTGTAGGTATTATAACCATAGAAGACCTGGTAGAAGAAGTTTTAGGAGAGTTCTGGGATGAATTTGACCAAAAACTTATCCCTTATGTAAAACTTGCGGAGAATCACTTTTTGGTGAAAGCCTGGATGGAAATAGAACAAGCCAACGAAGAGTTAGGTTTGAATATTCCCCCTGGGGATTATGAAACTATTGGTGGATTTGTCCTAAAAATAGCTGGCCGCATCCCCAAACCTGGAGAGATAATTGAATACCAAAATTTAAAAATACAGGTGCGGCGGGCCAGTAAAACCGCCCTTGATGAACTTGAAATCTGGGTAAAATCTAAATAACACCTTCTTTCACTTTGGCTGAATGCACGGCGGCTAGCAGGGCAATTTCTTCTAAAGTTTCGCGTACCCCCTGGGGAAAGGCCTGAGCAGCCTCTTTAAGTTCCTGAGCTCTGGCTTCAAGAAGAGACAAGTCAACAGGATTTCCTTTTAAAATGTCTTCCAAAGTGGCCATGACTTCCTGGGTCAATTGATTCACCTGATTTAAAGATGTTTCCAGAGAAGAAATTTGTTCAGTGCCAGTCTCCCTTGGCTTTTCAAGAGTTTTTTGTAAAATTTCTTGGAAATTTGATTCTCCAGGTCTTTTGGAAGCTTGCGAATTATGGGTTAACTTTTCTGATATGAGATGACTTTCTATTTTCATAGGAACCCCCGTTTAGCTTTTTATATATTTACTATTTCGGAGATAGGCGGAAATCCTTTAATAGGGTAGTTTAAGGGAGTAAAGCCTGAAAGTCAAATACAGGTTAGGAGTTATGCCGGTTTATTCTCAAGAATTTGATGTAATAGTTGTAGGAGCTGGCCACGCCGGGATAGAGGCTGCTTTAGCTGCCGCCAAACTCGGCTCAAGGGTATTGGTATTAACAATAAATCTTGACCGTATTGGTGCCATGAGCTGTAACCCGGCCATAGGGGGGCTGGCCAAAGGGCACCTGGTTAAAGAAATAGACGCCCTTGGCGGGGAAATGGCTAAAGCTATTGACCAGACGGGTATCCAGTTTCGTAAGCTGAACACCCGTAAAGGTCCGGCCGTGCGGGCCACCCGGGCTCAGGCTGACCGCTGGCGCTACCAGGATTATATGAAAAGAAAGCTTGAAACCACTCCTAGCCTTACGGTAAAACAGGCCATGGTTGACCGTATCCTCGTAAAAGATAAGCGGGTTTACGGGGTAGAGACTTCTATTGGTGAGATATTCCACGCTAAGGCTGTAGTGGTAACAACAGGAACTTTTTTAAAGGGGCTTATTCACATAGGTTTTGAGAACTTTCCGGCCGGGCGTATGGGAGACCCTCCTTCAAACAAGCTTTCTGATTGCCTTAAAGAGCTTGGTTTTGAGATAGGCCGTCTTAAAACCGGTACCTGCCCTCGTCTTGACGGACGCACCATTGACTATTCTCGCCTGGAAGTCCAATGGGGAGATGTTCCCCCACCTCTTTTTTCGTATGAAAACCAGGGAAAGTGTCCTCCGCTTCCCCAGGTGCCCTGCTATATCACTTATACCAATGAAAAGACCCACGAAATAATCAGAAATGCCTTTGACCGCTCACCTCTTTTTACGGGCATTATCAAAGGGGTTGGTATTCGCTACTGTCCATCCATTGAAGACAAGGTTTTTCGTTTTGCAGACAAACCGCGCCACCAGATTTTTCTTGAGCCAGAAGGCCTTGATACCGTAGAAGTTTATCCAAATGGTATTAGCACAAGCCTTCCCATAGATGTTCAGTGGGCCATGGTGCGTTCTATTGAGGGCCTGGAGAAGGCCGAAATTTTAAGGCCAGGCTATGCTATTGAGTATGATTATGTAAATCCTATTCAACTGAAACATTCACTTGAGACAAAGACCATTGCCGGGCTTTTTTTAGCCGGGCAAATAAACGGCACTTCAGGCTATGAAGAAGCTGCTGCTCAGGGAATTATGGCCGGGATTAACGCCGCCCTTTACGTGCAGGAAAAGGAACCCTTCATCCTTGACCGCTCTCAGGCCTATATTGGTGTGCTTATAGATGACCTGGTGACCAAGGGGACCAATGAACCCTACCGCATGTTTACTTCCCGGGCAGAATATCGCCTGCTTTTAAGAGAAGATAATGCTGACCTGCGCTTAACTGAATTTGCCTATCGCCTGGGACTTATAGATGACGAGCGTTATCAGCGCTTTCTTGAGAAGAAAAAATTGATTCAACAGACCTTAGAAAGGCTTAAGAAGACCAAGTTATACCCAGAGGACATCAATCCCCTTCTTCTGAAGCTTGGCTCTAATCCACTGAAGCAGCCCCAAAGCCTGTTTGATTTACTGAAACGTCCAGAAGTACCTCTTGAGGAAATAAAGAAAGTTTTTTCCTTTCTTGAAAACTTATCTGATGATATCCTACAACAGATTGAAATAGAAACTAAATATGCTGGCTATGTAAATCGCCAACGTCAGGAGATAGAAAGGTTCCGCCGGTGGGAAAATATGTTTTTGCCAGAAGATCTAAATTACTGGGAAATTCCTGGTTTATCTACTGAAATCAGGGAAAAGTTGAGTAAGGTGCGTCCGCGGTCTTTAGGGCAGGCCCTAAGAATTTCAGGAGTAACACCTGCTGCCATTACCGCTATACAGATCTACCTTAAAAAACAGGGATACCGCCCTGTAGTGAAAGAAGAAGCTGCTTAGGAGGGGAAATGTCAACCAAAGTTTCTGAATCCCAGGTTAATAAAGATTCGGCCCTGGTGGAATTGCCAGAAGAAAGTCCGCCTCTGGCGGTTCCGGTTTCTCCTCCTATTGAGGAAAAGCCTAAAAAAAAGCTTAAATTAAAGCTTAAAAAGAAAAGTATTTCTGACCATAAAAAGGCCAAAAAAGAGCTTTCTCCCAAAAAAGCCTTACAAGAAATCCCGGCTTCAGAAAAAACTTCAGGGGAGAAAGAAACCCTTCCGGCCATTCCCAAAGAAGAAAAAGATCTGGTTTCTTATGACCCCCTTCAACAGTACTTAAAAGAAATAAGCAAATATCCACTTCTTTCTCGAGAGGAAGAAGAGCGTCTAACTAAGGAGTATTATAAAACCAGGGACCCCAAAATTGCTTATCGCCTGGTGACTTCAAACCTGCGTTTAGTGGTAAAGATTGCCCTTGATTTTCAGAAGTTCTGGATGCAAAACTTTCTTGACTTAATTCAAGAAGGCAACGTGGGCCTTATGCAGGCGGTTAAAAAATTTGATCCTTATCGCGGGGTTAAATTTTCTTATTACGCTTCATTCTGGATAAAGGCTTACATTTTAAAGTTCATCATGGATAATTGGCGATTAGTAAAGATAGGGACTACTCAGGCCCAGCGGAAGCTCTTTTACAATTTACGCAAAGAAAAAGAAAAGCTTGACGCCATGGGCTTTGAACCAGCGGCCAAACTTATTTCTAAGCGCCTTAACGTGAAAGAAGAAGACGTCATTGAGATGGAACAGCGTTTAAGTGCCGGTGAAGTGAGCCTTGATGCCCCTATTAAAGACGACTCCGATGAGCTTCACCGTGATTTTTTGGCAGACCCTAGTGCCAAAGTAGAAGACCAGGTGGCCAAAAAAGAAGTTATCTCAAAACTTCGCAGTATTCTTGAAGAGTTTGGTAAGGACTTAAAAGACAAAGAGAGAGTTATTTTTTACGAGCGGCTTCTGGCTGAAGAGCCCTTGACCCTTCAGCAAATTGGTCAAAGGTTTGGGGTATCCCGGGAAAGGATTCGCCAGATAGAAGAACGCTTGCTCAAAAAACTTAGAAAATATTTAAAGGAAAGGTTACCAGATGCAGAAAATTATCCTCTGGCCATTGAAGGTTCTTAGTTTAGGGCTTCTGGGCTGGCTATTAATTTCTTCTCCTTTGTGGGCCAAATGTCCTCCTGCTGAGGCTTATTATTATTACCTCGTGGGAGAGCAACTTTTACTTAGAGGAGACTTGTTATCCGCCAGAAAAGCCCTGGAAAAGGTTATAACATGCGATCCCAAGGCCCTTACCCCTCAAAAAGAACTGTTAAAGATTTATCTTCAATCGCGCCAGTATGATAAGGCTATAGATTTAGCTCAAAAAATATTAAAGCAATTTCCTGATGACAAAGAAACACTTTTTTTACTGGCAAGGGCCTATTGGTTGCAAAAAAGGCCTTTTAGAGCAGTTGAAACCCTGGAAAGGGTTTTAGAAAAAGACCCAGGCAACACCGAAGCCCTTTCTATTCTTACTTCCATTTATCTTGAGCAAAACCAGCTTGAAAAGGCCCTTAAAGTGCTTAAACGCTTAGCGCAAAAAAATCCCCGTAATCCCGCTATTTATATAGAAATTGCCCGTATTTACCGTAAAAAGGGAGAGTTTGACCAGGCGCGTAAGTATTACTCCAAGGCGCTTGAGCTAGAGCCAGATAACATCAAAATTCTTCTTGAGTATGGAAACTTTCTGGAAAAGATAGGCGCTTTTGAGAAGGCTCAAAAACTTTACGAAGAGGCCCTGGCCAGGAATCCTGAACAGTTTCATCTCTACGAGGCCTTACTCAGGTTATATGTAAATTCAGATGAATTTGAAAAAGCCCTGAAAATGATCAACAAACTTGAAAAACTGGTGGGCCAAAGGCCCCAACTCCTTTTTCGTAAGGCGTTACTTCTTATGGATTTGGGCCGGAACGAAGAAGCAGAAAAGGTCCTTACCAAAGTTCTTGAAAAAAAGCCAGATTTTTATACGGCGCTATTTTACCTGGGTATAATCAAAGAAAAGCAAGGGTTAAAAGAAGAGGCGCTTAAGGCTTACCAGAAAATACCTCCAGATTCAGAGGTTTTTCCTTTGGCCTTGAGAAGAATCGCTGCCCTTACCCGAGACCCTCAAAAGGTTTATGCTGTTCTGGAAGAGGCTTTTTCTAACCGGCCAGATAATAAAGATTTATATCTATTAGCTGCCTCTATTTTTGACCAGCTAGACGCCTGTGACCTCGGGCTTAACCTTATGAAAAGGGCCTTACCCCGTTTTTCTGAAGACCTAGATTTCATGATTTCTTATGCAATGTTATTGGTATGTATTGGCCAGGAAGAAGAAGTGATCAAAGTTCTAAGCCCCCTTTTACAGAAATATCCTGATGACCCTGACCTTTTGAACTTTATTGGCTATACCCTGGCTGACCTAAATAAAGACCTGGACAGGGCTGAAAAATACATCAGAAAGGCCTTATCTATAAAACCTGAAAGTGGCTATATTGTTGATAGCCTGGCCTGGGTTCAATTTCGTAAAGGCCAGTATGAAAAAGCCTTAAAAAATATCAAAAAGGCTTTAGAGCTATCCCCTGATGATCCGGTTATTTACGAACATTACGGGGATATTTTAAAAGAGCTTGGCCAAATAAAAGAGGCCTGTAAGGCATATAAAAAAGCTTTGTCTCTGGCCAAAAAGAAACGCGATCGCCAAAGAATATCTCAGAAAAAAGAAAAGCTGTGCGGCAAGGCTTCCTATTAATATTTATTCTTTTTTTATTTTCCTGTGCCCCTCCAAGGCCTGTCTCCTGGACGCCAGAGTTAAAGCCTTTTAGTGGGGCTAAAGGCCTGGTGGCTTACGACATTTCCACTCCTAAAGGCCAATTTAAAGGGGAAGCCTTTTTTCTGTCTGGTTCAGATTTTGTCTATTTTGAGGTGCCTTCTTTTTGGGGACCAGTAGTTTTTCAAGGGATTTTGGCAGGGCAAAAACTTATAATACTAAATTTTTTGGCCAATAAGGCCTATGTGCTTGAGATGAGAGATATTCTGGCTCAAGAAGATATTCCCTGGGGTGTGTTGTTTTTGGGAGTTTTCCCTGAAAGTTGGCTTAAGAAAGCCACGAGTTTTGCCACTAAAAAAGGGTATAGATTGGACGTAAAATTAAGCGAAAAATATAAGATACAGGGATACTTTTCAAAACTAGGTATTTTAAAGAAGATAGAAATCAAAATCTCAAAGGGTACCCTAAAATTCATTTATGAGAAGGACAAAACTTTTTTGGAAATCCCGAGGCTTCGCAGTAAAGCACAGTTCTTTTTCAGACAAAAAACTTTGCTTGATAAAAAACCAAAGTCCCCGCCAGTTTCTATCCCGCCTTATTTTGAAATGCAAATTTATTCTTTTTAAGCGGATAGAGACCTTTGCAAAACTTTGAAACATTAGTTTCCTATACTCCATAGGGGAGAGATTGCTTAGCCACTTTGTGGCTCACAATAACAGGGCGGTAAGGGAACCGTATGACACTTCTTCATGTTATTATGGGGAGCATGTTCCCAGCTGTCACTGCGAGGAGATTCCTCGCTTCGCTCAGGACAAGCTAAGTAGCCTCAGGAAAATATTTTGCAAAGGTCTCGGATAATTTTTGGGTTGTCATTGTAAGCCTCCCTACTGCGTTATTGCGAGCAAAGCGAAGCAATCTCAGGGGATTACTTCGTCGGCTCTGCGGGCCTTCTCGTATGACCTGGTAGAGTCACTTCGCCACAGCGACTACGTCGCCTCGCATAGTGTTTCGTCAACTGTGTCCGCAGG
>NZ_LSFI01000072.1 GCF_001642325.1 Thermodesulfatator autotrophicus | reverse complement strand
TTCGGACACAATTACTGAAATACTACCGACCTACCTTTCTAGGGTGGTTTCATGTGTCCTGAAGAATGCTAGGGCTCTCCTGCAGTAACATTATAGGAGGCATCTAAATCACCAAGTGGCAAAGCAATCTCTGGCCGAGCGAAGAGAAAAGTCGCGTAGTTATTTAAAAGGTGGTATCAATTAAAATCTAATTTTTTTAGAAGTTGGGCCTTTTTGTCAAAAATTCTAACTTCTACTTCCTCAGGAGAATCACAGGCCAGCCTGATTTTCCCTTTGCCAAACACCGGGGGAAGAATGCGTTCTCCTTTTTGATAAACCAATAAAAAGTATCCATCTGGCAAGTCGTATTTTACTTGACATTTCTTTCCACGAGGCCTCAATTCAACTTTAGGTTCAGCCTGTATTTGGGTAGGAGCAATATACATCCGGTAATTAAATACCTCTGATACGTTGCCAGCTTTGTCCCTGGCCCTGATACCCAAAACTAATTTTCCATGAGGAGGATCAGAAACTTTTAAAACCTTTAATTCTTTTTTAGTTTTAAAAGAATACTTCTGGCAGGAATCTTTTTCGGGACAAATTTTTAACATTAAAGCGGTAGTATCAACAGGGTTAAAACGAACTTCAAGTTCCAGGTCTCCCTTTTCTGTTATACGATGTCCTAAAATGATTGGCTTAGGTGGTGGAGTAACATCAGGGAGCTTGACTTTTATAGCCGCCGGGGGTGAATGATTATTAGCTTTATCTAAGGCGCGTACCTGGTAGTAAATTTCCGTAGAGTCCATTGCTTTAGGAAGGTTATCATCAAAAGTTTCGGTAGTAAGTGGAGTGACTGTAAGAAGTACAAAAGGCCCTTGTGGCCCGAAACGTCGGTAAACACGATAGCCTGCAAGATCTTTCTCGGGAGAAGACCTCCAGCGAAGATGTACCAGTCCCGGTTCCACCGAAGCTTTTAAGCCCTTAACTTTTGCAGGGGGGATTTCATCTGGCACCGGAACCATTAAAGGATAGGAACGCGGACTTTCATTGTCATTGTAATCCATAGATGATACGGCATAATAGTAAACTCCGGGAGCAAGATTTTTATCCAGGTAAGAAGTTTGTTGTGAACGCAAAGTAGCTAAAGGTTGAAAAGGCCCTTCCAGAGAGGAAGCTCGCCAGACCCTATAGCCAGAAAGATCTTTAGCTTTTACAGGCTTCCATGATAGCTTTATCTTTCCAGGAGAGATTTTCTGAAAACTCAGTCCATCAGGTGCTAGAGGAGGTTCCTGGTCAACTATCTTTATACTAACGGGTTTAAAAGATACCCGTTCTCCTGTCAGGGTGAGCCCTTTTACCTGGTAAGTATATACCTTTCCTTCTTCCAAAGTTTCTTGGTCTTTAAAAAGACATCCTTCATTCTTGGGAGAAACATAATAACCGTAAGGGGTAAGGTTTTGATTGTTACGATAGATAAAATAAAGTTTATAAATTTTTGCGTTTGGCCAGTTAATTATTACTGTATTGCCTTCCTGGCTGGCTTTAACTGGAAGCTCTGGAGGCTTACGATAATACTTTAAGGAAACTTCGTTAGAAACCAGTTTTTTTACCGGTTTCTTTTCCTTCAGGTATACGATTTTGTATTGATAGTATTTTGAACGTTCAACCTGAGAATCTTCGTAAAAGATGGCTGCCGCGCGGGCTAGTTCCGTATCCGCCAGCGTTCTTATGTAAAAAAGAGCTAAAACAAAGTTGTAATCATCAGCATTTGCTTTTTCTGGGATGCCACCCTTTTCTAAAAATTTATAAAGACCGGGATCGGAAGAAAGAAGGCTATGAAGTTTTTCAAGACTGGGCTTAATGGTGGCAATTTTTTCCCACCCCGTATTTTGGCTCCGACGAAATATCTCTACTTCCATTTCTGAGAGAGGGACATCATCTAATAAAGGCCACCTAAGCACTAAGGCGGAAGAGGAAGGCACTACGGCCAGTTTTTTATCTGAAGAAACAGCAACACCCTTCCAGCATAAAACTATCAATATTAGCAAAAGGATATAAGTTATTTTACTTGTCATTTTTTGAGTCACTTTTATTCCTCCTAAATCCAATTAGCTGGCTCAAGAAGATTAATGCCTAAAAGAACTGATTTTTCATAAAAACCTAAATCTATGTCTATTTGCATACCAAGTAGAAATTTAAGGGGTTCAGGAGCAGAAACTTCTTTCAAAATTCCTCCGCCAAGACCTACCCCAAAAGAACCACAGGAAACCGAAGCTCCGAGATTAACAGTATTCTTTTCATAATAACGAATGGAAGGATACAGAGAGAGACTGGAATCTCCTTGCAGCCAACCGTAAGCCCGGGCCCTTAGTGTGCAGACACCTTTAATCTTTTTGCGCTTCTCTAAGTTTACCCCCATACCATACCCCAACTTTCCTGAAACCGATCCTCCTTGATTGTAGGCTTCCAGGTATCCACGGCTCTCAAAAAGCTCAAGAAGTTCTATAGACCAGGGATTGGCCTGACTTCCTACCATTAATTTTTGATTATTTGGGGCTGCGTATAAAAGAATTTTGCTGTCTCCGCGGGCTTGAGCATTGAGCAAGTGTTTTATTTTTACCTGTCCCTGGATTTCAGCCATAAAAGAAGGATTGCTACCCCAATTTCCCACAATTAGAACATCGCCATTAGGAGTGCCTTTGTGTTTTCTATCAAATATCCAGGCCTTCCCAGCCAAAGTTAAAGTACCTTCTGTCCCGGAATCATGGATACCAAGACTCAAAAGGGTGCGGGCAAAAAAGAGATAAGCATTCTTCGTAGCAATCTCTGCCAAAGATTCTAAGCCATAATGGCCTGAGGAAGGAGTATATGAGACCTCAAAACTCTCCATATTGAAATTTCCTTCCATGTTAAAGGCCAGACCTCCCCCAACCCCTTTAAGCACTAGTCCTGAATTTCCTAAGGGTACGTTTAATCCAGTGGCTTTAGCCTTTATGCGCCAATAATCAAAATCATTGCGCCGATGGTTAAAGAGAAACTCGGACTGGACACCCACTTGATCTGTTAGGAGATACATTTCTCCCTGGCCTTCAAAGTAAATATTGAAATCAGAATCTACCGCCGCTGAAACACTACCACTATAACGAAATCCCTCCATCTCCACGCTAACGCTTCCCTCTCCAGCCACACCGCTAACCTGGCCGTCTGCATAAAAACGAAGGGGCGCCGAGAGAGGAAAACTCATCCAATCAAAACCTATAGAAAATGTAGGCTGGACTTCCAGAAAAACCTTACCTGCTTCTGAATAGAGTTTTATTTGGGAAATTTGCCCTGAAAGGCCATAAAAATCCCAGATATCACCCACCGTTACGGATTCAGCCGAAAGACTGTTTGCCCCCAAATTTACAGGAATTCCCGATATAGTCGTACTTATTCCGAAGGGCAGATGAATATCCAGATCAGAATAAATTTGAGCTAAGGTTGTCCCCTGAAAAGACACAATTAATCCGTAAAGAGGATCTATATCAAAAAATTCAGAACGGAAGCTTTCATCTGAAGGGTCTTTGGATATGGCCAAAGGATAATAATGTTCATCCAGAAGATTCATACTGAAAGAGCGAGAGATATTATTCAAAATAGGAAATTTGATACGACCTTCAAAAACTGCTCTGGTGTATTTGGAATCTTCTATTTCTACTGTAAATTTTTTTACTGTCAGAGGAAATCCATTGTAAGTGGTTGTTGCAAGAGAAGAAGAAGAAGTTTGGCTACTTTTCACATGACCATGAAATCCACTTCCATCAAGAACCAGGTTTTCCCCTTTGGCCCTTACTCCTTGAATAGGAGTATATCTAAGGATGGCACTTTCAAAACTCAATTCTCCACCAGACTTATCAGCACTAAGAGTACAGGTAGCACCATTGAAAACTAACTTGCTATTATCAGCCAGATAGAAAGGTTCCCTTATATAGCAAGTAGAGTTCTTAAAAGATAGCCCCTGAGACATTGAGTTTGAGCTTCCGCAATCCAGGCGCACTCGCTGGCCAGACTGGTTTTTAAATTCCGAAGGAAGATAAATAGCCATATTTACCCGCCATGAGGCAATGTTTCCGCCGGAGAGGTCTATGGCAGAATCTTTTAACACTCGGATTTCCAGATTTCTGGGAGCCAGAAGCACCAGAGAAGCATCATCTTTGAGCTTAAAATGGCCTGACCATAATCCATAACGGAGGAATGAATTTTCAGAAGGGAAATCTACCCAGGGAAGAGGAGCCAGAAGATTTACAGGTACCCGTAGAAACACTTGTCCCAAGAAAATATCCATCATGGATACAGGATAAGAATTATCGGGAGAAGAAAAAGGACTCCAATCTAAAACAAGCTTTTGAGCAATAAGTTTCAGGTTGTTAGCCAGTTCTTTCTCCCATAGGGGTTTAAAGCTTGAAAGAGATATATTTATCTCCTGTCCCATAAAGGATACAGTTTCCTGTTGCGGCTGGGCCTCTAACCATAATCCCGTTTCATCTCTTCCAGCGGCCCATTCAAAACGTCCTTGTGCCGGATAGACTTTACCTGGCAGCAAAATTTCTCCTCGCAAAACACGAGAATCAAGTCGTCCCGCAGAAAAAAGTATCTCAGCAGAGGAAAGACGGGCCTTTAGTGTCTGATTTTGATTTTGATAATTGATAAGGGTAGGGCTTTTTAAGCTTAATGTAAAGTTACGCTGAGAGCCTCTCAAACCACCAGTAAAAGAGAGACTGGAAGGATTGAATCGTGAACCCAAATGTAATTCAAACTGGGCCTGAGCCCTTGTGGGGCTAAAATTTATGCTCTTAAGGTAGAGTACCTTTCCACTTCCATGGGTAATAACCGCCCGGTTAATCTGGACCTCAAAACTTCCCTGGGTAACTTCATTACGGTTATTAAGGCGGAAGTTCTGAAACCTTATTTCCTGAAGGTTCACCGTAATAGGTGTGCCTATACCTCCCCCTCCACCAGATAAGACAGGAGATATATTTGTACCAGAAGAAATACTAGACGAAATGTTTGTTCCAGGGCTAGAAACACCAGAAGGGCTCAAGTTCAGCCGGAAGGGCAAGGTGGCAACAGCACAGTTACGCTGGTGATCAATAGTGAATTTAAAACCCGCAATCCAGAAAAAGTCAGGTACAGAAGGAGGAAGCTCCACGGTAAGCCTTTTTACTTCCCGACGATCTTCGTCTAAAATCACTAAATCAACCTTTTTTTCCTGTGGTCTCACAGGGAACTTGATGGAAATGGTTTTAAACTGACCACGGTCTAAAGAAAGGGAACTTCTGGAAAGAGGAAAAGAGGAACGCCAGCGGTTAAGGCGAAACTCTCCATTTATATAATCCCCTTCGCATAAAATCTTGACCTTAAGGAACCCTTGATTGTTTCTAAGGCGTTTTTTTTCAAGAATTTCTACTTTCACCCGTTTTATCGGAGGCCGGTAAGATGTAGGAGGCTGGTAAGATGTAGAAGGTTTATTAGATACAGGAGGGGTGTGAATAGTATGTGCGTCCGAAGGAGACGCACTCGGTTTACTTCTGGCTACTTTTATAACTATTTTTTCTTGAACCTGGCAAGGATTTCGAGCAGCAAATGATGTAACAGGACCAGAGGAATAAACTTTTATAGTAAAAGTTCCCGACCGTCTAAAAGTATGAGTAACAGTTGTCAGATTTCGGCCAGAGCGTTTGGTGCCGTCACCAAAATCCCAGGTAAGGATTTCATTAGAAAGATTGGGGCAATTCGAAACACGTAGAGTAAAACGGACTGTTTGGTCCACCTGTGGAATTGATGGATTGACATAAATCCTGGCCTCTACTGAGACTGAAACCATTAAAAAAAGAAAGGCAATAATTATTATTCGCCGCATATTTAACTCCTATAAAGAGACCTTTGGGCTGCCTTGCCTTTTTTAAACTGTTTCACCAAGA
>NZ_LSFI01000071.1 GCF_001642325.1 Thermodesulfatator autotrophicus | reverse complement strand
CTTCGTCGCCTCCGGCTCCTCGCAGTGACAGGGAAAGGTGTACCTCGCGGCGGTAAAGAAAACTGTCATTGCGAGCCACGATGCGAGCCACAAAGTGGCGAAGCAATCTCTCTTTCCTCAAGAAAACTTTTGGCAATATTGTTATTAGATATCATGGCTCTCTTGTTATAATTCGAAGGACATTTCGGCGTCCGTCAGCCGTAAGTTTATCTATATAACGCATAGTAACTCTGGTAGAATGAGATTCCCAATTAAGACTTATAGTACCTTCAAAAATGCCTGATTTAGGTGAGGTTTCTCGCAAAATCAAAGAAGGATAATTACAAATAGGAGAACATGGATATCCCGAAATAGTCACCTCCACGCGGATTCTTCCAGCTCCAGCTCGGTCCAGATCCACCACGCGTAACTTTATTTCTCTAGGAGAAGGTATGAAACTTATAGAAAGACGGGCATCGGTTCCAACAGGAGCCTGGCCGAAATATAAATCTCCCCGCTGAAGAATAATCTTATAATCATCCCGTGGATTAAAATGGATTTCAATATAGCCTTCTTTGTATTCTGGAAGACCAGCATAATAAAGCCGCCAGTAAACTTGAGCCATTATAGTATTCTCGGTTCGTAAAACCTGTTTCACTGAAAATTTAAGGACAATATTTTGCAAAAGGCGAAAATCCTGGTAGATTTGTTGGCGTAAGCGATGCCAACCTTGTGGATAGTTTATATAATCACGGGAAATAAGACTCATATATCTTTCAAGATCTCGGGACATATAAGCTCGAGCCAAAAGTTCAAGGCGCTTCTGGAGTAACTCCTGAAGAGTTCCCGGAAAATAGCTTATTTCTATTCCAGGTGAGCCTAAAATATATGTTTTCCCCTGCTCATCGGTTACCTTGATAAGAAGATGATAGACGCGATTAGGCTGGGGACGGAAGAGATAACGGAAAAGCTCGGTCCCCTCGGCAGGCTCAAAGGTGCGGCCCCTATCTAGGGATATTTCCACATGCCGTACAGGTATTTTGCTCTCTAATTCTCCTTCCAGAACCACACGACCACGAAAGTCTAGGTCTTCATGGGTAAGAATTACTTTTTTGGCTCCGAGTAAAGAGACTTCTCCTGCTTTAACCCAGAGAAGAGATGGCCCACGGAAAGCCTGAGCTTCTTGAATTATTCCAAAGATACACAAGATAAAAAACAAAAATGATATCTTTTTCATCTATACTCCTCCTACATGTGGGTCTTTAAAAATTCATATGCAATTTCAGGACCAATAAGTCTTCCTGGTAGTCTCCAGGAGAATCTTTTTCCTGGTAATCATTATGGGTAAAAGAAAAGTTTAGCCTGGCGTTAAAAGAAGGAGTTTCTCTGAGACGCTGCTCCAGGGTCAAACTATAAGAATAAAGGGTATTATCTGAAACTCCTCCCGGATTATCACTCAGGTTACGCTCCAGCCCAAACCTAAGGCCGAGAGAAGTGCCTCTTGCTTCAGAAATAAAAGATGTATTAACCTCTCCACGCCAGGAGCGATCTTTAAAATCGGTACGCACGGTCTTTCTATATGAATAGGAAAGATCTAAAGAAAGGTCGTAGCTCCAGGTTTCTTTTGATTGAAAAAAAACTAGAGATAAAGCTGGAACATGGGAAAAATATTCTGACGTAGGGTCCACATAGTCCCAGTAGCGGCTGTAAGTATAACTAAGGGAGTAGCGCCAAAAAGAAAATGATTGAGACAATGAAAAATTACCACGAATTTCTTCGTTATCTGTCATAGGTTGAGACCCATGGTTATAATTTTGGAAGTAATCAATTTGTAAATTTATCCCCAGGGTATTCCACACATCTTCTCTAGTCCAAAAAGGATTCCAGAATGAAGCAAGTGAAGCAATTTCAGTATAAGTGCGCTCCTCGGCTTCGGAATTAGAACTAATTTTATCGTAGGCATATTCGTACATTAGGTTTAAGTTCCAGCTAGGAGAAGGGCTTAAGTTTCCTTCAAAGTGATAACGCTGGCGGTCGGGATTAGAGGCGCCAAAGACAGTCATAAACCATGGTTCTACCCGTTCAAATTCAAACTTTAGATTTAAGTATGTAAGGGGAGAAAGTTCCATTCCCAAAAAATATACATTATCATAGCGATCTTCCGTTAAACGGGTATCTTGATTATAAACACTTCTTGCCCATTCTCCTCTCAGCCGAAAGACTTCTAAAGGAGACCATTCAAAAGAAATTCCTCCTACAGTATTTTCTTCATCCCCAATGGGGGAATCTTCCCGCAGCGTAGAACTATCTACATTAGAAGAAACCATTGCTATCTGGAACGATAAGTTCTTTACCTTTCCCTTGAAACTTGCCCCTTCAACGTAACGGACATATTTGTCTAGATCTTCATCTCGGTTTCGTCCTACAAAAGCCTTGGCTTCTATAGAATCTTGAAGATTCATCTGGCACTTAACACCAAAAAGAGAAGTATTGAAGGTATAGCGAGTGAAATCTTCCGCAAAGTCTCCTCCTTGAATGACCATTTTGTCGTTATAAAAACGAAAGAAACCTTCAAGGATATAAAAATTTCTTTTATTTATCTGAAACATGGGGTCATCGGTAAATCTTGAGTAAAGGTGGGTTTCCAAGTGCCAGCCGCCAGGAGTATATTGATAAAGATTAAACACTAACTCTTCATTGTAGTGGGCTCCTTCAGTATTGACCGAGCGACTACTGTCCCCTTCTATATTTAGATAATTTAATTGGGTTAAGGACTGGATATCCAGACGCCCGGAATCCCACTCTACCGCCAGGACAGGAGAAACCAACCAAAGCAACAAAAATGTCGTAACCCCCCAGCAAATTTTAAGAAACTTTCGCATTTTGCCTCCCTATCAGGAAGTTTTTGTACGAAATTACCTTCCAAGAAGGAGGAAACAGCCCAGCGGGACTCAAAAGGCTATTTTCTCTCCTTACATCAAATCGGATATCAAAAGATAAAAGAACGATAAAGGTCAATTAAGATGTAAAAACATCTCATAAAAGGTCCTCTCCTTAAAAGATAAATTTATCTTTTATATTTTTAAATTTTTAAAAGATAAGGTAGTATTTCAGTAATTGT
>NZ_LSFI01000070.1 GCF_001642325.1 Thermodesulfatator autotrophicus | reverse complement strand
CCTGCGGACACAGTTGACGAAACACTATGCGGCAAAGAAAAAGGCGTCATAGCTGGTAAAAAGAGGACGGTTTTCATAATAAAATTGATTCTTGTATTTATGTCAGATATTTAAATCATCAAATCTTATATAAAGCCCAGAAAGAATAGGAATAGCTATTAATTTAATAAAAACAATAACATGGGTTCAATAATCCTGAGTTTTTTCATTATTCCCTCCAATGAGAGGAGATAATATTTAATCGGAAGAATACATGATTGACTTAACTTTTAATCACACTTTTTGTCTTCAGTACAAATGCCTCCAGGAACTAAAAATTTTTCCAGGTTAGAGGGAGTTTGGGGAACCATAAGAATCGGGTTTTCTTCTTTTTCTTCGGTCTTTTTCAGATAACTAAGAATCAAGTTCTCTCCTATCATTATTTCCTTTTCTCCGTTTCTATCAACAATCATTACAGGCACGCCTTTAATATCCAGACTTCGCATAAAAGCCAGGGCTTTTTCCTTAGGACAGAGATAAAGGTCAATGTTTTCTAACTTTTCGCAGAACTCAATAATGTGATGACAGTGAGGGCAATTATCAGAATATATGAGAATGTATTTTTCAGCAGGGTTTCCCCGATAAATCCTTTGCACCGAAGCTTCACTTAGAGGGGTAATAGAAAGCGGGGTTAAAGCAAAAGCCCAGCTTACGGCTATTACTGCAAGGATTACGCTTATCCTCAAAAAGCGTAAAAGAACAGGCACAGCTGTAAGTAGAATAAAAATTCCCACCGTAACGCAAAAGGGACAATGTAAATGGTAATCCCAGGCCTGGCGCGAAAGAAGGACCATTTCTCCAGCAAGTGCTACCGAAGCCGTCACCGTAAGAAAAGGTACCACCAGGCGATCCCCCTTAAGAAAGGCCCTTACCAGAAAGAAGATGATACCAAAATAGATAGCTGCGAAAGCGGCAAGGGTGCTCCGTGGAAGCACAGAAAATTCATCTACCACATAGCAGGCACTTGAGGTGCAAACACTTTTACCAAAGATGCTTAAGACCACTTCGCTCATGCAAAAAAGAAAACCACCTATAGAAGCTAAAAGTGCCAGAAGCAGCAGGCGTTCTCTTGATAAAGATATTTTGAACCTGCAAATCTTTTCGCCAGATTCAAAAGATAAACTTCTATTCACCAGAACCTCTTTCATGGCAGGTTCTCCTTGACTATAGAATTTTTCTTTTCTTTATTTCGGCCATAAGAATCAAAGATTTAAAAAGGCAAAAATCCAGGAAAATATTAGCAAACTAAAAGCCACAATAAAGCCACTCAAATTAAAACTCTGGTTTAACTTTTCATCAGCAACTGTGTTCCAGATAAAACCGAGGTAAAAGCCAGCTATTAAGCCCCAAAAGTGAGCCCCTATATCTACGCCTTTTCCCCCAGAACCTAAAAAGCCCAAAAAAGCTAAAGCCAGTCCCAAAGAAACAAGAATACGACGAGGACGCCTCTGTTTTCCTAAAAAGGCCGTAAGGAGCCCCAGACAAGCAAAAGTAGAAGTAGAAAAACCTACTGAAAGATGGGGCTCTTTATGCAGGAAAAGGTTCCAGGCGTTGCCAAGCCCTCCTCCTAAAATCAGACCAAGCCAGCAAAGCCCTAAAGAGAGATATCTTTGCAGCAAAAAGAGAAAAATACCTGTAAACAATAAGTTTCCAGCTAAATGGGCCGGGTCTTTGTGTAAAGTTAAGGAAGTAAAAACTCTCCACCACTCACCGTTTAAAAACTTGACGTTATCAGCCATACCTAAGCTAAATAGTTGATGTTCTGGTTTAACCTTTAAGAGAAAGACACAAAGAATTCCAAAGGCACAAAGGGACCAGAATATAGCTTCTACTCCAATAGAGTTCAGGCCTTCACTGTGTGTTTCAAGACGTGAGTTTTCTTGCTGATACAGCCTTATTTCTTCTAAAGCTTTTTCAAAATCTTTAGCTGATACGTATATTTGCCAGTCTTCTCCAAGGCTTATTTCGTGTTCAATACCACGAGCTAAAAGCACCAGAGAATAGGCTTTGATTGTTTCTTTTTTGTCCCTAGCAAGAAGTTTTTGATTCATTTTTTTAAGAATAAAAATATTTTAGCCGAAAAGCTACATAGAAAATCTAAACAAGGAGGGCCTATGTCTTTCATAAAATGGCAGGATGAATTTCTAACTGGAGTTTCTCAAATAGACACTCAGCACCGACAGCTCATTGAAACCCTTAATCGCCTCCATCAGCTCTTGCGTATCAGTCCTCCAAAAGAAGAAATTTACGAAGTGCTTGAATTTCTAACTCAATACACCGTTGAGCACTTTGGCACCGAAGAACATTTCATGAAAATAACCCCTGATTTTCCCCAGGAATTAAGGGAGCGTCACCTTAAGCAACATCGTTATTTTATTGATAAAGTGCAGGAATTTCGCGGGGTGCTTGATGACTACCACGAAGGACAAAGCGAAAGACGAAATATTTTGGATTTATTCGCTTTTCTAAGTTACTGGCTTTGTGAACACATAATGAAGATAGATAAAGAAACAGCGAGATATTTCAGAGAGGTTCCTGAAGCTAGTATTCAGGTGGCAAGCGCTTAATTTCAGCCAGAGAAAAGACAGGGCCATCTTTACAAACCAGAGCCGGCCCAACATTGCAGTGCCGGCACAGGCCGAGGCCGCAACGCATGCGGTTTTCGAGTGAGAGATATATATCCTCCGGCCTGAATCCAAGTTTTTCAAGTATCGGCAGGGTAAACTTTATCATCACTGGAGGGCCACACACTAAGGCCACGGCATTTTTTCCCTGGGGAGCTACCTTCTCTGTGATCTGGGGCACAAAGCCTACCAGGCCCTCCCAGTGAGGGGCTTCTCTGTCAATGGTTAAGTAGATTTTGAGGTCTTTTCGCTCCTGCCAGGACTTGAGCTCTTCTTTGTATAACAAAAGGCCTGGATTTCTGGCTCCGTAAATCAAGGTTATCTCACCATAATCCGCCTGATTATTTAAAAGATATACCAGCGTGGCCCGAAGAGTAGTTATGGCAAAGCCTCCGGCAATCAAAACAATATTTTTGCCCTTGAATCTTTCCAGGGGATATCCATTCCCTAAAGGACCTCGTAAGCCAATTATAGTACCTTCAGGTAAACGGTGAAGCGCATCAGTTACAAGACCTGTGCGATAAACACTAAAAAGCAAATATTTTTCGCCAGGGGCCGAAGCAATACCTATGGGGCATTCACCCTTTCCTGGCACCGAAAGCATGGCAAATTGTCCTGGCCTATACCGTTCAAAACTTTTAGCTTTATCAAGCAATTTGAGATAAAAGCTTTTTATAAGGCCGTCTTCAGTTTCTACTGCGATTTTTTCAATCCTGGCAGGCAGTGGATACATTAAACTTCTCCCATGGCCTTTAAAATGTCCCATAAATTAATCCCTGCCGGACAGGCGTCATTACAGCGTCCACAGCCCACACAGAGTGGTTCGCCATATTCATCTAAATAATACTTAAACTTGTGCATGAAACGGTTCCTGAAGCGGGCTAAAGGGGTTTTACGGGGGTTATGTCCAGAGGCATGCTGGCTGTAAAGTAAAAACATACAGGAGTCAGGGAGCCTAACCCTTATCCCCTTAGCACCAACTACTTCGTCTTGCACGTCAAAACAATAACAGGTGGGGCAAAGGTAAGTGCAGACCCCACAGTTAAGGCAGGGAAAAGAAAGTTCTTCCCAAAAAGGAGCCTCGTAAAGGGGTAAAAGCTCTGTTTTTTTGAGTTTTTCCCACAAGGGAGAAACAAAGGCTGTTTTTCTAAAACTCTCCATGGCCTCATTGTAAAGATTTTCTTCTTCTGTAGAGGCCTCTCTGGCTCCTTCAGGAAGTAACTCTTTTCCGCGAGGGGTGAGGGGCTCAATAAGCAAGATATCATCTTTTGGTAAAACCAGTATATCAAGGCCCTCTCCTTTAAAAGGGTCAACTCCCATGGCCGTACAAAAGCAGGATTCCTCTTTTTTTCTGATAACGCCAATGAGAACGGTATTTCTTAGCCTTTCCTGAAAGTGAAGGTCTTTTTCGTAAACCCTGGCTATTAAGGTTATGGCTTTGGCGTCACAGGGCAAGACACCAAAGATTATTTTTTTACCTGTGGGAAGGCAGGGAGTAGGAATCACTCCCGGGATGGCTTCAAAAGAAAGAAGGGGCTCCCGCCAGGGCAGGAAAAACTCTTTGATTGAAAGCCTGGGTTTGCCTTCAAGAAAGACCTTCCCCTGATACTTAAGAAAACCTTGAGACCCGTCAGGGACGATGAGGTTTTCGTCTCTGTTTAAAAAAACAAGCCAGGATTCAAGATCCTTACGCGGCAAAACCCAGCGCATTTAGCCTCCTGTTTTTCTCTTGGCTGTAACAATAAAATCATCAGGGTCTTTTTCATCGTAAGTATCAAAAAGAAGCGGGCTTTCCAGGTCAAGCCCTGCTTCGTAGGTAAAGTTTTCAAAGGCCTCTTTTATAAGCTTTTGATTTAAAACTTGTAGAGGAAGCCCCAAAGGACAGGCCGCCTCACAGGAGCCGCAGTTCACACATCGCCCGGCCAGGTGAAAGGCCCTTACCAGGTGATAGAGAAGGTTGTCTATTGGGTCCCTGGTCTTTCCTACCCACTGAGGCCTTGAATCATCTACAAAGCATTGAGGACAGTAGCAAAGAGGGCAGGCGTTACGACAGGCGTAACAACGAATACAGGGAGAAACAATCTTTTCGAAAAACCAGTAAGCCCGTTCCTCTGAGCTTAGTTTTTCAAGTTCTTCCACGCGAGAAAAAGGTATTTTAGAAGGAGTAAGGGATTCACCTTCAAGTATCTCGTCGTAAAGGGTAGGGGAGGGGTGCCTGCAGGAAAGGCAGGTCTCCCTTAATAATTCCCTTCTTAAAAATACCTTTGTCTCTTTTTGGGTTTCAAAGAATATTTTTTCTTCTTTTTCGTCTATTTTCTTTATTTCCGGTTTGTCAGGAATTTTTTGGGGGTCTAAGAGGCCAGGGCAGGGTACCCCCACTACGTATATCTCTTCCCTTTCAAGTTGCTTTTCCTTGATTAGTACAGCCAGGGTTCGCGAGATACAACCAGTAGCAAAAATAGCTGTTTTTATGTCCTTTATTTTGGGCCAGAGTGTCAAAGGATTTAACCCGGAAAAGCCTGGCCACACAATCCGTTCGGCTTCTTCAGGAGATTTTATTAAAGCCAATCTTGGCTTAAAAGGTGTTGGACCTTCAGTAAAGGCCAAAATAGCCTCAGCCTGTCCTTCTTTAAGTATCTGGCGGGCCTTTTCTCTTAATTTAAAGGTAAGGGAATTCAAAAGGCTCTCTCCTTAATACTTTTCTAAATTTTAAATTTGGCCCTATCTGGCGAAGTTTGTCAGTAAACTCCTTGACCACCTCGGCAAAAAAGTCTCCCTCAGAGGCTGAAATCCAGGCAAAGGCAATTCTTTCTGGTTCAAGGCCAACAAATTCCAGCAGCTTCCGCAACATAAAAAAACGCCTGCGAGCAAAAAGGTTTCCCGTAAGATAATGGCAGTCTCCAGGGTGACAACCTGATACCAGGACTCCATCCGCCCCGGCCTTGAGCGCTGAAAGGATCATGGCCGGTGTAACCCTGCTTGAACAGGGGACTCGCACAATCCTCAAAGAAGGGGGGTAAGGCCGACGTGAAACTCCAGCCAGGTCTGCCCCGGCATAACTACACCAGTTACAGAGAAAAGCCACAATTTTTGGCTCAAAAGTTGACATTTAGTCTCCTTAATACCACAATCTTCCAAAGGCCCCTTCAAGGCTTGCCAGGATGATTTCTTCATCAAGGTTTTTTAATTTTATAGCGCCTGAGCGGCAGGAAGACAAACAGTTTCCACAACCTTTGCAGATGGAAGGGTTTATCTGGGAAACCAGCCCAAAGGGCTTTAGCTCTGCTAACGTTATCGCGTGATAGGGACAGACCTTTTCGCATTGCCCGCAGGCAGAACATTTCCTCGGGTCACTTTCAGCTACCAGGGCCGAAGAGGGAAGTTTTTCTTTGGCAAGGATAGTCGCAGCTCTTGCCGCCGCGGCCAGCCCTTGAGCCATGCTTTCTTCAGCAGGCTTGGGATAATGACAAAGTCCGGCCATAAAAACGCCTTCCGTAGCAAAATCAACCGGACGCAATTTCTGGTGGGCCTCAAGCATAAAGCCTTCCTGGCTCAGGGCACATTTGTAAAACTTGGCAAGTTCCTGGCTTTCTTTGTCTGGCACAATGGCCGTAGCCAAAATCAAAATGTCTGGGTTTAAAATAAGCTCTTTGTCAAGCACAGGCTCAAACACTTTTACAGAAAGGCCTTGTTTGGCTTGTACTTGAGGGAGATCGTTTAAGTCATATCTTATAAAAATCGCCCCTTTTTCTCTGGCCCTAAGGTAAAGGATTTCTTTTTTTCCGTAAGTCCTGATGTCACGGTAAAGAACGAATATTTTTAGCCCGGGATTTATCTCCTTTAAGGCAAGGATTTGTTCCATGGTTCGGGTGCAACATACCCGGCTACAATAAGGATTTTCTGGAGTTCTGGAGCCAACACACTGGATAAAAACTACTTCCCGATAATTCTTTATTTCTTCAGGCTGGTTGGCCATCAAAGTATCAAGTTCAAAATTAAGTTTAACCTGAGGAGAATCCCCGTAGCCAAAAGCATAAGGGCCTTGAGGGAAATAGGGCTTAGCTCCAGTGGCGATAATGGTTACCCCGTGCTTAATATTTTCACGGGTTGAAAGTTTCGTCTGAAACTGCCCAACAGAACCACTCACGTCTTCCACTCTGGTTTCCTTCTTTATTTCTATCAAAGGGTGGTCTTTTACCTCTTTAACAAGGGTTTGGGCCAGTTCAGGAAGAGAAGAATCTTCCAAGTGGCGTTTTACTATCCTGGCAAAACCGCCAAGTTCTTTCTCTTTATCTACCAACACGGTGGGAAAACCCTGCGCCGCTAAAGACAAAGAGGCCGTAAGGCCGGCAAGCCCTCCTCCAATGACTAAAGCCCTTTTTTCTACCTCATGCCAGGAAATAGAAACAGGGCGCTTTAGGCGCACCCTGTTTACTGCCATGAGAACCAGGTCTTTGGCCTTTTTTGTAGCCTTTTTAGGTTCTTCTGGGTGTACCCAGGAAGCCTGGTCACGAATATTGGCCATTTCAAAAAGATAGGGGTTAAGACCTGCTTCCCGCAAACTTTCCTGAAAAATGGGCTCATGAGTTCTGGGAGTACAGGCCGCCACCACCACACGGTTCAATTTTTTCTCTTTTATCGTGGCTACTATTTTCTTTATGGTGTCTTCGGCGCAGGTAAAAAGGTTATCACTGGCAAAGACCACATCTGGCAGGGTGGCGGCAAAGGCTGTTACTTCTTTTACGTCTATAACGCCAGCTATGTTCATACCACAATGGCAGACAAACACTCCGATACGCGGCTCTTCGGGAAAGACAAATCTTTCAGGAGGATAGGTCTTGTGTTTGGTTTCTGTGTGCCTTGCTGAGGCAAGAATTTCCTGGACTCTTGCCGCCGCAGCACTTGCTTCTGTAACTGTTTCTGGAATATCTTTAGGCCCAGAGGCTACACCACAAACAAAGACCCCGGGCTTGTTTTCCTGTAAACGGCTTTTTAAAAACCCAAAATCATCTAGAGGACATTTTATGATTTCACTTAAACTAGCTATAGAAGAGTGAGGCTTAAGCCCTACGGAAAGAACAACCAGGTCAAAAGATTCGTCGTTAAATTGGCAACTTTCATCAAAGTAATGAAGAAGAGCTTTATCTCCATAAGGCAACACACTATGAATACGTGAGCGCACCAGGCGCACGCCTTCTTCTTTGGCTCTTTCTAGATAGGCCTCAAAGCCTTTGCCCATGGTGCGCATATCCATATAAAAAATAGCCGTTTCAAGTGGCCCCCTGGCGTGTTCTTTGGCTATAACCGCCTGTTTTAAGGCGTACATACAACACACCGAAGAACAATAGGGGACTTTAGCACGGCTAATATCCCTTGAACCTACACATTGTAGCCAGGCTATTTTTTTAAATGGTTTTCCGTCAAAAGGGTGCCGTAATTCCCCTCTGGTAGGCCCTGAGGCCGAAAGAAGTCTTTCAAACTCAAGGGAAGTGATGACCTGGGGAAGCCTCCTATAGCCGAGAGTGTGAAGGAAAGAAGGGTCAAAAGTCTCAAAGCCAGAGGCTACAAGAATTGCTCCCACTTTTAGTTCTAATTCTTCTATTTTCTGTTCAAAATTTATGGCCCCTGATGGACATACTTTGGCGCAGAAGCCACAGCGGCCGGGTTTGTTGAGCCAGATACAATTTTCAGGATCAATGGCATATTTAAGGGGGACGGCCTGAGGATACATCAAATAAATGGCCTTTCGCGAAGATAGCCCCTGGTCAAATTCGTTGGGGACTTTCTTAGGGCACTTATTGGTGCATTCACCACAGGCCATGCATTTTTCTTCATCTATATAACGCGGATAACGCCTTATCCTGACGGTAAAGTCTCCTGGAGTGCCACTTAAAGAAATTGGCTCAGAGAGTGTAAGGAGCTTTATATTGGGGTGACGGCTTACCTCAACAAGTTTGGGAGAAAGGATACACATGGAACAATCATTGGTGGGAAAGGTCTTGTCAAGTTGAGACATGACCCCACCAATGGCTGGCTTCCTTTCCAGGAGATAAACCAGAAAGCCGCCGGCAGCTAAATCAAGGGCTGACTGGACACCAGCAATGCCTCCGCCAATTATCAAAACAGAGCCTTTTCCCATCAGGCCTCCAGTGGACCTTATGTTACCGAGACCTTTTAAAGAACGCTTCGCCTATACTGCCAGCAGCCAAAGCAACCTTAGGTCTCATTTTACAGTTTTAGCTTTCTTAGCATATACTGTCAAAATTTTTCTTGACTTCTTAATTTTACATAATGTTCATTATCAGACATTTTGACCGAGATTGCCCTCACTTTCGTTATGCAAGGAAACAACTAAACTTTTAGCGGAAATCTCCTTGGAAGTGTGTTTTTAAGCCAGCAATGATTGTCTGGTTTCTAAATCTTTTCAATTTTGAACACTAACTAAAATCTAGCTTGTTTTTAAATTATTAATGGGAGCATTTTTCATGTTACTGAGGGTCATCGCTAGGCATGCTCCCGGTAGTCACCGTGGCGATCTCGGCCCCCTTCGCTAACACTTGAACAAAGATTTCTTAGCCACTTCGTGGTTTGTAATGATTCCTATATTGTCGCCAGGATTAGGAGCACAAAAGAGATGAAATTTTTTGGGGCTATTATGGCTAGCCCCTTCTTTGTTATTGCTGGGCCCCT
>NZ_LSFI01000007.1 GCF_001642325.1 Thermodesulfatator autotrophicus | reverse complement strand
CCTTTTATCTTTATTTATCTTTATCGGCTAAACTTGAGCTGAACTAAAAAATTTGCTCAATACTCAATAAGTTTGCCTGTCCCTCTTTTTGATTTATTTAAAAAACTCCTAGGTGTATTAAAGTTTTGTTTTATTCACAAAGTTGCGGGAATATGTTAGCCATAAAAGTTGAAAATCTAATAAAACGTTACGGGGCAATTACCGCTCTTAAAGGAATTTCTTTTTCGGTTAAGCCAGGGGAACTTTTTGCCCTTCTTGGCCCCAATGGGGCAGGAAAAACCACTACAATTCGAATCCTTTGCGGCTTAACTAGGCCAACTGAAGGAAAGGCCTTTTTTTATGAGATAGATGTTTTTAAAAGGCCTCTTCAAGCCAAAAAGATGGTAGGTCTTGTCCCTCAGGCCATCAATCTTGACCTAGAGCTAACCCTCAAAGAAAACCTGCTGATCCACGGGCTTCTTTTTGGATTAAGTCATGAGCAAATTCGTAAGCGTTCAGAGAAACTCCTGCGTTTTGCTGAGCTCTGGGAAAGAGCCAATGTCAAGGTAAAAACCCTTTCTGGAGGTATGAGAAGGAGACTTCTCATCATAAGGGCCCTTCTCCACGAGCCACGTATTCTTTTCCTGGATGAACCAACCGTGGGCCTAGACCCTCACATAAGGCGAAAGCTCTGGGGGCTTATAAAGAGTATCCAGCAAAAAGGCACCACCATTCTTTTAACCACTCATTATATAGAAGAAGCTGAGTTTTTGGCTGACCGAGTGGCATTTATAGATGCCGGGCGTCTGGTGGCTCTGGACACCCCTCAGGCCCTTATCAAACAACTTGGAGAATATGCCGTTGATCTTGTACGCGGCACCGAACTTGAAACAAGGTTTTTCCCCAGTCGGGAGGATGCTGAGGAGTTCACCTTAAAGCTTTCCCAAAAGGTGGAGTCTGTTATTTTAAGGCGTGTAAACCTTGAAGACGCCTTTGTACATTTTACCGGAAGAAAAGTATGAAGGGCTTTTTAGCTGTTTACCTGAGGGAACTACTAATTATCTGGCATCGCCTGCCACGTATGCTCCTTTCCTTTTCTGTCTCCCCCATCCTTTATCTAGTAGCTTTTGGTTTTGGCCTAGGAAAACACCTGGAGGTAGCAGGAAGGCCATATCTTGAGTTTCTAATCCCCGGGCTTGTGGCTGCTTCCTCTATGACTCAGGGGTTTGGCATAAACGTAGAAATAAATGTTGCCCGCTTCTATCTAAAAGTTTTTGAAGAGTTTCAGGCCGCCCCAATCTCAAACCTGGCCTATGTGCTTGGTGAAATTCTGGCCGGTGTTACCAGGGCCTTTCTTTCGGTTTTAATCATTGTGTTTGTTACTCTGCTAGCTGGGGTTTCCCTTAACTTTGGCCCCTTTTTCTGGCTGGGTATGTTTTTAAATGCTTTTATCTTTGCAAGCCTTGGGGTTACTTCTGCTATGATGATTAAAGCCCATTCTGACCAGGCCCTTATCAGCAACTTTATTATTACTCCCATGGTCTTTCTAGGAGGCACTTTTTTCCCGGTAGAAAATATGCCAGGGTTAATACAAATAGTTCTTAAAGCCCTCCCCCTAACTCACGCCTCACACCTGATAAGGGCAGCAGCCTATGGAGAGGGCCTTATCTGGTCTTCCTTTTTTATTCTTCTGGTCCTTGCTATTTTGGGCCTCTTTCTGGCTTATTTTTCTGTAGATAAAGCCAGGGATTAGGCCTCTTTTAACTTTTGTGCAAGATAATGCAAAAGCACCCGCGGATGCTCTATAGGGCCTTCATGTTCGCGGACAAGGGCATCAAGGGCCTTGCCCTCAACAACCAGGCCGGCTAAACGGCTGGCTACTTCTTCAGGATCAGCAGGCCAGGAAAGGCCTTTAATGCGCACTAAAATTTCGGCTGGCCAGCCTACCCCGAGCACTCTGGCACTTTCCTGAAGTACGGCAGAGAAAAAGACCAAGGCATCCCGGCCTTCTTTTATCTCTTTATAAGCAAGCTTGGCCAGACCACCAGCGGTATGAGCCCGCGGGGTTTTTTCCTGTAACTCGCCTTCAAGCTTCTTTAAGACAAGCTCTGGCTCAGCCCGCAAAATATTGCGTACCGTCTGGCGGGTAAGGCCCAAAAATTCAGCAATGTCGTCTTCGGTTTTGAAAGCCTCTTCTGCCAGTACTATGGCGTATGAAGCTTCCATCAAACTGGTAATCCAAGTAAGATTGCGGTATTCAATTAATTTCCGTGGACCGCCGATAATCTCAAGGGCCTTTAAAAAAACCCGAATGGCCATGGCATCCACGTCAAACTCTTTAATTTCCTGAGGTCCTATTACTACGGGCATATTTCACCTCCTGATATTTATTTTCTATTCAAACTTGATTATTCAAACTTGATTCAAACTTGCCTGTCCCTTAATAGGTCTCGCTATAAATATGAGCATAAAATACAAAAAAACCAGACCTGTTTGCTATTAATGGAAGTATTTTTTACATTACAGAGCATCTCGCAAGGCCACGTAGTCGCCGTGGCAAAGTGCCCCTACCAGGTCATTGTATTACGAGGAGGCCCGAAGGGCCGACGAAGTGACCCAATGGGTCATTGTATGGTTTTAAGAAAAGGACAAAAAGCTTACGAGGAGCACGAAGTGCGACGAAGTAATCCTTGTCCCGAGCGGTAGCGAAGGGACCTGAGATTGCTTCGGGGCTTTGCCCCTCGCAATGACGGGTGAGGGCTCGCAATGACAATCCAAAAATAATCCAAAAATTGCCATCTGTTTTACGCTCTCATTAATAAAAATAAACTTATTACGTGTGATAAGTTTTCTTCCCTTAGATGGTAATATTTGAAAGAAGAGGTCATAAAAGGCCTGCAATTAAGATTTGAATTGCCAGACAATCACTTTATAAGAAGGGGGCAACCTACGGTAGTGCTGCTCTAGTCTGTTTAATTTGCAATGAAAAATGAAGTGAGAGCAGAATATAATGACCGTTTTTTAAATGTTTTTCATTATTTTTGCCGCTAACCATGGAGAAACTGCTATAACAGCTAAAACTAATATAAACAAATCTCCCTTTTTGAGATTAAACACCTGCATAATTTCTTCCAGGGTTTACCTACAACGTAGTGCGCAAAAATAAATTCAAACAAGAGCGTTAGAACCACCCAAAATAATCCGATTAAAATATATGTTCCCGGTTCCAACACGCCAATAAATGGAATAAAAATCAACGAAACTAAAAACACAAAGATGGCCAATGATAATCCGCTTAGAGGTAATGCCAGATTTAATCCCATCAGGGAAACCAGGATTTTTTCTCGAATTATGCCGTTTTATAATGGCGATAATAAAAATAATAATCCATATCCCCGTTGCTTTTAGTAATATTCCGTTCATCATTTAAATAATCCCGCCGCGTAAGAGGTGGCTCAAGGTCCAGACAACCGGCAACAAAATCTTTTGAATCACCCCGGTAAAAATAAGCAAAAGAAGGACTATAAAACCGTAAGGCTCAAGACGGCTGTATTTATAGGCAAGTTCCCTGGGTAAAAGGCCCATAAGGATTTTACTGCCATCAAGAGGGGGTACAGGCAGCAGATTAAAGACCCCAAGGCCAATATTTAGCTGAATACCAATAGCCAGCATAAGAAAGATGGGTTTACCAAAAAAAACAGCTATATCTTTCCCCAACCATGAAAGAGGCCAGATTATCAAGTCAAAAAAGCGCAGCATTATGGCAAAAGCTATTGCCAGTAAAAAATTAGCCGAGGGGCCAGCGAGAGCCACCAGCATCATATCCCGCCTGGGGTCACGCAAATTCCTCGGATCAACAGGCACAGGCCTTGCCCAGCCAATGGCCTGGGTGATGATAAAGGCCAAGGTACCGAAAAAATCAAGGTGTCTTATAGGATTTAGAGTCAGACGCCCGGCCATTTTGGCCGTAGGGTCTCCCAGTTTATAAGCCACCCAGCCGTGGGCATATTCGTGCACTGTTACCGCCGCTAAAAGGGGCATAGCCATTATTATCAATATTCGTAAATCAGGAAGGAAATCCATTTTTTAGCTCCTTTTCCAAAAAGGTAATTTCTTCTCCGTCTTTTATCTGGCCATCAAGCTTAGCTGCCCTTATTTTTTTCAAAATTTTTCCTAAAATAGGCCCACTGTTTAAGCCAAGCCTTTTCAAGTCTTTGCCAGAAAGGCCTGGCGAAACTTTGAAGTAATGTTTAAAACATCTTAAAAGAAAATCCTCATCTAAAAAAGAAACCGAAGCGCATAACAGTTCTTTGGGAAACTTTTCTAAAAAAAAGACTTTTTCACTTACTGGTATAGCGGGATCTAAAAGCCAGGAGGCCTTTTCTTCCAAAGATTTTCTTTGCCTCTGGTAGCTTTCAAATTTTTTGGTTGAAAGCTCAAGTTTGGCAAACTCTTCCGGACTACCCGCTAAAAGTAAGGCTACGAGTTCAATCTCAGCACGTTCTCCAAGACCTGCTACTTCTGCCAAATGAAAGGCCTTTTTAAATAAAGTTTCATCAGGGTCTAAGGAAAAAAGCTTCTTCAAAATCCTATGTTTTTTAAGAAATAAAATTGCCTTTAGCGGCTCTTTTTCTTCAAAAATCCTTAAAAACTCATTACGAAGCCGCGCTGGAGTTAAAAGATTGAGTGTCTCAAACTTAAGGGCCAGATCAATGGCCCTCAGGGTAGTTTTGGTAAGCTCAAGATTAAAGCGGGTAGCGTAGCGAGCCGCCCTGAAAATCCTGGTGGGGTCATCAATAAAGCTTAGTACGTGTAAAACGCGAAGTTTTTGGGAAAAAATATCGGCCACCCCGCCGTAGAAATCAACGATCTGGCCTGTTACAGGGCAAAGGGCCAGGGCGTTTACCGTAAAATCCCGCCGGAAGAGGTCAAGCCGCAGGGGGCCAGGGGCTATTCTAGGTAACCTGGCTGGCGCTTCATAGTACTCCCAGCGCATCTGGGCAATGTCAAAAATATAAGCACCGGCTTTTATTTTGAAGGTGCCAAAAAGTGATTTTTTGATGATTTCACCCTGTAAAGCCCTGGCAAACTTCTCGGCAAATTTTTGAACCTTCCTGGTAATCACCACATCAATGTCAAAACAGGGCCGGTTGAGAATAAGGTCTCTTACCACTCCGCCCACAAAATAGGCTGAAACTCCAAGTTCGCTACTTATTTCACAAAGAATCTGGGCAAAAGTCTTAAGCTCTCCTTTAAGCTTAACAGTCTCTTTCTTAAAAAGGCCTTCCTGGAGTAAAGGGCCTTCTTTTAAGGTTATAAGGCTTTTAGGGGTTTCTTTTAGAACTAAAAATGCCCCCAGAGGATTTCTTAAAACTTCTAGCCCGGGGAAAGTTTCTCCAGAAGGGATTTCTTCCGCTATCTCAGAAAGATTAACCTTAAGACCGTATCTTTTGGCATTAAATAAGCTCCTTCGGCTAAGAGCCCCTATATATTCACCATCGGCCATAACTATGAGAATTTCTTCCCCTGAAAGGGAAAAAAGTTCCAGCGCCTCATCCATTGAGGCCTTTTTCTCAATACTAATAGGCAGCCCTAAACTAGCCGCGGGGATGATATTTTTCATGGACTTTACGTAGGGTTTCTGCCTGCACATGGGTGTAAATCTGGGTGGTAGAAAGGCTGGCGTGCCCAAGTAACATTTGAACAGTCCTTAAGTCTGCTCCCCTTTCCAGGAGATGCGTGGCAAATGAGTGCCTGAGGCTGTGGGGAGTAATGTCTCTGGGGTTAAGGCCAGCTTTTAAGGCGTAAGTCTTTATTATCTGCCAGAAGCGCTGGCGCGTAAGGGGCCTTCCCCTTTTGTTTAAAAAGATATGAGCCTCATCAAAGCGCTTGCCAAGAAGTTTGGGGCGCGCTTTTTTAAGGTATTTCTGGATAAATTCTCTGGCCACTTCCCCTGTGGGCACCAGGCGTTCCTTGCCTCCTTTTCCCATTACCCTTACAAAACCCACTTCAAGATTCAAGTCAAAAAGCTTTAAAGTAACAAGCTCTGAAACCCGCAGGCCTGAAGCGTAAAGTAATTCCAGCATGGCCCTGTCTCTAAGGCCAAGTGGAGTGGAAATATCCGGCGCCTCAAGTAGCCTTTCCACCTCTCCTGCTGAAAGCACCACTGGAAGCTTTCTGGAAAGCCTGGGGCCTTCTACCAGGGTAACCGGGTTTTCAGGAAAGTCATGTTCTAAAACCAGATACTTGAAAAAACCCCTGAGTGCTGAAAGTCTTCTGGCCACGGTTTCAGGGGAAATTCCTTTTTCTCTTTGCCTGGCAAGATAAAGGAGAATATGGGGCGCTTTAACCTCAGAAAGATTTTTTAAACCTTTTTCCTCAATAAAGGAAAAAAAATCATTTAAATCAGAGGCATAGGCCTCTACGGTTTTAGGTGAATAACCCTTTTCTACGGCCAGAACAGAAAGATAAAGGTCAAGGAGAGAGGTGTCCATCACATACCTAACTCGTCAAGCAAGGCCATGGCTTCTTCCTGCACCTTTTCGGACTTAGCTGTCATGGAAAGGACGCGCATCTTGCTTAAAAAGCCCTGCTTTTCTACAGGGCCTTTGGCAGGGTAAAGTTCTTTCAAAGCCTTCATTGCCCCGCAAACAATTTCTACATCCCTATGGTCCAAAAGTAAAATAAGGGTGCCCCAGTCCTCAGGAAGGCCATATTCTTTAACGTAGTCCCTCACCGCTTTATTAAAACGATTGGTGCCGTAACTTTTGTGAATGCGTGAAAGCGCTTTGTCGTGCTCAGGAGTACCCTTTTTACCGGCAAAAAGCTTTTCTACTTCTTTTAAATAGCGCTCCTTCATCCATTTGTCTTTTAACGCAGACTCAAGGGCTGTTTCGTCTTTGCGGTGTCTGGTGTGAGGACTTCGGTCGCGCATTTTGTCTATCTCTCGCCAGGTAGGTCTTTCCCGTTCGTCATCAAAGGCCATAAAAATCACCTCCTCCGTTGGCAGGGTTGAAAATAAAAGTCTATCTCTGGCAAAACAAGGGCAGTAAGTTCTCCCCCATAAACACAACCGGTATCAATACCAATTTTATTGGGAGCTAAAAAAGGTTGTCTAAAAGGTGTATGGGCGAAAACAACTCTTTTTCCCCAGTCATAATCAGAATAAATAAACTCTTCCCGAATAAAAAGAAGGTCTTCCAAACGCTGTTTATCAAGGGGCCTTCCGGGTTTTAAACCAGCATGAACAAAGATATAGCGTTCAGTTTCCCAGTATAAAGGAAGACTTGCTAAAAAGTCAACATACTCAGGCGGTATTTCAAACTTTCCTTCGTCATTGGTAAACTGGGCCAGGGTAATGTCTCCGCCATTGGCGAGATAAGCTTCGCGCCAGTCCCCTTCTAAATATCGCAAAAGCATCCATTCGTGATTGCCCATAAGAGCAATGACTTTATCTCCATAAGATTCTTTGAGTTCCATAACCATTTCCAATACCCGACGCGGGTCTGGGCCGCGGTCTATATAGTCTCCTAATAAAACAAGATAGTCTTCCCCCAAACGAATGGGGATTTTGGCCAGCAGTTCTTCAAAGGCGTAAAGGCAACCGTGAATATCTCCAATAGCGTAAATATTATCCATATTAGAAGCTAAGCCAGAGGAGCTTTCTTTCGGCTCGCTGGTCAAGACGCTTGAGCCCTACTTCTTTGGCCCAGCGTAGGGCCTCTTCGTATTCCTCAGGGGTAATACGGCGGTCAAGGGGAGGATACTTCCAGGCATCCCCGCAGGGGTAATACTGGTCCATAATGTTAACATAGGTATTTGGTGATATTTCTTCGGCAATGAACTTTAAAACTTCTTTGGTGCCTGAAAGGCCACCTGGAAGCACCAGATGCCGCACCAGAAGACCTCGCCTGGCAATAAATTCGTCGTCAAGCTCAAGGTCTCCCACCTGACGATGCATTTCCTTAAGAGCGTCTCTAGCCACTTGGGGATAACGCGGGACTTTGGAAAGCTTTAAAGCTATCTCTTCGTCCCAATACTTAAAGTCTGGCATGTAAATATCTATGATTCCATCAAGAATTTTTAAGGTCTCTACCCTTTCGTACCCTCCACAGTTGTAAACAAGGGGCACTCTTAACCCCTTTTCCACCGCTATAACTAAAGCCTCTACAATAAAGGCAATTTGATGGGTAGGAGTAACGAAATTGATGTTATGACAACCCCTTGCCTGAAGGGCCAGCATCATGCGGGCAAGCTCTTCGGCCGTGGTTTCCTCCCCTGCCCCCAGATGACTTATCTCCCAGTTCTGGCAGTAAACACAGGCCATATTGCAGTAAGTAAAAAAGATAGTCCCGGAACCACCGTAGCCCACCAAGGGCTGCTCTTCACCAAAATGAGGGCCGTAGCTTGAAACCACTGGTTTATCAAGCACCCGACAAAAACCCTTCTCGCCTTTTTGGCGATTTACTCCACACTCGTGCGGACACAAATTACAGGCAGCGAGGCTTTCTCGCAAAAGCCTTGCCCTTTCTAAAAGCTTGCCCTGGCGATGAAGCTTTAAATAAGCTGGTTCAAAATTGTTACTCATGGCCCTGAGAAGATAGATCCTCTATCTTTACTTTCCCAGGTCAGCCTACCCCGTCATAAAAAAAGAGAATTTTCTTTTCTCCCTCTATTTGTTTGGGAGTAAGTGGCTTTGGCTTGTAACCATCTAAAAATATTAACATTTCCTGGCGAGAGGGAAGATCTTCCAGAGACTGGGAAAAACTTTTTTTAGTATGGGTATCAATAAGGGAAAATTCCTTTCCGTTTGTCTGAACACAAATAGGAGGTGGCGCTTCAGGGGAAATAAGCCTTGCCGCAGCGATAGTGCCCCGTTCACGGCTTACCACTGAGCCTTCGTTAATCCTTATAACAATAGCTGGCTTTTCAGCGATATTTACCAGAATATCAACCATGGAGTGGAGTCGTTTATTAGCTACCTCTATAACTAGAGGGACCTCTTCTTTTATATCTTCGGGAAGATAGCCCTTTTTTTCAAGTAAAAAATCACGAATAGCCTTTCTTTCCGCCTTAAAGGCATCATCATGAATCTCACATACGCTTTCAGCACATTTACAGGTAATCATTTACTTTCACTTAGATATCAGCCCTCTAAAATGAGCCAGAATTGGTCAATATTTCTAGCTGCATAAAAGCTCCTTTAAATTCTAAAAGCTTGCCTGCACCTGAAGGGGCACATAACCCAGGATGTCTTTAAGGGTACGGGCAAGCTCAGGCCTAGGGTCAAGCTTAAAGGCCCCGTTTAAATCTATCAGCACTTCACCGTCGTTAAACTTAAGTTTTATCTCCACCGGGAACTTCCCCTGTGCATCTTTAAGTATATCATGTAAGGCCTTAAGTTGGGAAATATTTGTTTCTTCACCCTTTAACACCATAGCAACGCGCCCGTTTATCACTTCAGCCGCCCGGGTTAAAGGGACTATCTTTTCCGCTACGACTTTGGCCCCGCGGTCATCTTTCTCAAAACGGCCTACCACAAAAACCAGGCCTTTTTCGTCAATTAATTCTTCACACTGGCGCAAAAGGTCTGGAAAGACAATAACTTCTATCGTCTCGTAGCCGTCTTCTATCTTAAGAATGGCCATACGATCGCCTTTACGGGTGTTTTTGACCTTGGCTTCAGAAATGGCCCCCCCTACCCCTACTTTCACCGATGAATTAAGTTTTAGTAGGGAAGAAACGGTGTAAGGTGTTAAAAGAGATAGCCACTCACGATAAGGCTCAAGGGGATGCCCGCTAAAGTAAAAGCCAAGGGCCTCTCGCTCATATTTAAGTTTAGTGTTAATCGGCCATTCTTCTTTAGCAGGAATCTCAAAAGTTCCAGCGCTATCCTTAGAAGTATTTACATTGCTGGCAAAGTCAAAAATAGACTTTTGGCCCTGTTCTTTGGCTCTTTTGCGGGTCTGAGCCCAATCAAGCATCTCAGGTAGCGCTTCAAAAAGGGCCGCCCTTGCATGACCCAGGGAATCAAAGGCCCCGGCTTTTATGAGAGATTCTATAACCCGGCGGTTTACCTTCTTTAAGTCAACCCTCAGACAAAAGTCCTCAAAGGACTTAAAAAGCCCTTCCTGACGCGCCTTGATAATCTCTTCAATGGCTCCTTCGCCTACGTTTTTGACCGCCCCCAGGCCAAAACGAATTCTCCCATCTTTGATGCTAAAACCTACCTCACTTTCGTTTATGTCAGGCGGGAGAACCTCTATGCCCATATGTTTGCAAACTGAAACATATTTGACCACCTGGTCGGTATTTCCCATTTCGTAAGAGAGAAGGGCCGTCATGTAGCAAATGGGATAATGGGCCTTGAGATAAGCCGTCTGGTAAGCCACCAGGGCGTAAGCGGCTGAATGACTTTTATTAAAGCCGTAACCGGCAAACTTTTCCATAAGGTCAAAGATGTATTCAGCCTTATCTTTAGGAATGCCGCGCTCTGTGGCTCCTTTTATAAAACGCTCCTTCTGGGCGGCCATGACCTCCGGCTTCTTTTTACCCATGGCCCGACGGAGAATATCCGCTTCGCCAAGGCTATAGCCAGCCAGAACCTGGGCGATTTTCATCACCTGTTCCTGATAGACGATAACCCCGTAAGTCTCTTTTAAAATAGGCTCAAGCTCAGGCAATGGATATTCAACTTCTATTTCCCCGTGTTTGGCCTTGACGTACTGGTCAACCATGCCAGACTCAAGGGGCCCTGGGCGATAAAGGGCCAGAATAGCTATCAAGTCGTTAAACTCCGAAGGCTTCATGCGCACCAGAAGCTCTTTCATCCCCGCAGATTCCAGCTGAAACACGCCGTCAGTTTCTCCTCGCCTCAAAAGCTCATAAGTCTTTTCGTCGTCAAGGGAAAGGCGCGAAGGGTCAATCTCTGCTCCATAATGCTCTCTTACCAGGCGCACGGCATGGTCAATAATGGTAAGGGTCTTAAGGCCCAGGAAGTCAAACTTGATAAGCCCTACCCTTTCCACAGCCTTCATGTCAAACTGAGTGACGATTTCCTCCTCGTCACCTTTCATGAGCGGGCAGTAGTTGGTAAGGGGGGCATCAGCAATAACTACCCCTGCGGCGTGGGTAGAAGAATGCCTTGGTAGCCCCTCAAGGGCCTGGGCAATAGCCATAAGTTCCCGTACTTTAGGGTCTTTTTCTATGAGTTCTTTTAAGCGCGGCTCCGTAGCTATGGCCTTTTCAAGCGTAATACCAGGGGTTTCAGGAATAAGCTTGGCAATTTTATCAACCTGGGGATAAGGCATACCAAGGGCACGGCCTACATCGCGCACCACCGCTTTGGCCTTCATCTGCCCAAAAGTGGCAATTTGAGCCACGAACTCTTCTCCGCCATACTTCTCCCGCACATAGCGGATTACCTCTTCCCGACGACGCATACAAAAATCAACGTCTATATCAGGGAGACTTGCCCTTTCAACGTTTAGAAAGCGCTCAAAAAGTAGCCCGTAGCGAATAGGGTCAAGCTCGGTGATGCCCATGGCGTAAGCCACCAGAGACCCAGCAGCTGAACCCCGGCCTGGGCCCACAGGAATACCCTGCTTTTTAGCCCAGGCAATAAAATCAGAGACCACCAGAAAGTAACTGGCAAAGCCTTTTTCTTTTATGACTTCAAGTTCAAGGTCAAGTCTTTCTCGATATTCCTTTTCAGAGGTGGCAAGTCCCGGCCATTCCTTCAATTTTTTAAGGCGCTCCTCAAAACCTGCTCTTGCCTTTTCTTCAAATACCTCTTCGTAAGTCTTCCCTTCAGGTAAGGGATAGCGAGGAAAATGGTGTTTTCCGAGTTCAAGTTCAAGGTGACACTCTTCAGCAATACGCAAAGTATTTTCAATGGCTTCAGGGCACCAGGAAAAGCGCTCTTTCATCTCTTCAGGTGAAGCAAAATAAAGCTTATCCGTAGAAAAACGCATACGGTTTTCGTCAGTAACGAGCTTGTTCGTCTGAATACAGAGAAGGACATCGTGAACACGGGCATCATCTTCTTTTAGGTAGTGGCAGTCATTAGTAGCCACGAGAGGAAGACCCAGTTCTCTAGCAATCTCCACCAGGGCTTCGTTAACCTGTTTTTGTTCAGGGAGGTCGTTTTCCTGAAGCTCAAGATAAAAGCGGCCTGGAAAAATTTCGGCGTACTCTTTAGCCAGCTTACGCGCCTCAGCCATCTGGCCGCGAAGTGCCGCTGAGGCCACCTCCCCGTGAAGACAGGCTGAAAGGGCAATAAGCCCGTCACTATACTGACGCAAAAGCTCTTTATCCACCCGGGGCTTCCAGTAAAAACCTTCAAAGTTCGCGAGAGTCACAAGCTTCAGAAGATTGCGATAACCGGTTTCGTTCTGGCAAAGCACCACCAGATGGTAGCCCGCCTCGTGGGCACTTTTGGCCTTGCGCTCAAAGCGAGAGCCCGGGGCTACGTAAAGTTCACAGCCGAGAATGGGCTTAAGGCCAAATTCTTTGGCCTTTTCATAAAAATGAACAAGTCCAAATAGGCTTCCGTGGTCTGTAATAGCCACGGCCTTATAACCGTATTCTACTGCTTTAGGGAAAAGATCTTTTAAACGTATGGCTCCGTCTAAAAGGCTCCACTCAGTATGCAAATGAAGATGCACAAAGTCAGCCATCTCATTCTCCTTGACTAATTATAATTTTAGATTTAATCTAAATTAATATAAATTTCAATTTAAGGAGTTTAAAGATGAAAAAGTATCAATGCAAAACCTGTGGTTATGTTTACGAACCGGAAAAGGGTGACCCCATGCACGACATTCCTCCTGAAACCCCTTTTGAAGATTTACCCAGAGATTGGACTTGCCCTGTCTGCGGTTCAAGCAAGATAGCGTTTCAACCCCTAGACTAAGTCGTTAATTATGCGCTCCGGGGCGTTAAATATATTTACCCGCTCCGGGCGCGCGTAGCAAACCAGAGTAATACCTGCTCTTTTGGCGATTTCAAGCCCTAAAGACGAAGTTGCCGTGCGTGACATAACAATGGGAATACCAACCCGAGCACATTTTAAAACCATGTCCGAAGTAAGCCTCCCAGTGGTATAAATGGCTCCCTTAGGGCTGGCTTTGCCCATTAAAATGGCCCCAACTACCTTATCCACTGCGTTGTGACGGCCAACATCTTCGTAAAAAAGACGCAAGCGCCCATCTTCCCAGTAGCCGCAGGCGTGCACGCAATGGGTTCTCAAGCCCAGGTCTGATTTTTTTAAAACAGCCAAAATAAAATCCCTCACCTCTGAGAGCCTCATCTGCCACTCGGCCAAGGGAGAAAATTCTTTTTCAAGAAAGTCACGGGATATTTTGCCTGTCCCCCCACAACCTGAGGTAATAATTAAATCTTTTCCTTCTATTTTTTCCACATCGGCGTAAACAAATATGCTTCCTTTCTCGTGGCAAAGTCTTACTTCTTTAAAAACTTTTGGGTCTTCAAAATATCCCTGGGCAAAAAGAAAACCTACTCCGAATTCCTCAAGCCCTGTAGGCAGTACCATGGAAGAACCCACCGGCTCCTCGTTTAAGTAAATACGATAAGGGCGCTCAAGGATAACTTCTTCCTCGCGCTCTTCTTCTTTCAATGGCGCCTTTAACCTGGTGCGATGCTTTAAGGTAAGAGTAATCATATTTCTATTTTAGCCTAAGTGGCTTTACGTAAAACTCTTTTATCTCCCACCCGAATGGTTATTTTTTGGTGGTCAAGATATTCAAGCAACGGGATGGTATATTTGCGGCTGGCCCCTCCCAGTAATTTTTTAAAATCTCCCACGGCCATTTCCTGATTATTCTTGAGAAAAGAAATAACTTTATTTTTAACTTCTTCTAAAACATCGGCGTGGAATATTAACTCGTCACGAAGCTTTACCAATTTTCCTTCCTGTAAAAGCAAAGAAAAAATTTCCTGGGCCACAGGAGCATTTTCCTTAAAGCTAGCAATAACTTCGTCTTTATCTGGTGGAGTAACACCGGCTTTACGGAATATATTTTCAAGCTTCTGTTTTATGGCTTCCTGTTCTTCGGCAAGTACTATTTTGTGTTCAGAAAGCCTTATAAACTTTTCTTCCTGAACAACTTTATTTTTGGCTATGAGTTCTTCTAGCATCTTTTCAAAAGCCCGATTATCAAGACCAGAAGGAAGACGCTGCCTTAGCTCTTCTTTGGTCAGTCCTGGCTTTAGAGGAAACTTTTCGTGGAATTTCTTTAAACGATTAAGGATTTCCCCTTTTATCTGGTCGTATATTTCCCGAGCCAAATAAAGTTTTTTGTTTTCAAAGGGAATTTCTTTTATTTTACCATACTCTTTCAAGCGTTTTAGCACTTTAGCCAGGTCTTCATCAAACAAAGATACTCTAAGGGCTATTTCCTCTTCGGGAAGACCCATTTCCTTGGCCATTTTAAGGTGATAAAGAATAACTTCTTCAAGAGGGGCCTCTTTAAGGAATTTTAATTCTTCTACCTGGCGCTTTTGAGAACGTTTACGGCGCTCTGCCACTGGGTTAAGTACCACGCCTCCGCCGATGGTCACCATAGGCGAGTAGCTTCTTAAAACAAAATGGTCTCCACGCCAGCAGACAACAGGTTCTTCAAGCCGCAGTTGGGCCAGGGCCTCCTCTCCTGGTTCTATCTTATCCTTACCGAAAAGGAAAACACGCCCCAGCACTTCGCTGGTACCTATATGCAGGCGCACCCTGGTGTTGTGTAGAAGAGGCTTTGAAGCACTTGAAAGATAACGCAGAGAAACATCAAGAATAAGACTGGGCCGCAAAGTGCCTGGCATGGCCACCACGTCGCCTCGTTCTACTTCTTCTTTTTCTATACCCTGGAGATTCAAAGCTGTACGCTGGCCAGCCAAGGCTTCATCTCTATCCTCTCCATGAACCTGAATGCGTCTTATGCGGGTAGAAAGCTCGCGAGGATAAATCATGGCCTCATCGCCTAGTTTTATCCTGCCAGAAAGGGCTGTGCCCGTAACTACGGTGCCAAAACCTTTAATGGTGAACACACGGTCAACCGGAAGCCTAAAAGGCCCTTTAGCCGGGCGGGCTGGCACCTTTTTAACCAGCTCGTCAAGCAGGGCAATGAGTTCATCAAGGCCCTCTCCCGTGGTGGCTGACACCGCTATTATGGGAGCCCCCTCAAGAAAGGTGCCTTTCAAGGCCTCGGTGATATCTTCTTTAATTAGTTCAAGCCAGTCTTCTTCTACCAGGTCTTTTTTGGTTATTACCACCAGGCCGGTTTTTACCCCGAGCAACTCACATATCTCAAGATGCTCTCTTGTTTGTGGCATAACGCCTTCGTCAGCAGCTACTACCAGGGCCACCAGGTCAATTCCACTGGCTCCAGCCACCATATTTTTCACAAAACGCTCGTGCCCTGGCACATCAACTATTCCCAGGCGAATACCACTGGGAAGAGTGAGATGAGCAAAACCAAGTTCTATGGTTATGCCGCGTTCTTTTTCTTCTTTTAAGCGATCTGTATCTATACCCGTAAGGGCTTTGACCAGGGTTGTCTTTCCATGGTCAATATGGCCAGCTGTGCCCAAAATAACTCGTTTTTCAGTTTTTTCCGCCATTTTTCACCTCTAATGAAGATTACGCCCTAAGAGCAAATTTAACCTCCGCCAGCATTCAGGGCAAAATTTAGCAGGTTTAACGTCAACCTCCATAACACTGTTAGAATAATGCATAACACAGGGAGCCTCACAGTGGTCAAGGCCTATAGCGTGACCAAGTTCATGGAGTGCTTCTTTTTGGGCTCTTTCATAGAGCAGGCGGTCATTGGGCGGCAGGTTGTAAAACTTATTGTCAAGACGCTTATAAGAAAGCAAGGCCGTACCCTGCTTTAAAATAGAAATACCAAAGACAAAGTTTAAATCCCAGGCGTAGAGATCAGCTTCGCAAATACCGAGTTTTAAACGAGAGCGAGTCTCTATATTTTGCTGAAAATAAGTTACCAGGTCATCGGCTTTGAATTGGCCTCGTGCCGGGTCAAAAAACTCCTGAGGAAGAGAAGCCGGCTCTTCAAAAAAAACTTCAAGCTGTAAGTTTTCATAGATTCCTCCAGCAATAGCGTCAATCACGTCCTGGCGCACACTTCCTAAAGGAACCAAAGAAACCGCTTTGAACATATCAATCCTCCTCACAAAATTCTTTTAAGAGTTAGCAAATCTCAGCCAAAGGACAACCTAAACCCGATAAAAATAAATGGGATCTTCCACTTTTAGAACCTTGTAAGGTTTAAAGCCTGGTAAAGGGAAATTAGCACTTATAAAAATGGCTCCAGGTTTGGCCTCTTTACGCAACTTAGGCGCAAGGTCTAGCAATAAGTCAGGAAAAAGATAGAAGAAAATGACGTCATATTTTGAAAGGTCTGCCTCAAAAAAATTTTTACGGTAAATTTTTATCGGCATCCCGGTCAGAATATTTTTGAGACGGGCTAAAAAATAAGCCCAGGGATTTATTTCGTAACCCTCTCCCGCAACACCCAAACGCCGGTAAACAGCCCTTAAAAACCTACCATCACCACAACCTAAATCAACTAGATGAAAGTTTGCCTGTCCCTCAAGCTCATCAAGAATAGCTTCTATTTTGGCCTTAGAAGTAGAAACAAAAAGAGCCCCTTTGGTACGCCTTATCACCGAAATAGTTCCTATGGCATAACAAAGCTTTATAAAAGCCAAAGGCAAAAGAAAAGAGAGAATCCCGAGGAGTAAAAACTTCATCTTTTAAGCACTTCCACCTCAGCCAGGGGTTCAGCCTGCACGAGAATGATAGCGCCTCTCTGGGCCAATTCAAGGAGAGCTAAAAAAACTGTAATAGCCTCTTCGCGGCTTTTGGCCTTCTTAAAAAATTCTTTAAGATACATCCTGGGAGAATCTTTGAGCAGGGCCTCTATTTCGGCTATCTTTTCCTGGATTAAATATCTAGCCCGCTTTACCTCTAAAGGAGCAGGAGGCTTACGCCCAAGAACCTCTTTCAATGCCGAAAGAAGTTCAAAAAGAGAAACAGAGATCTCGTCATGGGGAGCCACTTCCCGAGCAGGAGCCACAAAGACGTCTCTTCCGAGTATTGGTCTTTTCCAGAGGATTTCTGCGGCTTTCTGGTATTTGGCAAGAGCTAAAAGCGGCTCTACGATTTCCTGACGCGGGTCATCGATGTTTTCTTCTTGGGGGCTATCTTCTTCGGGCCTGGGAAGAAGCATCTGGCTTTTTATATAAAGCAAAGTGGCAGCCATAACTAAATATTCCCCGGCGATATCTAAATCAAGGGCCTTCATCATTTCAAGATACGCTAAATACTGTTCGGTAATGAGGGAGATGGGAAGGTCAAATATATTGAGCTTGTTTTTACGTACCAGATGCAGTAATAAATCTAGAGGACCTTCAAAAGCAGGGGTTTTAACAATGTATTCTTCAGGCATTGACATAAAAATTTTATATCTCGCTAAATGTAAAAGCTGGCCTAAAATGGTTTCTTTAATAGAAAAAGCCGTCAAAGAATTAGGCCTTTACGCCCAAATATCTACCCAAGAAATTAAAAATAGAAAAGAGGCAGAAGAACTGGGCTTTTTAGGGTCTCCAACAGTAAAGGTAAATGGAATAGATTTAGAACCGCAGGCCACTGGAAAAACATTTTTGAGCTGAAGGCCTTACAGAACGCCGGACGGGCGTCTAAAACCCCTTCCAACCTATGAGCAGGTATTAACCTGGCTAAAACGTTTCGTATGAAAAAAGAAAAAACCCAGGAAAAAATTTGTTTTGAACCCATTGGCTGGGTGCATACTGAAGCCAAAGAAGTGCCGCGTTTTTACACTATTTCCAAGGTAAAGGGTAAGCTTCATATTTTGCCAGAATACAAACTAGGCTTAAAAGACATAAAGCCAGGCGATTATCTGTGGGTAATCTTTACCTTTCATAAAAGCCCGCCATTTGACCCAGAAAAACACATGGTTCAGGAACCCCCGCATCGGCCAGGTGAAAAGCGAGGAGTTTTTAGCACCTGTTCTCCGGTAAGGCCAAATCCCATCGGGCTCTCCCGGGTTAAGGTCTTAAAAGTAAGAGAAAACATAATTGAAGTTGAAGGCCTTGATATGCTTGATGGCACCCCTATTCTGGATATTAAGCCTTACAAAGAAGACAAACCCTGATGCGCTGGCCAAACACTTTAAAAGTCGTAATACCAGGAAAGCTTAAATTCTCTTTTATAAAAGACGGAGTTAGCTTCTATGAAAAGCGCCTCAAAAATTACATAAACTTTTCACTTGAGGAACGGAAAGTAGTCAAAGCCAGGGTTCCTGACTTAATCAAACAAAACGAAGGCAAAGCCCTGCTTTTGGGAACAGAAAAGGCCTTTATCATTGCCCTTGATGAAAGGGGGAAAGAGTTTAGCTCCAGAGAATGGGCCAAACATTTGGGAAATATCCTTGAAAGAGAACGAGAAATACACTTTCTGATAGGCGGAGCCTATGGGCATTCCCGGGAAGTCCTGGAAAAAGCCCATCTAAAGCTATCTCTTTCTAAATTAACTCTGGGCCATGAAATCGCTGTTTTAGTCCTTTGCGAACAGATTTACCGGGCCTTAAGTATTCTTTCTGGTGAGCCTTATCACAAATGAAGCAAATGAGGCCGCTTGTTTCAGTAATTATTCCCACTTACAATCGCAAAGCTTTTCTAAAAGAAGCCATTGAGTCTGTTCTGGCTCAAAGTTTTAAAAACTTTGAGCTAATTGTAGTAGATGACGGCTCAACTGATGACACCCCTTATCTGGCTACGCGCTATCACATACGCTATGTTCGCAAACAGAAGAGGCAGGGGGTTTCAGCAGCAAGAAACACTGGTATCAGGTTAGCTAAGGGAAGCTTTATCGCCTTCCTTGACAGTGATGACCTCTGGCTTCCTGAGAAACTGGCCAAACAAATAGTTTTCTTTAAAAAAAATCCCGAAGCTGTAGCGGTACAAACTGAAGAAATCTGGATCAGGCGCGGAAAGAGGGTAAACCCTCGCCAGAGACACAAAAAGCCTTCAGGATACTTTTTTGACCGCGCTTTGGAGTTATGCCTTATAAGCCCTTCAGGGGTAATGTTAAAGCGCGAAGTCTTTGATAAGATAGGCCTTTTTGACGAAAGCTTTCCGGCTTGTGAAGATTATGAGCTTTGGCTGAGACTCCTTGCCCGCTACCCCGTATTTTTAATTAACGAACCTCTGGTAATTAAAAGAGGAGGCCATAAAGACCAGCTTTCTTCCACTCCTGGTCTTGATTATTTTCGGTTAAAGGCCCTGGCAAAAATTTACAAAGCCCCCTTCTTAACCCCGGCTATGAGGCTTCTGGTTATAAAAGAAGCCATACGCAAGGGGAACATATATCGCCAGGGGGCCTTAAAAAGAGGAAAACTTCACCAGGCACGTGAAGTGGAAAAAATTATTGAAAAAATGACAAAATTTCCCGGGCTTTCTCCTTTTTCGGCTTTAAGTTCTTCTTAAACTAAGACGATAAAAATAAAGACATGCTAGACAAACGAATTTTTGAACGTTTTACGCTAAAATGTCCCTGTCACTGGGTAGTGGAAGACGGCTACCAAGTGTTTGACGCTCAGATTGAAGACATAAGCCTTGGCGGCTTTCGTATATCTACTTTTACCAGCCTCAGCCCTGGCCAGGGAATAAAGTTTTCTTTAGAAACAAAACCGCCTGTAAAAGGACGGGCCAGGGTGGTCTGGGTGCGGAAAGACGGAGAAAAATATTACGCTGGCCTTGAAATAGTAGAACTACAAGAAAAATTTCGTAAAAGATTTCAGGAAATAATAGAGGAACTTACCTTAAATAACCTCCCTGAAAGTTATCTTCGCTAACTTATCTTAGCCCCAGGGGAGATATCCTTTTCTGGAGCCAATAAAGTAAGCCCATTTTCATCTTTGGCAGCAAGGACCATCCCCTGAGACAATATCCCCCGAATCTTAGCCGGCTTTAAATTGGCAAGAAGCACTACCTTTTTGCCAGTTAGTTCTTCTGGAGTGTAATATTCAGCCACCCCTGCTATAACTATGCGTTCCTCAGGGCATTTAACCTTGAGCTTCAAAAGACGGTCAGTGTTGGGGACTCTTTCCGCCTCTACCACTTGAGCAATACGCAAATCAAGCTTTTGGAACTCCTCAAAAGATACCATATCTTCCTGAGACACCTTTTCCTCCTTCCCAGGTTCTTTTGACTCTTTTGGTTCTTCGGGCTCTTTTTCCTCAAGACGAGGGAAAAGGGCCTTACCTCTGGTAATCCCGGTTCCTGGATTTAAGATACCAAACTGGTAAAGATATTCTTTTTTGAGAAAGTCTTCAGGCTCAAGGCCAAGTTTTTGTAAAATCTTTTCGCAAGACTCTGGCATTACCGGCCAAAGAGCAGTGGCTATTACTCTTAACACCTCAAGTAAGTGATAAATCACCGTGGCCGTACGTTCTTTTTGGCCCTTTTTCATTAAGGCCCAGGGAGCCTGATAATCAACGTAGCGGTTGGCTTCTCCAATTAGCTCCCAGAGGCTGGCCAGAGCTCGATGGAACTGAAAGCCTTCCATAAAAGAAAGATAGGCCGAAACTTTTTCTTCACACAAATTCCAGAGTTCTTGATCAGCCTTTTCTCGCTCAAAAAACTCAGGGACTTTTCCAGCAAAATATTTTTTTACCATGGTAAGGGTCCTAAACACCAGGTTACCCAGGTCATTGGCCAAATCTGCATTAATGCGCGTTCTTAAAGCCTCTTCGCTAAAATTAGCGTCAAGGCCAAAGGCCATTTCCCGCATCAAGAAGTAGCGAACCTGATCAACTCCATACTTGGCTACCAACTCTTTAGGACGCACGATATTGCCTAAAGATTTAGACATTTTAGTTTCGCCAACATTCCAGTAACCATGAACATGAAGGCTATGATAAGGTTCAACCCCCATGGCCTTAAGCATAATTGGCCAATAAACCGCATGAGGCTTTAGAATATCTTTGGCTATCACATGATGGGCCGGCCAGTATTTTTGCCAGAGAGGGTCTTCTGGATAACCAATTCCTGAAAGATAATTAATTAGAGCATCAAACCATACATAGGTCACAAAATTTTTATCAAAAGGAAGCTCAATTCCCCAGGTAAGCCTTGTTTTAGGGCGAGAGATACAAAGGTCTTCCAGGTCTTCTTTTAAAAAAGAAAGAATTTCATTGCGGTAGCGTTCAGGGGTAATAAAGTCAGGGTTTTTCTGGATATAATCAATAAGCCAGTCCTGGTATTTGGAAAGCTTAAAAAAGTAATTGGCCTCTTTTAAAGGTGTAGGTGGTTTCTGGTGATCGGGACAAAGGCCATCAACCAGTTCTTTTTCTGTTAAGAAACGTTCACAACCAAAACAATAAAGTCCTTCATATTCGGCGAAGTAAATGTCTCCCTGATCATAAATTTTTTGTAGCACATATTGAACCACCTTTATATGATCAGGGTCAGTGGTGCGAATAAACCTGGAATAGGAAATATTCAAAAGTTTCCAAGCATCTTTAAAAAGAGAGCTTATTCTATCAACATACTCTTTAGGACTTAGGCCCTGTTTTTGAGCCGCCTGAACGATTTTGTCACCGTGTTCGTCGGTTCCAGTAAGAAAAAAGACCTCTTCACCAAGAAGCCTTTTAAGACGGCTAACCACGTCAGCCACTAAGGTAGTGTAGGCATGCCCTAGATGAGGTTCTGCATTCACATAGTAAATAGGCGTCGTTATGTAAAAAGCCATTATCCTAGCTCCTTTTTAAAGTTATCTATCGCTATTTCTATCTCTTCGCCTTCGCCTGTCTCAATGGTAACTGATTCTCTGAAGATGTTGTAGCGTACCACCCTACCTTCAACTTCCTCAAGGGAGACTTTTTTCCCTATCTTGGGAAGGCTGGCTGAGAGCTCAGCATAAACATTATGCTCAAAAAGGAGGCAACAAAGAAGTCTTCCACAAATACCTGAGATCTTCACTGGATCAAGGGGGAGGCTTTGTTCTTTGGCAATTTTTATGGAAACAGGATCAAATTTCTTAAGAAAGGTAGCACAGCATATTTCGCGCCCACAGCAACCAATACCTCCCACCATACCGGCCTCATGGCGGACGCCTATCTGGCGCATTTCAATTCTTGTGCGAAGAGCCCTTACCAGGTCTTTTACCAGTTGCCTGAAATCAATACGGCCATCGGCGGTATAGTAAAAAATGACTTTACTCCGGTCAAAAAGCCTTTCTACCCGTACAAGCTTCATTTCAAGGCCTTGCTCTTCAGCCAGTTGCTCACAAATACTCCAGGCCTTTTCCTCAAAGGCCAAATTTTCCCTATACTTTTCAATTTCCTTGGAAGTGGCCAGGCGCTTAACCCTGGGGAGACCATCTATTGCTTCTTGAGAAATTGGAATACTAACTGGCAAGGAAACTACTTTGGCGACTTCTTTTTGTTCAGGAAATTCTACCAAAACAAAGTCCCCCGGTTTAATAGCAAGGCCTTGGGTTACCGCATGAAATCCAGCATAACCTTCCCGTAAAATTAGTTCTATTATTTGTAGCTCTTTATTTTTATTGTTTTTGCCAGGATAATTTTTGCCTTTTTTCTTGCTTTTTTTATGTTTACGCTTTTGAGCGCTTTCCTTGGTCATATTTTCACCTTTTAAACTTTACTTTTAAACAGATTCAGTAGAAATTTTACTTCCTTATCAGGATAAAACTACACGCTAAAACAGTAATAAAGAAACACCTAAAAGATTACAAGCCTTTTAAGTTTTTAAATAACTCTTTTAGCAGGAAAGGATGTTTTACCCCTGGAGCTATCTCTATCCCTGAACTGAGGTCAATGGCATAAGGGGAAACACTCTTAACAGCGCTTACAACATTATGAGGATTAAGCCCCCCGGCAAGAATTATTGGTATTCCAAATTTTTTGGCCTTTATGGCCAGACGCCAATCAAAAACCCGACCGGTTCCCCCTAGCTCCCCCTTAACGTATGTGTCTAAAAGAATAGCTGATACCTTCCCTTTATAATCCGGAATTTTTTGAAGGTCTTTTTCGTCTTTTATCCTGAAGGCCTTTATTACTCTGGGAAAAAATTTTTCACAAACCCAAGGAGATTCTTTCCCGTGAAGCTGTATAAAATCAAGGCTTACCAATTTGGCAATCTCTTTAATAGTTTGCGGGTCTTCATCTACAAAAACTCCCACTACATTAACAAAAGGTGGTAATTTTTGACGAATTTCTCTGGCCTTTTCTATTGGGAGGTAGCGCGGGCTCTTGAGATAAAAAATAAAGCCAATAGCATGTGCTCCCAGCTGAACAGCAAGCTCAGCGTCACTATCCCTGGTTATCCCGCAAATTTTTACCCGTATCATCACCAACCTCCCTGAACTCCCTGAACTTTGCCTGTCCCTAATTGTTACATTTTTTGAACGTTTTAGCAGTAGAATGACAAAAGATTATTTTTGCGTTAGATTATCAGCAAAACTTACGTAAGGTGATTCCTTGAAGAGCAACGGAAACATCTTAAGTGAAAAGGTTCTGGTACTTAATCGTAGTTATCAAGCTATTCAGATCACTACGGTACAAAAGGCTATCTGTCACCTGGTAAAAGGAACAGCCAAAGTCATCACCCCTGACTGGACCACCCATACCCTGGAAGAATGGATTTTAGCTTCACAGTTCTATGCTGGGAACGGAAATGGCCATCGTTTTATCAGGAGCCCTAATCTTTCTTTTCTCGCCCCTGACGCCATTTATCTGGTTTCTTATGACCGTTTACCAAGAGTGGAAGTAGTCTTTTCAAGAGCTAATCTTATTATGAGAGACCGCTATACCTGCCAGTATTGTGGAAAAAGCGTTAAAAACCCGAAAGACCGCACCATTGACCACATTATTCCTCGCTCTAGAGGTGGTAAAACCACCTGGGAAAACGTGGTTCTCTGTTGCCGTAAATGTAATATTAAGAAAGGCAACCGCACCCCTGAAGAGGCTGGCATGAAGCTTCTTTCAACTCCCAAAGCCCCCCGCTGGGAAAGCCTTATTATGGAGGACTTTCCCAAAGAAAAACAAAAAGTCTGGCGCCATTTCCTTGATTTCGCCGGAATTATAGAATCTTAAACTTTAAACAGTTTTTCCGGGTCAAGAATTACCAAGAGTCTATCGGGAAGCTTGGAAACATTTTTTACAAAATCGGTATCAAGCCCTTCTATAACTTCTGGAGGTTCTTCTATCTGAGATACTGGAATTTCAAGTACGTCGCCAATTTGTTCTACCAAAAGGCTTAAGGGCTCTTCTTCGCGGCCAACAATCACATTATGATGGGCTTCGCGTTCTCTTTTAAGTCCAATTCTTTTAGCCAAATCAATGGCTGTAAGAATCTGGCCCCGCAAATTGATTATACCACTTACATAAGGAGGGGCCTGGGGCACGGGAGTGATATCAAGGGAACGATTTATCTCCACTACTTCTTCTACTGGCAGGGCAAAAAGAAAGTCAGCCAGCCAGAAAGTAATAAAAAGTCTTGTCTTTTCAGTTACTATGCTTTTTTCCTGTTTTTCAGGAGTTGGAAGACCCATTTTTATCCTCCTTTACTATTTCTTTTATTTCTTCCAGTTTTTTGAAGACCTCATCTGGAAGATTTGTGGGAAAATAGACCTCAAGTTTTACCAGTAGGTCATCCCTAGAACCGTCTGGCAAATAAGCTCCTCGCCTGGGAAAAACTAAATATGCTTCCCGGGAAAGGTCTTCAGGAATCTTTAGTTTTTCATAGCCTTCAAGGGTTCGAAAAGATATTTCTCCCCTTAAAGCCACTTCCCAAAAAGGTACTTTTACTTTAATAACGAGCCGATTTCCTTCAAAATAAAAACCGTCTTTTTCGTGCACTATAAGTTCAAAGTAAAGGTCAACACCAGCTTTTAACTTTTCTCCCGACAAGAAGAGAATATCTCCAGGACGCGCCCCAAGGGGTAGTTTCAAAGTTATCTCAATGTCCTTAGAAACCACCCCTTTCCCCCGACACTTAGGGCATAAATCAAGCCATTTTTCACCTACACCTCCACACTCTGGACAAACTACCTGAGAAATACCTTTAACCAGGTCAATTTTTCCAAGACCTTCACAGAGCGTACATTTTACTTTTCTGCCGGATAAGTTCTTACCTGTGCCTTGACAGGCTTTACATTCTATCATAGGGCCAGGAATGGCCACGGTAACTTTCTCTCCCAGGGCTAACTCTTCGGCTGTTACATCAAGGAAGGAAAAGACATAATTTCCTTTAACTGGCCTTTCTTTAACAATTTCAAGCCGAAGAGGAGAATATTTTTCCAGTAAAAAGTCATATGAGCGTTTGAGTTCCAGAAATAACTTTTCTTCTCCTCCTGCGTCAGGATGCAAGTGACGTACTTTGCGCCTGAAGGCCTCCTTTATCTCTTTGGGCTTGGCCCCAGGCGCTATTCCCAATATGCGATATGGATCAAACGCCATCATGCCGCCTGTGCTTCGGCTTTTCTTTTGAGAAGATTGGCCAGGGCCTCAAGAACCTGGCTCCTTTCAAGTTTTACCTGATATTCGTCAATGCCGGCTTCAAGGCCGCGGCGCTTGTCTTCGTCGCTGGCAAGGGAAGTAAGGGCCATAATTGGAAGATCGGCAAAGCGTTCATCACTTCTTACCTGCTTGGCTAACTCAATACCGGTCATTCTAGGCATTTCAATATCTGTTATCAGGACATCATAAGAATCCTTTTGTAATTTTTCCCAGGCATCCTGGCCATCCACCGCTGTTTCTACTTCATACCCAGAAGAAGCCAGATAGTTGGCAATCATCTGGCGGAAAAACGGCGAGTCTTCTGCGAGGAGTATCCTGTAGGGTCTGTCTTCCTGAGGAATCACTTTTACGAAGAAGTAAGGATCGTGCATTTCAATAATTTTATAGACATCAAGGAAAAGAGTGGTGCGGTCCTTGATAATAGCTGAGCCTAAAACACCTTCAATTTGGTAAAGCTTCTCGTCAAGGTCTATTTTGGTCTGAATACTATCCACAATACGAGATACCAGGAAGGCCACTTCATTTTCACCTTCAGCAAACACCAGCAGGTGATACTCATCCTGCTCTGGTAAAGGCTGAATAGGCAAGAAGTTCTCAAGGCGTATAATGGGCATGCTGCGTCCGCGATACTGGATAATTTCTTTACCACCTACAAACTCAAGTTTATCCGCTGAAATCTTGTCCAGACGAGCCACCAGGGCCAACGGAATGGCAAACTGTTCTTCTGAGGCAACATTGAAAAGCAGGATAAACTGCTGTTCATCTTCAGCAAAGGCCTCGGTGGCCATTGCTTCTTTAGCGCGGTCTACGTCTTCGGTCTTAAGGCCTATCTTGCGGGAAATGCCTACCACATCAAGGATTAAGGCCATTTTCCCGTCTCCCATAATGGTAGCCCCGGCAAAAATGGAAAGGTCTTTAAAATGCTTACCAAGGGGTTTAACCACGATTTCTTCAGAATCCCAGATTTCATCTACCACCAGGCCAAAGTCCATAGCCCCACTGGTTAAAATTACCAGACTTTCTTCTTTAGCGTTTTCCTGTGAAGAAGGCTCTACTCCAAGAATTTTGGAAAGCCTGATAATGGGGACCATCTCGCCTCTTAACCTGAAAAATTCTGAGCTTCCAATCTGGTGAATATTTTTGCGGGTTTCTTCAGAAAGGCCTACCAGTTCTCTTAAGCTTACCTGAGGTATTGCGTAACGCTGACTATTACAGGTAACCACCAGCGCCGGGATAATAGCCAGAGTTAGAGGAATTTTTAAGCGCACCGTGGTGCCAGCCCCAAGGACAGACTGAATATCAATACTTCCGCCAAGTTTTTCCACATTAGTTTTTACCACATCCATACCTACCCCACGGCCGGAAATATTAGTTACCTTTTCAGCCGTGGAAAAACCAGGCCTGAAAATAAGGGCAAGTGCTTCTCTATCACTTAGTTTTTCGGCCTCAGCTGGAGTAATAAGCCCCTTTTCAATGGCTTTTTTCTTAACTTTTTCCACATCTATACCACGGCCGTCGTCTTCAATTTCTATTACTACCTGACCACCTTCGTGATAAGCCCTGAGGATTAGAGTGCCAGCAGGAGGTTTGCCTACCTGGACCCGAATGTCTGGATCTTCTATGCCGTGGTCAATAGAGTTACGCACCAGGTGTGTTAGGGGATCTTTAATAGCGTCAATAATGGAGCGGTCAAGCTCTGTATCTGCTCCTTCAATGCGCAGGGTTACCTTCTTGCCTGTTGAGCGTGCGAGATCTCTTACAATACGGGGAAACTTATTGAACACGTTGCCAATAGGCTGCATTCGGGTTTTCATTATCTTTTCTTGAAGTTCGGTGGTAACCAGCGAAAGATTTTGCGTGGCATTTTGAAGCTCTGAGTCATTGAGCTTTGAGGCAATTTGCACCAGCCTGTTGCGTGAAAGGACAAGTTCGCCAGCCAGATTCATGAGCTGGTCAAGTAACCTAACATCCACGCGAACATGGGTCTCAGTAAGCTGGACGTGTGGCGTTTTATCTAATTTAGGTGTTGTTTTCTCTTTCTTTTCAAGCTCTTTTTTAGGGGCAGGGACTTTGGCTTCAGCTTCTTTTTTAGGCTCTTCGGGCTCGGGCTCTTCACTTTTGACAGGCTCTTCGGTTTTTGCCTCCTCTTCGGTTTTAGCCTCCTCTTCGGTTTTAGCTTCTTCGGGAGAGGGCTTGGCAGGTTCTTCGGCCTTTGCTTCCTGAGGTGGCTTTGGGGCTTCTGCTCCTCCTTCGGCTCGCCTGGCTACCTTGTCAGCAAAGTTCCTCAAATCTACCAGGAACTCCAGGTAGGTATCGTCTATCGGCTCTTTACCGGTTTCTTCAAGGGCGGCAATGATAGCTTTAATGTAGTCAACTGACTTAAGAAGCATGTCAATGGTTTCTTCGTCTGCTACTACCAGGCCGTCACGGAGTTTAGAGAGAATATCTTCTGCAAAGTGGGCAATAGCCTCAAGGGTCTTAAAGCCAAAAAAACCAGCGGTGCCTTTGATAGTATGAATGGTCCTGAAAATACTTGATAGAAGCTCTTTATCTTCAGGACGCTGTTCTAGTTCAACAAACTCTTCGTCCAGACGCTCAAGGTTTTCTTTAGCTTCAGTTATAAAGTCTTTCAAGACATCTTCTTCAAAGCTCATATTTTCCTCCTTATAAAAGGCCTTCCTTTAGGTTTTATTCGAAAAGAAGGTGAAAAAACTTTAACCTTCCCACTGATAGCATATGGTTCTCCCAATAACTTTCCGTTTAAAGCCCTGAGGTAGTCCTTGTGGGCTCTCGGTGGCTCCCAGGAATAAATAACCTTTAGGCTTCATAACCCGGCTTATGTTTTTGAGCACTTTGGCCTTTATCTCGGGTGAAAAATAGATAAGAACGTACCGGCAAAAGACCACATCAAACTTACCCAGAGTGGGTGGAAATGGCTCTACCAGGTTTAGCTTGCGAAACTGAATCATTCGGCGCACTTTATCCTGAACTTTCCATTTAGCGCCGTTTTGTTTGAAGTATTTGACTAAAAAGGTAACTGGAAGCCCGCGGTTTACTTCTATCTGGGAGTACTCACCCTTCTGGGCCTTTTTTAAGGCCTCCTGGGAAATATCTGTAGCAAGTATTTGAATCCGCCAGCTAAGTAGTTCGGGAAAGTACTCGTGAATTAGCATGGCCAGGCTGTAAGGCTCCTGGCCGGTTGAAGCCGCTGCTGACCAGAACCTAAGCTCCTTTTCTTTTTCTCGGAATTTTTTTAACTCAGGAATTACCACTTTTCGCAGGGCCTCAAAGGGGTGCTGATCTCTGAAAAAGTAGGTTTCGTTGGTGGTCATAGCGTCAATTATTTCGTCACGAAGCTGTGGAGTAAGGCGCTTTGAGGCCACCTGATAAAGCTGGTCAATATCACGATAATTTAAGGCCCTGGCAAGCTCTCTTAGGCGACTTTCAATAAGGTAAGTCTTTTCTTCTTTTAAAACGATGCCACTGTGTTTATAAACCAAATCAGCAAAAAAACGATATACTTCTGGTTTCATGCTACCTTCCGTTGCAAGAATATTTTCTGTAAAAATAAAGGTATTTCTTGAAGGGGCAGCACGTAATCAGCAAGGCCGGCTTCTACCACGGCCCTTGGCATACCGTAAACCGTTGAAGTGGCTTCATCCTGGGCCACAATCAGGGCACCGGCCTCTTTTAAGATCATGGCTCCGGCCAGACCGTCCTGCCCCATACCAGTAAGAACCATGGCCACACTTCGACCCCCGTAAACTTTGGCCACCGAGCGGAAAAGCACATCTACTGCCGGGCGACAACTGTTTTCAGGGGGGCCTTTGTGAAGGTGTATCACCTTGGCCACTCCGCGTTTGGCCACTTCCATATGCTGGTCTCCAGGGGCAATGAAAACCTTGCCAGGCCCAAGAGGCATCCCAGCCTGGGCCTCCACCACCTTCAAGGCTGAGAGCTGGTCTAGCCTTGAGGCGAGTTGAGCGGTAAAAAGAGGTGGCATATGCTGAACGATAAGAATAGGCACAGGGAAGCCAGCTGGAAGCTTGGGAATTATGTCAGAAAGGGCCTTTGGCCCTCCAGTTGAAACTCCTATGGCTACCACTTCTCTGCGTCCAGTAATTAAAGGCCTTCTTTGAACGGGTTTAACCGCTGGTTTCGTTATAGCTGGCTTTTGAGGAACAGGTCTAACTGGTGTGGTTATTTGGGGGACCGCTGACTTTATTTTAGGGATAAGCTCTTCTTTTATACGCTTGATGCTTTCACTTAAGGAACGGGAAGACGGTTTGGTAACAAAATCAAAAGCTCCCAGGGAAAGGGCCTTTATGGTTTCTTTGGCCCCTTTTTCCGTAAGGGTGGAAAACATTATCACCTGGACTTTAGGATAAAGGCGCTTTAGTTTTTCAAGGGCGGTGAGCCCGTCCATAACGGGCATTTCAATATCAAGGGTTATCACTTCTGGGCGCAAAAGGCGGACTTTATCAATGGCTTCTTTTCCATTAGAAGCTGTGCCAACAAGTTCAATCTCAGGGTCGGCCTTAAGGGCCTCGGAAATAAGGCGCCGCACAAGGGGACTATCATCTACTACTAGAACGCGAATCCTTTTCACAGGGCCTCCTCCATAAGCCAGCGAATCTTGCTTTCAAGCATTTCCTGATCAAAGGGTTTCATGAGATATTCATTGGCTCCAGCCATGATGGCGTCAATTACACATTTTTCCTGGTTTTCAGTGGTGACCATCATGATTTTTACGTTATTCCAGCGAGGGTCCTGGCGGACGGCTTTTAAGAACTCAAAGCCGTTCATCACCGGCATGTGCCAGTCAAGGAGGATGAGGGCAATATCTGGATTATCTTCAAGTACCTGGAGGGCTTCTTTTCCGTTGGCAGCTTCAAGGACTTCATAGCCCATACCGGTCAGATAACGTTTTTCAATTTGTCTGATGGATTTAGAGTCATCTACCACCAGTACTTTCATAATTTTTCTCCTAAAAGTCTTTGGACCAATGTCTTTCCTATCTTCGGCAAAAAAAGTGAGTTTCTTAAAAAGTTTTTTTAGAAAAGGGTTGAAAAGGATTTTGGGGAAACTTGGTCTGCTAAGTTGAACTTTATGAATTCAAGTGGTATAAGGTGCAGTCAAATTAAGGGAGGTTGAGGCATGGAAAACGTTATTGAAAACCAGAATCAAGCTTCGGAAGAAAGCTTTGAGGAGCTTTTAGCCGGAGAACTTAAAACTATTTCCCGAGGAGAAATTCTTACCGGGAAAGTTTTAAGGGTGGACCCTGAGTGGGTCTTCATAGACATAGGCTATAAGAGCGAAGGAATTGCTCCGGCCACGGAATTTGCCGGCCCCAATGGAGAAGTCAGGGTAAAACCCGGCGACGAAGTAGAAATCCTTATTGAAAGTCTCCGCACTCCAGATGGAATGGTGCGAGTAGCTTATAAAAAGCTCCAGAGGCGTAAGGCCTGGAGTAAAATTGAACAAGCTCAAAAAGATAAAACACCATTAGAGGCCTACGTTTTAGAACGAATAAAAGGTGGCTTCGCCGTAGATGTGGAAGGCTTAAGGGCGTTTCTACCTTTTTCCCAGGCCTTTTTAAAACCTCCCAAAAACCCAGAAGAACTCATCGGCACCACTCTAAAAGTGGAAGTAGTTAGTGCTGACCGCAAGAAAAACAATATAGTAGTTTCTCACCGAAATTATTTAGAAAAAGAGGCCGAGCGTCGTAAAAAGGAATTGCTGGAAAACCTTGAGGAAGGCCAGGTACTAGAGGGAACAGTTAAAAGCATCACTGACTACGGAGTTTTTGTTGACCTGGGCGGAGTAGACGGCCTTTTACATGTATCTGACATTTCCTGGGGGCGGGTAAAACATCCTTCAAACTATTTTAAAATTGGCGATAAAGTTAAAGTTAAAGTCATTAAATACGACCGCGAAAAAGAAAAAATAGCTCTTGGCATCAAACAGCTCACCCCTGACCCGTGGGAAACGGTCTCAGAAAAATATCCAGAAGGCAAACGAGTTGAAGGAAAGGTCGTTTCTCTAACCAAGTTTGGGGCTTTTGTAGAGCTTGAACCCGGAGTAGAAGGGCTTATCCATATCTCTGAACTTTCCTGGACTAAGCGCATTAAACACCCGCGGGATATCTTAGAAGTTGGAGACAAGGTAGAAGTTGTGGTTCTCGGAGTTGATAGCGAAAACCGCCGGGTCTCTCTTTCTCTTAAACAGGTAGAACCTAACCCCTGGGATGTGCTGTTAGAACAGTTTTCTGAAGGCATGGTTATTGAAGCTCCGGTGAAAACCGTAACTGAGTTTGGCGTCTTTGTAGAAGTTATGGAAGGGATTGACGGCTTTATTCATGTCTCTGACCTTTCCTGGGGGAGAGTAAAACATCCCTCTGAGCTTTACAAACCCGGAGATATGATTCAGGCGGTTATTCTTAAAATTGACCGTGAAAAGGAAAAATTGGCCTTAGGGGTCAAACAACTAACTCCTGACCCGTGGGAAAGCGTGCCAGAGAAATACCCAGTAGGCAGTGTGGTAACTGGTAAAGTTTCAAACGTTACTGATTTCGGAATTTTTGTAGAGCTTGAAGAAGGGGTGGAGGGGCTTATTCACGTCTCAGAAATCTCAGATAAAAAAATAAAAACACCCGTAGGCATGTTTGAACCCGGCCAGGAAGTAAAAGCTAAAGTAGTGAAGATTGAACCTCAGGCTCGCCGTATTGGACTTTCCATCAAAAAACTCAAAGAAGACGAAGAAAAAAAGCAATACCAGGAATTTAATAAAGGCACTCCAAAGGGAAGCATAACCCTTGGAGCCATTCTTAAAGAAACCTTAAACTCCGAAAAAAATAAATAAGTGAGACCTTTGCAAAATTCTAAAACATTAGATTGAGATCGCCACGGCGACTACGTCGCCTGGCGACAAAGATTGCTTTGCTTCACCTGAGATTGCTTCGCCCCTGACGGGGCTCGCAATGACAAGGCAGTAAGGAAGTTGCTATGAGACTTTTTTATGTTATTGCGGGGAGCATATTCCTAACTGTCACTGCGAGGGGATCTCTCGCTTCGCTCGGGACAGGCGAAGCGGTCTCAAAAAATATTTTGCAATGGTCTCATTAGTTTATAATTTTATAAGGGGCTAAGATGGCCATTAGAAAAATTTTTACCAATTTTTTGGCCTTTTTAGGGGCAATCTTTCTATTTTTTCTGATTCTTTTTTTTATAAGCCTCTTCTTTTTAATTAAAGGAGAACCTTCCTTTTCTTCCAGGCCCAAAATAGGTCTGATTGAGATAAAAGGGGTTATATCAGAGGCTGAAAAGCATCTCAAAGAGCTTAGAAATTTTGAAAAAGATAAAAATATAAAGGCGGTAGTAGTTAGGATTGACAGCCCTGGCGGAGCAGTAGGAGCTTCCCAGGAACTTTATCTTGCCCTAAAAAAACTTTCTCAGAAAAAGCCAGTGGTAGCCTCTATGGGTTCTGTAGCTGCTTCAGGGGGCCTTTACGTTGCCCTTGGAGCCCAAAAAATCGTAGCTGCCCCGGGCACCATAACGGGAAGTATTGGGGTAATGATGCAGGTCCCTAACCTCAGCAAACTGCTAGAAAAAATCGGGGTAGAAGCCACTATTCTCAAAAGTGGCCCCTATAAAGATACCGGCAATATGTTTCGCCCTTTGACAGAAGACGAAAAAAAGGTCCTTTATCAAACTATTAATGACATTTATCTCCAGTTTGTGAACGCTATAAAAGAGTCCAGAGGGCTTGAGGAAACAAAAATCAGAAAGTTCGCTGACGGGCGCGTTTTCACCGGCCGAGCCGCTAAAGAATATGGCCTGATAGATGAGTTAGGGAACCTTAATCAGGCTATTGAACTGGCGGCCAGTCTGGCAGGAATTAAAGATTACTATATAGTTTATCCTCCTAAAGAAAAACTCTGGGAACGTTTTTTGGTGGAACAAAAAATTAGTAAAGGGCTGGCTATAATTTTTTCTCCTCTTTACATAATGAAATGGCAGTAAGCATGAATAAAAACGATTTAATAGATAAACTCTGGCAGGAATTTCCCGAATTTAAACGTAAAGACTTGGAGTTCATCGTCAATCTACTTTTTGAAAGATTAACACAGGCTTTAAAAGAAGAGGAACGTATTGAAATTCGTGGTTTTGGAAGGTTTGTTGTCAAAAAACAAAAAGAGCGTTTCTTTAAAAATCCTAAAACAGGTGAAGAACAAATAATCCCTGCCCGTAAGAGAATCATTTTCAAAGTAGGGAAAGACTTAAAAGAAAGGCTTAATCAACCAGCCTTTGCCAGTCTTGATCTCGGAACCCAGACTTTCAGGTTACTTGTTGGTAAACAAGCCAACCCCCATTTCAGGGCCATTTGCAAAGAGCGTTTTAACGTCCGGTTAGGGGAAGAGTTGGCTAAAGAAGGTCTTATTTCTGAACAGGCTTTTGAAAGGGGGCTTAAGGCCCTTAAACAAATACGTCAGAGGCTTGATAAAATTAACGTAAAAAATGTCTTTGCCGCAGGAACAGAAGTATTTCGCCGGGCTAAAAATGCAGACAAATTTCTAGAAAAAGCAGAAAAGATCCTCGGCTTCCCCATAAAAGTCCTTACCCCTCAAGAAGAAGCTATTTATACGGCAAAGGGCGTGCTTTTTAGCCTAAAAATAAAGGATTATCCTGCCCTAATTGTAGATGTAGGGGGAGGTAGCACGGAATACATACTTTGTGACGACTATCAGATTTTAAAAACCGGAAGCCTCAAGTTAGGGGCCGTACTCTTAAAAGATAGATTTTTCTCCTCTGATGATATCCCTACCCCACTTGAAATAGGAAGGGCTACACAAGAAATTTTAACCATTCTTTCCGAAATAAAAAATTTAAGCCCAAAGCCTGCTACTCTGATAGCCACTGGAGGTACAGCAACTTGCCTGGCCGCTCTTTCTCAGGGGCTTGAACGTTACGCCCCTTCTAAAATTCACGGTTATTCGCTTAAAGTAAATGCGCTCAAAAATTTGGTTAAAAAATTAGCCAGTCTTTCTCCCAGCGACAGAAAATATTTAAAAGGTATGGAAGAAGGGCGTGAGGATATAATTCTTTCTGGGGCTTTAATTTATCAGGCATTACTTGACCTTTTAGAAGCGAAAAGGATTCTTATAAGTGATACCGGAATTCTTGAAGGAATACTCTTGCATCTTTTAGAAAAAAGTCCCATTATTTCCTAAATAATTAGGAAAACTTTACGTGATGAAGAGTTATTGTAAGGGCTACATCGTTGCCAGAGAGATTTTTTGGCACAAAAAAGAAGTCCTTTTACCCTTGCTAGGAAAAATTTTTTCATCTAGGCCTGAGCAGGGGAAAGGTCTTGTTGAATAATAAAATCAAAAAGAGGTGATTGATTATGTTAAATCTTCCTATAGAGGAAGCCTATACTTTTGATGATTTATTACTTTTGCCGGCAGAGTCCCACGTCTTACCCAAAGACGTTGACCTTAAAACCAAAATAACTCCCAAAATTACGCTAAATATTCCTCTTCTTTCTGCCGCTATGGACACTGTTACTGAAGCACGCATGGCCATAAGTATGGCCCGAGAAGGTGGCATTGGTATTATCCATCGCAATATGTCCATTGAACAGCAATGTCGCGAGGTAGAAAAAGTAAAGAAGTCAGAATATGGCATGATTATTGACCCGGTTACCGTGGGGCCTGATGTCTCCATTCGCGAAGTCTTAAAGATAATGGAAGATTATCGTATATCTGGGGTGCCAGTAGTAGAAGGCCCGGAAAAGAAACTCTTGGGTATAGTAACCAATCGTGACCTTCGCTTTGAAACCCAACTAGACCGCCCGGTACGAGAGGTAATGACCACTAAGAACTTAGTAACAGCTGGCCCTGGCATCTCGCTTGAAGAGGCCAAAAAAATTCTTCACGAACATCGTATTGAAAAACTCCTGATAGTTGACGAAAACTTCCGTTTAAAAGGATTAATCACCATTAAAGACATAGAAAAACTGAAGAAATACCCCAACGCCTGCAAAGATGAACTTGGCCGCCTGCGGGTGGGAGCAGCGGTGGGAGTTGGCCCAGAAAGGTTAGCCCATGTAGAGGCCTTGCTAAAAGCAGGATGTGACGTAATCGTTATTGACTCTGCCCACGGACACTCTAAAAACGTCATTGAAGCGGTAAAAGACATAAAAGCTCATTTTCCTGAATGCAACTTGATTGCAGGCAATATTGCCACGGCTGAAGGGGCTGAAGCCCTTATTAAAGCTGGAGCCGACGGTATAAAAGTAGGAGTGGGGCCTGGCTCAATTTGTACCACTCGCATTGTAGCCGGTGTAGGGGTTCCTCAACTTTCAGCTATCCACAATAGCGCCACCGTGGCCAATAAATATGAAATCCCTGTAATTGCTGACGGAGGCATCAAGTTCTCTGGTGACATAACCAAGGCCATCGGAGCGGGAGCACACGCCGTGATGATTGGTTCGCTTTTTGCCGGCACAGATGAAGCACCTGGAGAGATGATTCTTTACGAAGGCCGTACGTATAAAGTTTACCGTGGGATGGGTTCTCTTGGGGCCATGATGAAAGGAGGCGGTGAGCGCTATTTTCAAAAAGCCGATTCTCCAGCCAAGTTTGTGCCTGAAGGAGTAGAGGGCAGAGTCCCTTATCGTGGTCCAGTCTCAGGCATGATTTACCAGCTTATAGGTGGCCTTCGTTCAGGCATGGGTTATTGTGGCTGCAAAAACATTGAAGAACTACGCACCAAGGCCCGCTTTGTAAGAATTACCCCGGCTGGCCTGCGTGAAAGCCATGTCCACGACGTAATTATCACTAAAGAAGCCCCCAATTACTGGATTGGCCGTTAATAAAAAATAAACTTCCCCTTCTATCCTGCCGAAAAGAAAATAAAAAAGATAAGATAGAAGGGGAAGTTTATGCCAGTATATGAATGGGTGGGTAAAAACCCGGCTGGAGAAACAGTAAAAGGAACCATTGAAGCCGCCGATGAAAAAATCGTCCGCATCAAGTTAAGACGCCAGAAAATAACCCCTGTAAAAATAAAGGCCAAAGGCTCAGGACTCTTAGCCCGTCTAAGTACTCCTAAAAAAGTAAAGCCAAAGGAAATAGTAGTATTTACCAGGCAGTTAGCGGCTATGCTTGAGGCCGGGCTTCCTTTAATTCAGGCCCTTGATTCTTTAGCCCACCAGCAAAAAAACCCTTACTTTAAAGAAGTAATCTTTAAAATCAAAAAAGACGTAGAAGAAGGTACCCCTTTTTCCGGAGCCCTTAAACAATATCCCAAAATTTTTGACCGTTTTTACCACCACATGATTGAGGCTGGTGAGAGCAGCGGAAATCTTGAACTTTCTCTTAAACGCCTAGCCACTTATATGGAAAAAAGCCTTGCCCTTAAAGCCAAAGTGAAAAAAGCCATGATCTACCCAGCCATCGTCTTATTTGTTACGGTGATAGTTTTAAGCATAATTATGCTCTTCGTAGTTCCAACCTTTGAAAAAATGTTCAGCGAAATGGGACACGCCCTCCCCTTACCCACTCAAATAGTTATTGAAGCCAGCCGTTTAACCAAAAAATACTTTCCCCATTTCATCGGAGGCATAATACTTTCAATCTTTCTTTTAAGGAGATATTACCGTACGGAAAAAGGCCGGCTTCACCTTGACGCCCTATTTCTCAAGCTTCCACTTTTTGGGAACCTCTTTCGCAAAGTAGCGGTAGCTCGTTTTTCACGCACCCTTAGCACCTTGATAATGAGTGGTGTTTCCATCATTGATGCCCTGAGTATTGCCGCCAGAACCGCAGGCAATGTCGTAGTAGAAAGGACTATTAATCAGGTACGCCAGTCCGTTCAAGAAGGGCAGTCCATTGCTGAGCCCCTTTCTAAAAGCGGTATTTTCCCTTACATGGTGGTGCAGATGGTAAGCGTGGGTGAAGCCAGTGGTACCCTTGAAAAAATGTTAGATAAAGTGGCTGATTTCTTTGAAGAAGAAGTAGATAACACCGTAGATGCACTGTCACAAATGATTGAACCAGTAATGATAGTCTTTTTAGGGGGAGTAATTGGCGGGATCATTATCTCGCTTTATCTCCCCATTTTCAAGCTGGGAGAAGTGGTAGCCGGTTAGTTCTGGCCCTTCATACCCAACCTCCTGTAATACTGAGGCGGCCAGATCAAAGGCCGCCTCACATCTGTCTAACAAAGCCGCGTCACTGGTGGCTAACAAAGGCATTCCAAGTAAGGCCTTATCAGCTGAGGGCACAAGAAATACTTCTCCTGAAATGGCTTCTTCTTCAAAAAGCTGGCGCAATCTAGCAGCTAGCTCTCCGCTCTTAGAAAGGGGTTTGTCAAGATAAATTATTATTTTCTCCAGGTTTAGTTTTTTGAGTTTTTTTATCAAAAGCAGGAGCGCTTTTTCTGAAATTTCGTCTGCTTTAAATTTTGGGGTTAATTTTCCCAGGTCTCGCAAAAAGCCGTCGTCAGCAAGAAAAACAGGAAGGCCAGCTATAGCTGATCTTATAGTAGTTAGCACGTTAAAGCCATCTACGTATAAGGCCCTTCCCCTTATGTAGCTTTCTTCTTTCTTTTTTAAAAGTCGTACACGAGCCTCATAAGGGGTAAAGACCCCGCGCCTTAGAACTTCCCTTTCCAAATCACTTAATTGCCAGCGGTTAGCCAAAAAGTTAATGGCTGATTCTTTATGATAATCTCGCGCCAGAAGATAGCGTAAATCTTTGGCTATTTCTTTAATAAGTTTCCAGCGCAGTTTATAGCCCTTCTTCAGCAAACCTCTTAATCAAATCCTTTTGTTCTTTAGTAAGGGTCTTTGGCACTTTAATGTTTATTCTGACAAACTGGTCTCCTTTACGGCCTGTTCTATCTGGCAATCCCAGCCCTTTTAACCTGAGCTTTGCTCCGCCCCTTGTGCCCGGGGGAACTTTTACCCTTACCCTTTTACCGTAAAGGGTGGGCACTTCTATAGTGGTGCCAAAAACAGCCTCAGAGAATTTTATCTCGTGGTCACAAATAACATCTTGGCCTTCTCTTTCAAAAAAGGGATGTTCTTCAATTTTAATCTTGAGATAAAGGTCCCCTCGCCGCCCATCAGGGCCATAAGCCCCTTGCGCCGTAATGCGCAACTTCTGGCCATCTTCTATACCCTGAGGAATTTTAACTTTTATGCGCTCGGCTTTGCCTGTAGGAGCAACGGATATGACCTTTTCTGCCCCCTGAGCCACTTCTTCAAGGGTTACCGGAAGCTCAAGAACTACATCCCCGCTTGAGACAAAATTTTGCCTGGTGTGCCTACTCTGGTGCGACTCTTTAGTAAACCAATCTTCCTCTGGAGAGGTACCAAATACCTGGCTGAAAAGGTCTCCCAGGTCCAGACGGAAACCAGTACTCGCTCGGCGTCTTCCTCCAAAACCAAAAAAGCTCCCCAGGTCAAAACCTATCCCCAAATCACGAAAAATAGACTCAAAATCAAAGTCACGGAAAATATCTTCCTGGGTATAACGGCGATGAAATTCAGTAGAACCGAATTTGTCATACTGGCGCCTTTTTTCCGGGTCTGAAAGGACAGCGTAAGCCTCGTTTATCTCTTTAAAACGTTCTTCAGCCTCTTTATTTCCCCTGTTACGATCAGGGTGATATTTCAGGGCAAGACGCCTGTAAGCCTTTTTTATTTCTTCCTGGGTGGCATTTCGCGAAACACCTAAAATTTTGTAGTAATCCTTGGCCATAACTCCTACCCGCTTGTATTACTAAAGAATCAATTATTCGCAGAAAAAGTTAAAGTTTTTTAACAATTCGTCAAGGAGGTTTCATTTCAGGTAGCGTTATAATAGAAAGGCCCCCTGTGGGCCAAAGAGGGATGGAGGTGGGTATCTGGTTGATTGAGGGTGGAGTTGAGGGGTTAGCCCACAGGGGAACCAACTGTTTTCTGCTTTCTTTCTTCCATTTTCAATAAAAGCAAAGTTATTTTTTCACGATAACTAAACTCAATTTTCCTATTTGTCAAGTAGTTTACTACTTGAATAGTACTTTTTAAATAGCACCATTACCTGAATCGTCAAAATCATCAAAAATAAGTTTTAAAGCACCAAGCGGCCCTCGGTTTTGATACGATGCTCCAGATAGTATAAAACCGGGACCACCATGCGGGAAAATAAGGTAGAGGCCACTTCTCCAGCCATGAGAGATAGGGCCAGGCCATTAAATATAGGGTCAAAAAGTATTACGAAGCTTCCCACTACCACGGCAGCGGCGGTTAAAAGCATGGGGCGAAAACGCACTACCCCGGCCTCTATCACGGCTTTTTCTAAAGGCAAGCCTTCTTTTAAACGCATCTCTATAAAATCAGCGAGAATAATGGAATTTCGCACCACAATTCCTGCTCCGGCAATGAAGCCAATCATGGAAGTAGCAGTAAAAAATGACCCTGTTAAGGCGTGGGCTGGTAAAATGCCAATTAATGAAAGGGGGATAGGAGCGAGGAGCACCAACGGCACGGTATATGACTTAAACCAGGCCACAATCAATATGTAGATTAACAATACACAAACCCCGAAAGCCAGACCCATATCACGAAAGACTTCGTAAGTGACATGCCACTCACCGTCCCATTTAATTGCCCATTCCTTTTCTGAAAAGGGCTGTTTGGTGTAGTAAATTTTTATTTCTTCACCGTTGGGGGCCTTTAATTCTTTCAGTAGCTTGTTTATTTTCATTATTCCGTAGATGGGGCTTTCTTCTTTACCTGCCATATCTCCCACCACGTAAATCACCGGCCGCAGGTTTTTATGATAAATGGGATTTGGCACTATGGCTTCTTCCCAGGTGGCAATTTCAGCCAGTGATACTAAACGGCCGTTTTCTCCCCTTATCTTGATACTTTCAAGATCAGGCAGGCTTGAACGCTGAGAAACAGGAAAGTGCACTTTGATGTATATGTCTTCAGAGGCTTTGGCATCATGAAAGAGACCTGCAACCTTTCCTTTAATGGCTGTTTCAAGGACTTCTATAATCTTTTCTGGAGAAATACCTGCCAAAGTTGCTTTTACCGTGTCAACTTTGAGGCGCCATTCGGTATGTGGCTCAGTCATATACCAGTCAACATCTACTACTCCAGGAGTGCGGGCAAAAATCTCTTTAACTTTACGGGCAAGTTTAATTTGTTCTTCGTAATTTGAGCCATAAACTTCAGCCACCAGAGTTTGTAGTACAGGAGGGCCAGGAGGGATTTCAGCCACGGTGATGGTAGCTCCATACTTTTCCGCCACAGGTCTTAACTTCTCCCTTACCCTTTTAGCGATGTCGTGACTCTGTAAATCCCTTTCGTGTTTGGGAAGAAGGTTTACCTGAATATCAGCAATATTGTCCCCTGAACGCAGATAGTAGTGGCGAACCAGGCCATTAAAATTAAAGGGAGCAGAAGTTCCCACGTATATTTGGTAGTCGGTAACATAGGGCTCTTTTTCAAGGACCTGGCCCAAGGATTGAGCCACCTTAGCTGTTTTTTCAAGCGCGGTGCCTTCTGGCATATCCACTATTACTTGAAATTCACTTTTATTATCAAAGGGAAGCATTTTTACGCGGACTATTTTGAAATAAATTAGCGAACAGGAAAGAACAAAAAGAAAGCCCACCAGTAGCAAAAAACTCCATCGCCAAAAAGGACTTCTTATGAGATGTTCCATCATCCAGCGATAATAGCGGGTGAAAAGAGTTTCTTTTTCTTCCCCGTGGGCCTTTTTAGATAGTATTTTTTTCGCGGTCCAGGGAGTTATGATAAAGGCAACTATCATGGAAAGGAGCATGGCAGCGGTTGCTCCTACAGGCATGGGGCGCATGTATGGCCCCATTAAGCCTCGCACAAAACCCATAGGAGCAATGGCTGCAATCACCGTAAAAGTGGCAAGGATCAGGGGAGCCCTTACTTCATTTACCGCGCCAACGATGATATCACGAAAAGACTTGCCCCGGTTTTCAGGAAGTCTCAGGTGCCTCACTATGTTTTCAACGTCAACTATAGGATCATCAACCAGTATGCCAATGCAAAAGATCAAGGCAAAAAGGGTTACACGGTTTAAGGTGTAGCCAAAAAGCCAATATATGGCCAGGGTAATGGCCAAAGTTACGGGAACAGCTACCATCACCACCAGGCTGGCTCTAAATCCCAAGAAAAGTGCTATCAAGATAGCTACTGAAGAAATGGCGATGAAAAGATGTTTTAAAAGTTCGTCGGTTTTTTCCTTGGCAGTTTCTCCGTAGTTTCTGGTAACTGTTATATTGAGGTCATGAGGGATTACGTAGCCCTTAAGAATTTCTACTTTATGAAGGACTTTTTCGGCAAGTTTGGTGGCGTTTTCCCCTTTTCTTTTGGCTATTGCTAAAGAAACAGCTGGATAGAGTTCACCTGTTTGGGCTTTAATTTGTTTTTGAGAAGCCGCCGGCCCAGGAACAAAAAAGACATAGTTTTCCGGCTCTTCTGAAGTAAGACTAATATTGGCAACATCTTTGAGAAAAACTGGTTTGCCGGCTACTGTCGCCACTACCGTGTTTTCAAGGTCTTTCAAATCAGAGATGAAGTTGTTTAGCCGAACTTGAAATTGATAATTGTTCTCTCTGAAAGTGCCAGTAATTCGTGCCTGATTTTGACTGCTTATAGTTTTAAGAACATCTAAAGGATCAAGACCCAGGGCGTAAACCTTTGTAGGGTCAAGTTCTACCCGGACTTCTCTTCTAAGGCCACCCTTTATAAAGGTTTCAGATATGCCTGGGATGCGTTTTACTTCCTGCTCTACCTTTTTAGCTATCTGGCGCAGGGTGAGGGCATCATAGCCCTTTCCCCAGAAGGTGAGAACTACAATGGGGACATCGTCTATAGAACGCGGTTTAAGAAGCGGGTGGGAACAACCTGGGGGAATCCAATCAAGATGTGAATAAAGTTTGTCGTACGTTTTAACCAGACTGTCTTCAACGTCTTCGCCAACATAAAAACGCACCACCGTTAAAGCCCGGCCATTCATGGCGGTGGAATACACATATTCCACTCCGGGTATCTCCCAGAGTAGCTTTTCCATAGGGTAAACTACACGGTTTTCTATTTCTTCAGCGGTGGCCCCTGGCATTTCCACAAAAATGTCTATCATGGGGACCACGATTTGGGGTTCTTCTTCGCTGGGGGTGTTTAAAACAGCCATTACTCCAAGAATAAGAGTAGCTATGATTACAATCGGGGTAAGCGGTGAATCTATAAAATATTCTGTTATACTGCTTATAAACCCTTTTTTTCTCATAGCTAGAAAATGACCTGGGCTCCGTCTTTTACTTTTTCCGGACTAAGGACGACTTTTTCCCCTTCTTCAAGGCCTGAAAGAACTTCCCAGTGGGTAGCCCTGGAAAGAGCCGTCTTAATCCATTTTCCATCCTGGTAAATGTATCCACTTCCAATTCTTACCACCTGGAATCTGGCGGTATTAGAAGGACTTAAGGTGAACACACCGTAAATATCACCTCTAACTATTAAAGCTTCTCCTGGAATGAGAGTTTTTTTAGTTTCTTCTTCTGGTATTTTTACCTGCCCGAAAAGCCCTGAAGGCCAAAGATCTGAAGGCAAGTCAATTTTTATATGAAAGGTGCGCGAAGAAGGGTCTATCTGGGACACTATGGTGGTTAAGGGGAGATTTAAAGTTTTCCCAAGGCTTGGAAATTCAAGGGTTAAAATTTGGCCGGGCCTCAAACGTTTGAAAAAGCTTTCGTCAATTTCAGCGCAAAATTCAAAACCAGCCTTTAGATTATCAAGAATAAGAAGGGGTTCTCCAGGGTTAACAACACTGCCTTTTCCCACCAGGCGTTGGGTTACCACTGCTTCGCTGGGAGCTTTTATAACAGCATAGTCAAGTAGAGTTAATATGTCAGTTTTTTCAGCTTGAAGAGCCATCTGGCGGGCTTTTAAGGCCTCACTTTTGGCCTTAAGACTTTTAAATTCAGAAAGGGCTCGTTCGAGTTCTTCTTTAGTGGAAGCCTGTTCTTCCCACAAAGCTTTGAAGCGTTTAAGGTTGGCTTCGGCATATTTTAAGCGAGCCAGCACGGCTTCGTATTCTTTGATAGTGGCCTCTATTTCTGCCTCAATGGCTTTCAGCCGGGCTTTAATAGAACGGCTATCAATGCGCAAAAGAACCTGGTGAGCCTTAACTTTCTCTCCTTCTTTGACCAGGATATCTTCTACATAACCTGAAACCTTGGCCTTGATAGTTATTTTTTGTTTAGCGCATACCTTTCCTGGAAATATTCTATAAGATGAAACAGGCACAGCCTTAACTTCAAAGACTTTTGCTTTTACCTGGCTAAAGGGTTTAGCTTGTTGAGGTTCTTCTCTTTTTTCACAATTAGCTAAAAAAATGGTTAAAATTAGCAGAAAAAGAGCTTTTTTGGGCATAGAGCTCTCCTTATTCAAGGCTTCCTGTTCGGAATAAAAGTTCCGTAAAAGCTAAGCGCTCACGGTATCTGGCGGTGAGGAGTTCAAGCTCAGCCTTTTTAAGGGAAGTTTCAGCGCCTAAAAGTTCAACTATATTGGCCAGGCCATTTTCATAGCGTTTTTTAATTAGTCGCAGGCCTTCCTCTGCCTGGGCTACTGAGGCCTTGCTAACTTCTACCTGGGCTTTAGCCGTTTTTAGGGACAAAAAGGCCTCTTCTACCTCCTGAATAATTTTATTTTCCCATTCTTTCAGTTGTGCTTCTGCAGCAAGGGCTTCGGCTCGCGCCCTGGCTAGATTAGCTTTATCTCCAAAGCCTGAAAACAAATTGAATTTAGCCTGGGCCATAAAAGTAAAAGAATCTCCAGATACCCCGCCCAGGCCTTGAGAATTATATTCGTAACGGCCCTTAAGGCTAATTTCTGGCGCAAATCGCCACTTGGCCTTTTTAACTTCTAGCTGACTCAGGGCTGTTTTTTCTTTCATAACAGAAAGGTCCGGCCTGTTTTTAAGGGCAAGTTTTTGCCAGTAAGCTAGGGGTTTTGTTATCTGACTTCGAGCTAAAGGGTCAGAGGCAGGTATCCATTCAGTATCAATAGGTAGCCCCAGGATAAGATTAAGCCTTGAGCGGTTTGTTTTTATTTTGTTTTTAGCGTCCAACCATTCTCTTTTAAGGGCTGCCAGGTGAACCTGGGCCTGAAGCAGGTCTGAACGCAGAGCAAGCCCCTGTTTAAGTCTCTTAGAAATCATCTCAAGATTAGCTTCTGCTGTTTTTACCGCCTTTTTGAGAACAGAGGCCTTTTCTTTTGCAAGAATCCAGGAAATATAAGCAGCTTCTACTCTGTAAAGGATGTATTGTTCTAAAGCCTTTTCCTCAAGGAAACTTATTTCTACCTGTTTTTTGGCCTGATGATAGCCAATAATGACTTCACCTCTTTTGAAAAGAGGCTGGGTAATTTCTATAGCAGTTTGCAAATTGGTGCGGGCGTCAGGATGATTTAAGTTGGAAATTTCAAAATCCTGGCTTTTAAAATCTTCCTGGGCCAGCTTGGCCATAAAGACCTGTATAGGGCTATTGCTCCGCTGATAAAGCAAGAATATATCAATTTTTGGGAAAAAGCGGCTTTTGGCCTCCTTTAGCCTGTTTTCCGAGGCTTTTATATTCAATTTAGCCGCTATCAAGGAAAAGTTTCTTTTTAGGGCGATTTCTTTGGCCTTTTCCAGGGTAAGTAAATCAGAACTCAGAGCCAATTCAGGAAGAAAAAAGGCGAAAATTAAAGAAAACAACCATTTTCGCATAAGCTATACTTTAGCACTCAACTTCCAAAAGACAAACTATTTTGAAGACTTTTTACATAGCAAAATATCTTGCAGGGAGCACATTTCCCCTATCGTCATGCGAAGAGCACGAATGCGCGACGAAGTGACCCTACCGGGTCATACGAGGAGCGCGAATGCGCGATGAAGTAATCTCCAGGTAGATTGGGATGAAATTGCTTCGGCTACCAACGCGGCCTCGCAAGACCCTCTTTTCGTCACTGCGAGCAAAGTAGTCTCAGGGACAGGGGAAGCAATCTACAAGCTAAAGGGTTTAATGCCAGCGGCAACTTCAGAAAGTCCTTCCCTATCAAGAATTTTTACCTGTCTTCCTTGAGTTTCTATAAGGCCAAGTTTCTGCAATCTGCCAAACATGCGCGAAAGGGTTTCTGGCGAAGTGCCGAGAAAACTGGCTAACTGGGTTTTGTTCATACCCAGGTCAAAAATATCTCCCCCTGCTTGCTCCCCTAGGTAAAGCAAATATGAAGCAAGTCTTTCTGAAACTTCTTTTAAGGCCAGAGCTTCTACCATGTTTACCAGCTGGCGTAATCTTTGCGACAAAACACCAAGTATATTTAAAGCCAGGGAAGGATCATCTTTAATCAACCCTACAAACTCTTTCCTGGGAAAATAGAGAAGCTCGCCATCTGTAAGAGCCAGGGCGTTAGCTGGAAAATCAAAGCCAGAAAAGACTGGTACCTCCCCAAAAGGCTCTCCAGGACCAAAAAGATGAATAATCTGCTCTTTGCCGCTGGGAGATTCTTTGTAAATTTTAACCCGCCCGGCATACACAATGTAAAATCCGTGGGACTCGTCTCCTTCTTGAAAAATCAGTTCCCCTTTGCGCATTTTTTTAGGATAGGCAATCTTGCTGATGGATTCTAAATGTTTGTCAGAAAGACCTTTAAAAAGAATGGTTTGAGCCAGAAACTCTTTTTTGTCTTCCATGGCTTGCAAAACTCCTTTCTCCGCCTATCATAACCAGAATATGATGGCCATGAAAAGTGAAAGTTCTTTAGTTTTAGGCATAGAAACCGCAAGCCCCTGTGGCGGTGTGGCTGTAGTGGGAGAAGAATTACTCGGAGAAATAACTCTCTCAAGCCAGGAAACACACTCCCGTCGCCTAATGCTTGCCATTGATTACCTTTTAAAACAACTAAAGCTTGGTTTAAAAGATATAGCCGCTATTGGTATTGGCCTTGGGCCAGGAAGTTTTACTGGTCTGCGTATAGGGCTTGCTACGGCTAAGGGGCTTCACCTAGCAAGCGGGTTACCTCTAATTGGCATTTCTACCCTTAAAGCCCTGGCTTATTCCTTAGTTTTTTCCGAAAAACCAGTTTGCGCCGCTCTTGACGCCCGTAGGAGCCAGGTCTATGCGGCTATATATAAACCAAAAGATGGACACCTTGAAGAGATTATGCCCCCTGCCCTGCTTTCGCCAGAAAAGCTTGCTAGCCGTATAAAAGAACCAGCTTATTTTGTCGGCGATGGCGCTAAAACTTATTTTTCTCTCTTTAAAGAAACACTGGAGAACAAATTTTTAATGGCTCCTCCTAACTTGCGTCACATAAGGCCGGCCAATGTGGCTTTTTTAGCCAGAAGGCGCTACTTGAACGGTAAGGTGGATAATCCCTTCAGATTATTACCCATTTATTTGCGGCCCTCAGAGGCTGAGCTCAAAAAAGCAAAACCAGGAGCCTCAAAACCATGATACGCTGGCTTTTCCGTCGTTTGCTAACCCTTGTAGTGACTTTCTGGGGAATCACTATCATTTCATTCCTGGTAATAAGGCTTGCCCCAGGAGAACCTATAAGCCCCATGGCTGACTTTAACCCCAAATTCACTCCCGAGATGCGCGAAAGATTGCGTGCTCAGTACGGCCTGGATAAACCACTTTACGTACAATATTTGCGCTGGGTAAAAGGGCTTATAACCCTTGACCTTGGCCGCTCTTTTGCCCCTGACCGCCGTCCGGTTTGGGATAAAATAAAAGAACGCCTTCCGGTCACCATTCTTATAAACATTCTTTCCATGATTATAATTTTTGCCGTGGCCCTACCCCTGGGAGTGGCCTCTGCTGTTAAAGAGGGAAGCCTCTTTGATAGGGCTACCACGGTTTTTGTCTTCATAGGCTACGCCATGCCTGGCTTCTGGCTGGCCCTCCTTCTCATGTGGCTTTTTGGCATCAAGTGGCCAATTTTGCCCATCTCTGGCGTTCATTCTCTTATGGGCTATGAAAGCATGAGCACTTTTGAAAAAATCCTTGATTGGGCCAGACATCTGGTTTTACCTGTACTGGTATCAGCCTTTGGAGGCCTGGCTGGCCTCTCTCGCTTTATGCGCTCATCTATGATAGAAGTTTTACGCCAGGATTTTATCGTTACCGCCAGGGCCAAAGGCCTACCTGAAAGAGTAGTCATATACAAACACGCCCTGAGAAACGCGCTTCTTCCCGTAATTACTTTGCTTGGTCTTTCAGTGCCAGGGCTGGTGGGGGGAAGTGTAATTTTTGAATCCATCTTTAGTATTCCAGGAGTTGGGCAGCTTATGTGGCAGGCGGTTATGGCCAGAGACTATCCTGTAATCATGGGAAGTTTAGTGATAGTTTCGGTGCTTACCCTGCTTGGCAATCTGCTGGCTGACATATGTTACGCCCTGGCTGACCCTAGAATCAGGCTGGGGAAAACTTAAATGCTTAGAGAGCTTCTGCGTCATCCATTGGGCCTTGCTGGCGGAGCGATAGTATTGCTACTGGTAGTAGTGGCAGTATTTGCTCCTTATATTGCTCCTTATGACCCTCTAGCCGTTAACGTAGAAGCCGTGTTAAGCCCTCCAAGTTTTGCTCATCCCTGCGGAACAGACCTCTTAGGGCGTGATGTGTTATCCCGCCTTATTTACGGAGCTCGTGTTTCTCTAGAAGTGGGAGTCATCGCTGTAGGTATTTCTCTGGCCATAGGAGTAGTGCTTGGGGCTCTGGCCGGCTACTACGGCGGTGTGGTTGATAATCTTATCTCTCGCTTCATAGATATAATGCTTTGCTTTCCCTCTATTTTTCTCATTCTGGCTGTTATAGCCTACCTTGAACCTTCTATAATTAACATCATGATAGTTATAGGGCTTACCAGCTGGATGGGGGTAGCAAGGCTTGTGCGGGCTGAATTTTTAAGCCTCAAAGAAAGAGAGTTTGTCCTGGCAGAAAAGGCCTTAGGGGCCAGCAGTTGGCGGATAATCTTTCTTCACATTTTGCCAAATACTCTTCCGCCTATTTTGGTATCTGCCACCCTAGGAGTGGGTAGTGCCATTCTGGTAGAATCTGCTCTTTCTTTTCTGGGGCTTGGGGTTCAGCCTCCTATGCCTTCCTGGGGCAATATGTTAACAGAAGGCAAAGAAACCCTTGACATTGCCTGGTGGCTTTCAGTTTTTCCAGGAATGGCCATTTTAATAACTGTGCTGGCCTTTAATCTACTCGGTGAAGCTATCCAGGAAATTACCGACCCCCGCCGCCAAAAACGCTAATCAAGACAATTGACTCCAGTTTTAACGAACTTATCTTTTCGGTAGAAAAACGATAAGGAGGTGATAACAATGCCTGAGCTCGTACCCTTTAGACCACTTCGTGAGCTCAAGCGTGAGATGGATAGACTCTGGACAGAGTTCTTTGGAAAAGAAACTTTACCTGAAGCTTTTGAGGCTGAGTGGGTGCCAGCCCTTGATGTTTCGGAAACACAGGATGCTGTAATCGTAAGGGCTGATGTTCCAGGAATTGACCCGAATGAACTTGAGATAACTGTTTCCGGGAATATGCTCACCATTCGGGGTGAAAAAAAACAGGAACGCGAAGAAAAAGGAGAAAACTTCTACCGCATTGAACGCAGTTACGGAAGTTTTGTAAGGAGCATTCAGCTACCTGCTGATGTAGATACGGAAAAAGTTGAAGCTACGTACAAAAATGGTGTTCTAAAAATAGTTTTACCCAAAAAAGCGGAAGCTAAAGGCAAACAAATTCCCGTCAAAGTGGAAAAATAGGCAAATCTCCCGCCTGGGCCCGCTAAAAAGCGGGCCTTTTTATTTACCCTCTTGACGAAAGCCTATTTTCTTGACAATTTGAAGTAGCCGCGGGAGTGGCGGAATTGGTAGACGCTCCGGACTTAGGATCCGGTGGGGCTATTCCCCGTGGGGGTTCAAGTCCCCCCTCCCGCACCAGGGTTTCCCAGCAGTATGAAGGCTTTCCCGAAAAAGCCACTCGTGGAATTTCATGGAATTTCATGCCCAAATTGCCTGCATTTTGCAGGCAATTCTCAGGCAATTTTTGCAGGCAATTTTTAAGAAGTAACCTTTCTGACATTAAGCTGCTCCAACCTAGAAGAATCACCACCAAGAATCCTCTCCTAACAAAAAATTCCAAAAAAGTATAGGGCTTAACATAAGAACAATGTTAAGTCTATTAATCAATTTCTTTGTAAAAGTTCAAGAACTTTTGGCACGTCAAAGGAGGTGCTATATACAAACATTAGGTTACGGCATAAAATGGCCAACTCAGGTTTATTTTGGGAGCTGCTGGCGGTAATCCTGCTGTTCTTCAACCTCAAAAAACGATTCCTAAAAGAAACCACAAATGCAGTGGCCCAAAAAAATCATTGAGCAAATCCGCTATTTGAGGAAGAAATATTCCAACCTGGGAAAAGCCCGTGTTTACGAGCTACTTAAGCCCTGATGTAATGAGAGGTTTAATAGGACGATACAGGAGAATTTGTAGATTTTCATGAAGATTTACGAGAAGCTGGGAGAATGGTTAGTAGAATATAATACGGTATTAGCACATCATAGTTTAGAAATGAAGCCGCTAGTAAAATGGCTTATTGAAAAAGGTCCAGAGTGTCAAAAGTGCTGGACCAATACAACCTTTTGGCTCTACTTCCGTAGGATCGAAGACGTTATAGCCAAAGATTTAAAGAAATAGCAAAACTAAAGCATGTTTGGTGACCTCTTCGGTTTGGACCTTTCCTCTTAACACTAGGGCCTTTTAGGCCCATTCCTTAATATCATTGAAAAAAGCCATATCTTCCCATCCGAAAGGCTTCATATTTCCCTGCCATAAGCGGGTCACAGATGTCAAGCGATAAAGTAGTAAATTGGTAATATGTGTAAGGGGAATCAGAAGTAGAAGACCAAACAATCAATTATTATAGTGAGCATGGATCTTTGAAAGGCTGTCAGAAGTGATGGCGATTGCAGCTTAAGTTGTGCAAAAAATTTGGGGGCATTATCTAGACACGTAGCGCCTCCCTGCCATCCTTACTCAAGATGTAGTTCTCATCGCGGCTCTCAATTGCCTCAACATAAGGACAAGTTAGGGAATAGAGGTAAATTATGTAAAGAAGTTCTTGAATTAGAGGAAATAGTTATACAAAGGCGTAAAAATGGTGCATTTTAGGCAAAATCCGAATCCCATTTTCGACAAAATCATTTATAATGTCTTTTATGCCTCTGGTCGTCCCCGAACCTGGACAGATAGTGATGGTTAGGAAGCAGACTTTTCTGGTGCAGGATGTTCAATCCTACCCAGGCCCTGAAAACATTTATCATAAGGTCAGCCTGGAATCCCTTGAAGACCATCGCCTAGGCACTACTCTCGAACTTATCTGGGAGCTTGAAGTCTCTCCCCAGGTCGAAGACGTGATAAGTTTTCCCGACCTTTCGGACTGGGACCCTCCGGAAAGATTGGCCTCGCTTCTTCTTTCTCTCAAGTGGACCGAGGCTTCGGTATTCGCCAATGACTCGTTTACCGCGCCCTTCCGTGGGGCTATAGAGATTGAACCCTATCAGCTTGAGCCGGTGGCAAGGGCGCTGGCCATGCCCCGGGTCTCTCTCCTTCTTGCGGATGATGTGGGGCTCGGGAAAACGGTAGAGGCCGGCCTTATCCTCCAGGAACTTCTCGCTCGCGGCCGTGTGCGTAAGATCCTGATTCTTTGCCCGGCCTCGCTTCAGAGGCAGTGGCAGGACGAAATGCTTACTAAATTCAATTTGGTCTTCAAGATTATAGACCGTGATGAAATTCTAAGGCTCCAGAGGGAATACGGGCTTCATGTGAACCCTTGGGAATCCTTCACGCGGCTTATCACCTCCATGGACTTTTTAAAACGAGAACCTTATCTCCAGCAGTTCCTGAGCACCACCGAAAACAAAAACGGTGGAAAGCCTGGTATCTCAAAGTGGGATCTTCTTATCGTGGACGAGGCCCATAATTGTGCCCCTTCAGGCCGCAAGGACTATGTTCAGGATTCTGATCGCACGAAGCTCCTCCGCCAGATAACCCCTCATTTTGAACACCGCCTTTTCCTGACCGCCACTCCTCACAACGGCTATACTGAGTCCTTCACCGCCCTTCTGGAGTTGCTTGATCCCCTGCGTTTCACACGTGGCCCCAAAGTGGACCCCCGTCAGGCGAAACTCGTAATGGTGCGGCGACTTAAAAGAGACCTCACCCCTGAGGTTTCCAACCGAACTTTCCCGAAGAGGACCATCAAGGCCTTGGAAGTGGCCCTTTCTCCTAAAGAAAGAGAACTCTTTGACTACCTCGAAGCTTATATTGAGAAGAGACTTGCTAGACCGCTTAAAGACAAAGTTCAAAGAAACGCCTTACGTTTCGCCCTAACCATTCTCAAAAAGCGCCTGCTCTCAAGTTACGCGGCCTTCCGAAATTCCCTTGAAGTTCATTTGGAACATGTAACCAGGCCTACAATCTCAATGACCGAAGAAACTTCTTCCAAGGCTATGGTTTTTGAACGGCTTGCCGAAAGGCTTGCCGAAGACTCGGCCGACGACCTTGAGAAACAGGCCTTAGAGCTGGAAGCCTTAAAAGAAGGGAGCCTTCTTCTTGGAGAAATATCTTCAGAAGAAGGGGAGCTTCTTACCCGCATGTGGGATTTAGTGTCTTCCCCTGAACTTCCCGACACCAAATTGGAAACTCTATTTTCTCTCGCCGATAATCTGATCGCCCAAAAACGACTTATCATCTTCACCGAATACAAGGACACTCTTGATTACCTTTACGAAAAGCTTTCCGTCCGCTATGGAGAAGAGAAGGTGCTTGCGCTTTACGGAGGGATGAATCTTTCCGAGCGCGAAAAAATCAAAGAGGCCTTTCAGGCTCCGCCCTCCGAACATCCTGTGCGTATCCTGGTGGCCACTGATGCCGCTGCCGAGGGTATAAACCTTCAGAACCATTGCCACCATCTCCTGCATTACGAGATTCCCTGGAACCCCAACCGTCTTGAGCAAAGAAATGGCCGCATTGACCGTCACGGCCAGAAAGCCGAAGAAGTAAAGATCTTTCACTTCGTCTATCAAGACCACAAAGATTCAGAATTTCTGAACACCATTGTGCACAAAGTGGAAAAGATGCGGGAGGATCTGGGTTCTGTAGCCGCAGTGCTTGAGGAAAAACTCCACGAAAGAATGCTTGGCCGGAAGGTGAGCCCTCAGGAAATAGAGCGACTCGCCCCCCGGAGAAAACTCGAAGACGAAATTCGAGAAAGACTTTTCGACCTGGAACGTATCCGAAAAATCAAGGCGAAAATAGAAACCATTCGCCACGAGAAGAAAATTTATCCCGAGACCTTGTGCCTTGTTCTCGACCAGGCCCTTAAACTTTCGAGGCATCCCGGTCTTAAAAAACGGGAAGGTTTTGAGGAAGGATATCTTTTGGAAAGTCTTCCACCTTCCTGGGGAAAAGATCTACTTTCAACCATCAGGGATGCCGAAGGGCGGCTTCTTACACTGGTCTTCAAACCAGAGCTTGCCCGGGACTGCCGGGATGTGGTGCTCCTTCACCTGAATCATCCCCTCATGCAGAAGGCTTTTTCAGTCTTCAAGAAAGCCTTTTATTCCCTGGGTTTTACCGGGGAGAAACTTCACCGCGCCTCCTTTGTTGTTATGTCTGATCTTTATTTGAGGGAACCCCAGGCGGTAATCTTTCTGAAACTCCTGGCCTCAAGTGTGCAGGGGCTGAAACTTCATGAGGAACTTTTTTCTCTTCGTTTTTCTTTTAATCCCGGTGAACCTTTGGTGTATTTGACCGAGGATAGAGATTTCGGATTTCTCTTTACCGGAGAGCATCGCCCCATCCCTAGGGAATTGGCCCAAAAAATTCGCTCCTCTTTCCGCAAGAGCCACGATTTAATCGAAGAAAAAATCGAGGCCCTGGAGAAGAAAAAATTCCAGGAGCTTCGGAAGCTTCTTAAGGAAAAGACCACCGTTGAAACCCGAGAAATAAGAAACGTCATTCGCGACCGCCTAAAGGAAATAGAAGCCACCCTGGAAAAACTTCGTAAAGAAAAAGAAAGTCCGCAAAGGCTTCTTTTTTCTCTTGAAGAGCTTCGGCGTATAGATGAGACCCTGCGCGAGGATATAAAGTATCTTGAGGCGCGGCGAAAGACTCTGGAGGAGGATCTTTCAAGAGAGCCTGAAAGAATCAGAACGCGCTATGAACTTAAAACGGTAAAAATATTTCCGGTGGGTGTGTGTTTTGTCTTGCCGGAATCCTTGGTCGAAACAGCTCAGGAAAAATAAAAGCTTTTAAAAGCACAGCTTATTTTGAGTATATTGTATACTAGCAGACCCGATCGAAAACGGTCGGATTAGAGGCAATCATGAAAGTTAAATATTTTGAAGACACAGATACAATACTAATTGAGTTTTCTAATCGAGAAGCAACTGAAACTATCGAAGTTTCTGAAAATCTATAAGTTGATGTCGATAAAGATGGAAAAATTGTGGCTTTAACCTTGGAGCACGCTTCAGAACAGACGGATTTTTTTAAAATATCTTTCTCTCCGTTGTTTTGCTCTAAAGGGAAGGTCCACCTCAACTTGGAGGGAAAATGACCAAAGAAGAAGCAGAAAGAGTCTTAAATATTTTAAAGCAGGCTGATGGAGGATGTGTTTACTGCGCAAAAGAGTTGTTTAAGCTTTTCGTAAAAGAATTTCCCGAATTTAAACAACTTTCCAAAAAGGTTTTTATAAAAGAATTTGAAGAAGAGCTTGAGAAATAAGAAATTATTGTAAAGTTTAACCGAGAGTGAATGGGGCGCGGAGGTAAGAAGAAAAAATCAGTGGAGGAAGCGAGGGATCATCGGCTCTGGCTCTCGCAGGTGGATCTCCACGGCCTGCTTTTAAGCGAGCCTGTGCTTAAACAGCACTTTTCCAAAGGTCCGGAAAAAGTCCCCGATCCGCTTTTTCGGCGTTACCTCCGGGAATGGGAGCGTATAAGAAGCCTGGAAGATACTCCCGAAGAAGCCGTCCCGATCTTGCGCCACTGGCTCAATTTTATTTTCGGCGATCTTCTGGGCTACCGTGCCCCTTACTGGGTTACTGGAAGGGACGTCCCCGAGTCCTGCACCCTTTACCTTGAAGAGCATCGGGAAACCTTAAAGCCCTACGGGGCGATTCTATCCAATGGAAGCCCTCTTTTTCTAGTCTATAAAACTGATTTTGCCCATCCCCTTGACCGGAACGAGAGGCGCCGGCATACATGGCGGGCCTCCCCTACGGTAAAGCTTGAAAGGCTTCTGCGCGGCCTTGACTGCCCATTAGGCCTGGTCACAAACGGCCTTCACTTCCGTCTGCTTTACGCCCCCATGGGGCTTCCCTCCTCCTGGATTACCTTTTCGGCGGAGGCCCTGCGAGGAGACAAGCTGGTTCTCGACGCCTTCTACACCTTTCTCAGGCTCGAGCGTTTTATCGGCGAGAAGAAACGTCTTCTCGTTGAGCTTTGCCGTGAGAGCGAAAAGCGCCAGGCCGAACTTACCGAGACTTTGGGAGAACAGGCCCTTCGAGCCCTTCAAATATTTGTGGAGCGCGCGGAGATAGACGGCCCGGTTTCCCCGCAGGAACTTCATGCCGCGGGCTTAGCCCTCATGATGCGCCTGGTCTTCATTCTCTTTGCCGAAGAGCGCGAGCTTCTCCCCCACGGAATGCCTCTTTATGAAGAGTCCTACAGTCTCGGCAGGCTCCTTTTTCGCCTGGAAGAGGAAAAAAGAGAACACCCTGAGGCCTTTCGCGAGGGCTACGACGCCTGGCCTCGGCTTCAGGCCCTCTTTCGCCTGATTTACCGTGGCTGTCCTCATCCCGATTTAAATCTTCGGCCTTACGGCGGCGACCTTTTCAATCCCGAACGCTTTTCCCTTCTTGACGGAGCGCGCCTGAGGCTCTCAAACGAAGTGGTCTACGAAATCCTCAAGGCCTTGACCAACACCGAGGCGAGAGTTGGCCGGCAAAAGATAGCCCAGCGTGTAAGCTACCGCACTCTTCAGATCGAGCACATCGGCCACATGTACGAGGGCCTTCTGGGTTATGCCGTAAGGGAAAACGAAGAGGGCCAAAGATGCCTTATCCCCTCTGGGCTTCGCAAACGCACCGGCACCTATTACACTCCCAAAATGCTGACCACAGAGGTCGTAAGGCGCACCCTCGGCCCCCTTGACCCCAGAGGACATCTTGAGCCTCAAGATCCTGGATCCGGCCATGGGCTCCGGGGCCTTTCTTGTGGCCGCGGCGGAGGAACTGGCCGAAGCCCTGGTCTCCGCCTGGGAGAGGCGGCGCGAGGAGTTTCCCGAGGCTACTTTAGTGCTTCCCTTTGCCACGCCGGCCAAAGGCCTTGCCGAAGAGGAACCCCTGGCTCAGGAGAGAGACGAAATGCTCATCCAGGCCAGGCGCCTGGTGGTGGAGCGTTGCCTTTACGGTGTGGATGTGAACCCGGAGGCCGTGGAGCTGGCCAAGCTTTCCCTCTGGATAGAAAGCCTCGCCCGCAACAAGCCTTTCACCTTTCTCAATGCGCACCTGCGGTGTGGCAACAGCCTGATTGGCGCCTGGTTCTTTAAAGAAGTGGATGTCTCCATTGGTAGGCGGAAGTCTCTCCGACTGCACCAGCTTGAATTTGTCCCTCAGGAAGTCTTTACGAAGGAGGAAGCCGATTTAAAGAAACTTAACAGGAAACAACTCGAAGATTTAGCCCACGGCCAGCAAGATTTTTGGGGCAATTTCGATCTTCGCAAGTTTCTTGGAAAACTCATTGAACTTCGGCGGGAAATAGACCGGCGGGCCACCGCCACCCCTGATGATTACCGGAACAAGGAGTCTCTTTTAAGACATCTTGCGGAAAGTCCGGAGTATCAGCTTCTCAAGGCCATAGGTGACGCCTGGTGCGCCCTTTGGTTCTGGCCCAGAGATGTCCGTAAACCGACAACTCGGGAATACCGCGCTTACCTCAAAACCCTTATGGAAAATTTCCTCAACTCCCCACTCCCCACTGCCCAATCCCTACTCCCCAAGCCCCCGCAACTCATTTCTGAAGAAAGATTCTGGGAAATATTTTTCACCGTCCGGAAGGTGGCTCAAAAACATCGCTTCTTCCACTGGGAGCTTGAGTTCCCCGAGGTCTTCCTTACGGAAGCCCCAGGCTTTCACGCCGTACTCGGCAACCCTCCGTGGGAAAAGATTCAAGTAGAAGATAAACAGTTTTTCGCTGGAAGGCGTGAAGACATAGTTTCCGCGCGCACCGCTGCCCAACGAGCCAAGCTTATTGAAGTCTTACGTGAAGAAGATCCGCTCCTTTATGAGGAGTACCAAAAGACCCTTTACGACACAAAATGTTTTAGCAGTTTTTTACGTTATTCAAGCCAATACCCGTTAACAGCCCAAGGTCATATAAATTACTACGCTGTCTTCGCCGAGCGAGCACGAACCCTTATGGGCCGGCGGGACGGGCGCGTGGGCCTGATCATCCCCTCCGGCATCGCCACCGACAACACCACCAAGGAATTCTTCCAGAGTATAAGCGAATCTGGCGAACTGGCCTTTCTTTATGACTTTGAGAATAGGGAGGGCTTGTTCAACATTCATCGCAGTTACAAATTTTGCCTCTTTGGACTTTCTGGAAAAGGTGGCGAGAGGGCGGAGCTTACCTTTTTCCTGACGAGGCCCGAACATCTCCGTGAGGAAGACCGCCGCTTCCGCCTCTCCCCGGAGGATTTCCGGCTCTTGAACCCCAACACCCGCACCTGCCCCATCTTCCGCCGCAGGAGCGACGCCGATCTCACCCTCAAGATTTACCGCCACTGCCCGGTGCTCGTGGACGAGACCAGGAAAGACGGTAATCCGTGGGATATTCGGTTTAAACAAGGTCTGTTTAACATATCCAGCGATTCTCACCTTTTCCGTACGCGGGAGGAGCTTGAGGCTGAAGGCTACAAGCTCAAAGGCAACATTTTTGTCAAGGCAGAAGAAGATGTTTACTTACCTCTATATGAAGCTAAGATGATTACTCAATTTGACCATAGACATGGAGATTATAAAGATTTATCTGAAAGACCGTTTAGTAGACCTTTACCTTCCATTTCTACTAAAGAATTACACAATCCGAATTTTGTAATAACACCCTGGTATTGGGTGCGTTTAGATAATATTGATAAAAATATTACTGAATGGCCTAGGTTGTGGTTTTTGGGATTTAGAAGAATAACTAGAGCTATAGATTTATACTCATGTTGGTTTTGTTTTTTGCCATTTGTTGCTACTACTGATACAATTCCAATCATTATTTCTAAACAATGTAGTAATTTTAACTCTTTAGTAGTAAATTACTCAGCCCGACAAAAAATTAGCGGAATTCATTTAGATTTTTTTGTAGTAAAACAACTTCCAATTTTTCCGCCTGATTTTTACAGCATTAACCACTTACTTTTTGCCATTCCCCGCATACTGGAGCTCACTTACACTGCTTGGGACATGAAGCCCTTTGCCGACGACATCTGGGCTGAAGCTGATGAAACTCTTCGCTCTGCCATACGCGAGCAATGGGAGGAAAACGCCCATGAAACCGGAGGACACAAAAACGCAACTCCACCAGACTGGTTGGAAATCATTTATTCTTTAAAACCTAACAATCCCAATAAAAATGTATGCCCTCTCCCACCCTTCAAATGGGACGAAGAGCGTCGGGCCCAAATCCGCGCCGAGCTTGACGCCATTTTCGCCCATTTTTACGGTCTAACCCGTGACGAATTCGCCTATATCCTGGACACCTTCCCCATCGTCCGCCGAAAGGACGAAGAACGTTTCGGCGAGTACCGCACCAAACGCCTCTGCCTCGAACAATACGACCGTTTCGACGGCCAGATCCCCCACCCCAAACCCCTGGACGAAAAGCCAATCACCAAGGTGATCTCCCTCAAAGAGGCCCAAGAAAGAAAGCGAGAAAAACCAACCGTTACTTACGAAGAAATTCAAGAAAAACTTTCCCCGGAATACTCCCTCCCAAAAGCCGCCGAACCTACGAGCGACTACCTTTCTTCCGAAAACCTGGAGCGTATCAAAGAAAAAATCTTTGACTTTTTAGTTGAGTCTAATGAGGCTTTTAGTGCCGAGGAAATAGCTGAAGAACTCAAAATATCACTGGCAATATGCAAGAAAGCACTAACAGAACTTGCTCAAATAAAGATAGTCAAAAAGATTGACAATAAGTTTGTGTTAACGGAGTAATAAAATGTTAGAAAAACCACTTGATGAGATAACCGAGGAAGATCTAGAAACCTTAATAAAAAACGAGGTAATTGAACAAAAAACTTTGGAATACAAACAAAAACTGCCAGGCAATACTGATTCTGAAAAGAAGGAATTTCTGGCAGATATTTCTTCTTTTGCGAATGCAAACGGAGGAGATATTATCTATGGAATAACAGAAGAAAATGGAATACCAAAAGAATTGGTAGGAATAGATGTTGAAGACATAGATAAAGAAATATTAAGACTTGAAGAAATAATAAGAACAGGAATTGAACCAAGGATTCTTAATGTCGAAGTTTACTCTATTAAACTTTCAAATTCAAAGTACGCTTTAATTATTCGTATTCCCAAAAGTTATATTGGTCCACATTGGATAAAATTCAAGGATCATTGCAAATTTTACTCTCGTAGCACAAAAGGAAAATATCGTATGGATATAACAGAATTACGGATTGCATTTACTTTATCTGAAAGGATAGCAGAAAAGGTTCGTAATTTTAGATTGGAAAGAATATCTAAAATCCAGACAAATGATACTCCAATATTATTGCCAGATGGAGCTAAAATTGTTTTTCACATAATTCCTTATAATAGCTTTTATCCAGGAAAAAGATACGATATTTTTAAATTTTTTAGCTTCAAAAAGGAGATATCAAATGGATATGGCTTTGGAAGCCGAGATAGATATAATCTTGATGGTATTCTTAGCTATTCAGAGTCTCTAGAAGGAATGCCAAATTTTTATCTTCAGTTATTTAAAAATGGAATTATTGAAATGGTAAATGCTTATACCTTGGCTCCTAAAAATGGAAATTTAATAATTCCTAGTTTAGTTTTTGAAAAAGTAGTGATTGAATCTTTTGCAAATTATTTAAAACTCCTAAAAATATTAGGAGCGGAACCATCGTTCTTTGTATTCTTATCTTTTGTAAAGATAAAAGATTATCATATGCATCTTGATAAAAGATATCCTTATTATTCACATTTTCGTGACGAAACTGAAATTTATCCTGTTGATCGAGAAAATTTATTAGTTCCAGAAATTTTCATTGAAACTTATGATATTGATCCTGCTAAAATATTACGTCCTTGTTTTGATTCAATATGGAATGCTTGCGGATTTCCAAGATCTTTGAATTATGTCAATAACGGAGAATGGATAGGCAATAAAGGTTAAATTTTTAAGCTTATATATATTCGATAGATCTATGAAAAGGCGCATAAATTGGAAGTTGATGTTAAAACTTGTACAAAAATATAGAAATGAGGCAGAAATATGTCTTAACTCAAAAGCTTATTTTGCTGGCCTCGTTTCTACACGAGCTGCTTTAGAAACTATACTTATGGCAAGATTTTTGTTGGAATTATTTGATTGGTCAGAAAAAGATCTTAAAAAATACAATATTACTATTACAGATGATAACGAAATTTACTTATCTCGGATTCCGAATCTTAAAACTTTAATTGATGAGACTTATAAGGCAAAATTGATTACCAAAACTGGTTATAATGCTGCTCATAGAATTCGAGAATGGGGAAATAAAATTCATTCTGTAAAAGTAACGAATATGAAAAGATTACCTAACATAAGTAGTAGGAATTTGAATGCTAGACTTAAAGATCTTGATTTAGTTATAGACCAACTACTTAAAACAATTTAAAGATCTTTGTAGGAATTCCTGAAAAGCTTAGTTTCCCATATTGAAACGGCTTCAAAACTTGAGGGGTTGCTTAATGTTCAAGAAAAACAATGGCCAACTTACTATCGGCAAACATCTCATATACCAAAATCTCCCAGAAGACATATCTCGCATCAATGAGCTCATTAACTGGCACCCTTCGAACAAATCCTCTTTTCCCTCCATCTCTCTAAAGTCGGCCGTAAAGCCTATAACCCCGTCATGATGTTCAAAATCCTCATCATCCAGCAAATATGGCCACTCTGACCCCCGAAATGGAACTCATGCTTGATAGCCTCAGCTACAGAATCTTCAGAAAGACCAAGCTTTTTCATTTTTTTGCCGAATAGTATCCGATTTTATTGGTTCTATTTGGAGGGGTTTTAAAATTATCACTCCATTTTCGTAAGAAATCTCGAAATATTTCATAGTGTTTCGTCAACTGTGTCCGCA